>JBLNCC010000017.1:0-59804 GCA_050260395.1 Betaproteobacteria bacterium
TGGCAACTACCGGCCGGTGGCTCAACCTCGACGTTGCGAGCATCGCGCCGCTCCTCATCGTGACGGTGCTTGGGGCGTACGGCACAGGCTTCGCCCTGGGCGGGCTCGCGCTCGTGTTCAAGAGGATACAGGCCTTCTTCCAGGTCGTCCAGTTCGCGTTCATCGGGTGCCTCGTCATCCCCTCGCGCATACCGTGGGCAAGGTTCCTGCCGCTCTCCATGGGAAACAGCCTCATCTACAGGGTTATGGCGGAACACAAGCGCCTGTGGGAGCTGCCGGCGGCGGATCTCCTGACCGCCCTTGCCGTGGGAGCCACCTACCTCGCCGTCGGGCTCGCGGTTTTCTCGGCGTGCGAGAGGGCGGCGAAAGCGCGCGGCCTCCTCGGGCATTATTAGTCACCTCGCCATCTCTGCCTCTCAAGATCGGGCCTTCCTGACGCCGTACTAAGTCAGCGGCCTTCCTCGCGACCGTCTCTTCGTAGTCGCCGCGAAGGTCTGCCGATGTTAGGCGTTCTCGGCCTGCGACCCGAAGAGACAGCACAGGCCCACCCCGTTCCTCTCGCATATCTGCCTGAGGGTCTCTATCTTATATGCTCCTCTATGCTCCTCGGGGCAGAGACCGTGACTCGTCGCTCATCCCGGCTCAGCCAGCTCCTTCCCTCGTCAATCTACGAAACGAGGCGTCCCCTGGGCCCCGCCACCGAAGCCATTATACCACGCCCGGTGAGCCCTGCCATCCGATATCTGCCTGCCGTCGCCTATAATGCCGACCGCCCCGACCGCCGCCCCCCAACCACCCAGTCGCCGCTGAAGCGCGATGCAAGGTCGTCCCAGCTGAGGCCGGCCGCCGCGAAGATCTCCGCCTCGAGAGCCTTCGTCGGAGGAAGCGACGCCTTGAGGAGATCCGTTATGTCGGCACGTCTGTCGTGCAAGTCCGCGAATCGCTCCTCCACCGTAACCAGCCGGCGCGTGACGATCTTGTCAGCGTAGAAGACGACCTTCTCTTCCCAGTTCCGGGGGTACTCATCCACACTGATTATCGAGTCCAGTATGTGGCGGGCGACTATCCCCGCAAGCTCCGGCATCCCTTCGTCCCGCACGATCTCCGCGGACGCCTCGGCATGGTTGCGTGCGCCGCGTCGCACGTGGTGCTTGGATTTCCCCACGTCGTGGAGGAGCGCCCCTTTCGCCACCAGCTTCAAGTCGACGTCTCTGCCGCGCTCCGCGAGTCGCGCGGCGATGAAATTCGCCACTTCAGCCACCTTGACGGAGTGCTCGATGACGCCGTCGGGCAGCGCGTAGCGGCGGAGGATCTCTATGCAATGAGGGTCCGGTCTCACGCGACGTCCATCCTCTCCCGCATCGTCGTTGATGCGGCCCTATCCTCCCTCCGCGCCCGGCAGGGTGGGAGGGCCTCGAGGGCAGGCATGCCTAGACACAAGTATATCATGGTACGGGCGTAGAGAAACGGCCAAGTAGATCGCCATAAGTAACCGCCGGTTCCAGAGAGCACACGCGCCGTGCAGGGTAGCCGATGTTGCACTCGGGGACGGCGCCCCAAGCGGGGCGCGCTTCGCCAAGATCCGGCCCGTCTGACAAGTGGCTGACCTCATACTTAACCGTGGGAAGAGCGGGTTGGAGAGGGTCACCGGACGGTCCCCGAGCGCGGTGAATGCTCCGCGCCGCTAGCGCCGGTCGCACCGCTCCCTTGCTTCGCGGCCCGCCCTCGAAGCCACGACGCCACCAGCATGACGAGAGGAAGGCCTATCTGCACCACAGGGGCGTATATCGGGAAGGCGCGCGCGGCGAACTCGACCATCTCGGGAAGGTTGCTATACTCCGTGATGCACAAAACCGCGATGGAAAACGCGAGGGGGACGGCCATGGGGCGCGGGTCTTCGAGGGAGAATAGCTCGGCCGCGCCCAGCACGGCGGCGTAGTGGGTCACCGCGAGCTTGACGAACGACCCGGCGGTCCACTGGAGGATGCCGAGCACCTCGATGCGCTGCAGGAACTGTCCGAGCTGGATCTCGCGGATCGTCGTGAGGCTGGGGAAACTCAGCCTGACGAGCTCGTTCGGACCGACCGCCAGCAGATTGCTGATGAAAACGAAGACCAGCGCGGCCGCACCGGCGACCGTGGCCACTGCCAACAGCTTTCCGGCGCGCTCGGGATGAGCTGTGGCCGGCGCTATGAAGAGGAAAACAACGAGCTCTCCGAAGGGGAAAGCGAGAAGGCAAAGGGCCTGGCGCAACACCGGGATCACCCCGCGTTCGAGCACGGGCAAGAGAAACTCCACGTGGGTGAGGCCCGGCGTGGCGAACGCAAGCGCGATGAGAACGGGCATACCTACGCCGAGGAAGGGCACGAGGAGGTCCCCCATGCGGGCAAGCGGCTCCAAGCCGGCCCGCACCAGCCAGGCTGAAAGAAGCACCATCGTTCCGACGAAGACGACGGGCGGCGTCCTAGTCAATATGGACGTGGCGTACATCTCCATCACGTTTCTCAAAACAAGCGACGAGAGGTGCGTGAAATACAGGAAGTACACAACTCCTATAAGCGTGCCGAACACAGGGCCAAGGACGTCCTTGGCGTATCCGAAGGGCGTCTTCCCAGGGAACCTTCGGCCAAGGCTGAACCACACCGCGATTGCCAGCAAGCCCGCGGCCGCCGCGATCAGAATGGAAAGCCACGTGTCCTGGCGCGCGTAGTTCGATGGCAGCAGGAGCGTGGAAGTGCCTATCGTGTACCAGAAGGCCAACGTCACGAACTGGAACCCTGAGATACGGGGCTGCGCCATTTCTTCAGAGCGCCCCCTCCCCTCCGTCTCGCCGTCCTCGCGTTGGTCCGCGTCCCCAGCACGACCCTGACTGAGAGCCGGAAGACCCTGTGCCACCCGGCCACCGGCCTCTACCCTGCGCAGCCGGCTTGTCGCGCCAAGCGCCCGCGGCCCCGCGACTATGCTTTCCCAGAAGTGAGATACTAATTCGCGGAGGTTCTGCCGCACCGATGAACGCTCTAGGACATGCACGGAGGATCCTGCGAAGGCTGGCAAGGCTTCTGGCTCCCCGCCGCGGCACGCCGTCGGCTGCCCGTGAACGGGTGCAGCCCAATACGCCCGTCTACCCGAGCATTGACGAAAACCTGACCGCGGTCAAGAAGGCACTTGAGCCGGCAGCCGACCTCATCCTCAGGAAAGTCGGGTCCGGCAAGGCTTCCTTCGGCATCGCGATGATCGACGGCCTCATAAGCCGGGATGGGGTCGACCGCGACGTTGTGAAGGCTCTTATCGACGGGTTCGCCGCGGCCTCCCACGGCGCAACCGGGGTCCCGATCGGCGCCGCCGCGAAGCGTCTCGCTGAAGCCAGCATCACCACAATGAGCCTGCAGAAGGCGGCTTCCATCGACGAGGCGATCGCATCCATCCTGGACGGCCAGGTCGCAGTCTTCGGAGAAGGGTGGAACATGGCGCTCGTCGCCTCCGCGCAGCAATGGCGGATGCGGGCCGTGTCCGAACCGGACGTGGAATCGGTGGTCCGCGGGCCGCGAGAGGGGTTCACCGAGGACCTCCGCACCAACACGTCCCTTCTGAGAAGGCGGCTTCGAACCCCGAGGCTACGCATGGAAGAGGTGCACATCGGCAGGGTCTCGCCTACGAAGATGACCATCGTTTACATACACGGCCTCGCGCCCGAGCACCTTCTGGAGACCATAAGGAGTAGGCTCTCCGGGATCGACGTGGACACCATCATCGAAAGCGGCCATCTGGAGGAGCTCATCGAGGACTCACCGCTCTCGATATTCCCAACAGTCGGGCACACTGAGAGGCCCGACCTCGTAGCGATGCGACTCCTCGGAGGCTCTGCCGCCATTCTCATAGACGGCACGCCGTTCGCCCTCCTTGTCCCCATGACCTTCCCCTTGCTGCTCCATTCCTCGGAGGACTATTACTCACGTTGGCCGGTGGTCGCGGGCATACGTGTGTTCCGCTGGTTGAGCCTGATTATCGCGGTGGTGGCGCCCGCGTTCTATGTGGTGCTCACCTCGTACCACCAGGAGCTCATCCCGACCGCGCTTGCCGTGGCCATCGCCCAGCAACGGGAGCGCGTGCCGTACCCTGCCATCGTTGAGGCATTGGTCATGATATTCGCCTTCGAGATAATGGTCGAGGCCGGCGTCAGGCTGCCGCGCCCCATCGGCTCCGCTGTGACGATCGTGGGAGCACTCGTCATAGGAGAGGCCGCGGTAAGGGCGGGGCTCGTGTCCGAGGCCATGGTCATCACCATCGCGCTGACAGCCCTTGCAACCTTTGTGCTCCCTTCATACGACCTCGCCCTGGTAGCGAGGATGGTGCGGCTGCCCCTCACCGTTGTCGCGGGGACCCTTGGGCTTTTCGGGATCCTGGCGAGTTTCCTGGCGATCCTCATCCATATCTCGACCCTGAAATCGTTCGGCGTCCCCTTCGTGAGCGGCCTTGCGCCGTTCGTGCCTTCCGACCAGCTCGACCAGGTGTTCAGGGCCCCGTGGTGGGCGATGAGCTTACGGCCCCGCCTCATAGGCTACAAGAACCCTCACCGCATGGAGCCGAGGCTGGACCTCCCGCGCGTCGCCGCACGTTGGCAACAGCAGGCCACCACAGAGCGCGTCCTCGAGGAGTCCGCACCCGGGCCGGCACGCACCAAGGCCCGCCTGCAGATTCACGGGAAGATGCCACGCAGGCTCAGAGGCCTTGCCGTGGCTGTGGGCGCGGGGCTCGGGGGCGGCGGTGACAATGGCAAGGGCCGCGAAGGCGAGGACGCCCAGGGTGCGGCGGGTGCCCCCGTCAACAGGTTGTGGTGAGGGCAGGTTCGCATCGCATGACTCGCGTGACGCCCCTCTTCCAACAGGGAGGCACTCAAGCATGCCCCCCGCGATCCTCGCGGGGCCAGCGCACCAAACCGCTTGCTGCGCCAGCCTCGGGCATCTTCCTGGCCGCACGGATAGGGTCCGCCGTGGTCATCTGCGGGGCTATCTGCGGGCTCGTCGCGGGATGCTGGGACCGGCGCGAGATAAACCAGCTTGCGATGGTCTCCGTGGGTGCGGTGGATATCATACCACCCGATGAAGGCTCCGCGGCCGCGAACAGCGAGTCTGGAACGGGAAGACCGCGGTTTCGGGTCACCGCGGAATTCTACCGGCCACGAGGCGCGGCTCAGACAGGCGGCGAAGGCGGTGGTGACATCAGGAGCCGCCGGGTGTCCGTCGGGGTAGGCACGGGTTGGACGATTGCCGGCGCGGTAGAGGAGCTGGATGTAAAGATGCCCCGTCATCCTTACTGGACCCACCAGACGGCCTCGATCATTGGCGCGGACCTGGCGCGACACGGCATGCTCGAGCTCCTCGACCTCTGGGACCGTGATCCCGAGATCCGGCGGAGCACACTCGTCCTTCTGAGCCGGGGCCCTGCCGCCGAGATCGTAACGCGCGCTCAGAGTGTGCTCGAAAGGTCTCTGGCAGAAGAGATCCTCGGGATCTCCAGGGTAGTGCCGAGAAGCGGGTACGGCTTCCTTCCCACGGTCCATTCGATCCTTCTGGACATCACGGGGGACACGGCATGCACAGTGATCCCTTTCATCTCGTTGGGCCCGGTTCCTGAACCCGCGCAGCCCGGCCCCGTCCCGGAGGGGCAAGAGCCTAAAGCTTGGACTCCAGCGGTGGTTCCCACCGCAAGGCTCACCGGCGCTGGAGTACTTTACCGGGACAAGCTGGTCGGCGAGCTCAGCCCGCGTGAAACCCGCGGCGTCATGTGGACGAGGAACAAGGTCCCGGGCGCGGTGGTGGAAGTCGAGTGCCCTGGCTCCAGGCGCCCGGTCGCCCTCAAGGTGACGAGATCTTCCGCGCAGGTAGGCATACGGGTGAAGGACGGCGCTCTCGAAGGCTCTGTCAAGGTGCAGCTGGAGGGCAACGTGGCCGAACAGGGCGGCGAGGTCGACCTCTCAACAGAGCGCGCCCTGGCGTCCCTCGAGAGCCGCCTCGCAGAGGCGGTGCGCAACGAGATCTCTGAAGCCCTGGCCAAGACGAAATCATACGGCACAGACCTGGCGGGCTTCGGGCCCGCGCTCCACCGCGCCAAACCGGGGCTATGGCGATCGATGAAGGCGCGATGGCCCGAAGAATACCGGAACCTCCCGGTAACAATAGAGGTCAAGGCAAGGCTGCGGCGTACGGGGCTGACACTCAAGCCGCCCAAGATACATTGAGCGCGGCGCACAGCGCCCGAGAAGGGAGGCAGCGTGACGTCGTCCGATGTTGGTCATCGTGGTTGAGCTGGTGCTGGTGTGCGTCGCCGTGTTCCTCATAGACGGCCCGTCACTCATACGGCGCCGCCGGTGGCGAGAGTTCCTAGTGTATATGGGGATCTACCTGACAACCGTGGCGTTCTCTTTTTACTGGGGCATTGTGCGCCCCCCCGTCGCTCTCAACCGTCACATAATGAGGGTGCTCGAGCCCATCGCGACCAGGATCCTCGGTCCACCGGGCACTCAGTGAGAAGGGCCGCGCCCGGGCGTCTGCGTGCCTTTCTGCGTGCGGGCGTACGCCCCTTGACACTAGCACGGAGAGCGCGTACACTGCTAATTGAAAATGATGTTCAACTAAGTGCGGGTCCCAGAATGCGCCCGACTTTTGGGAGGGGTTGCCGGTGATTACACGAGGGGTGTCAAAACCCGGCCACTGGCCAGACAGGCCGGATTTTGGCGAGGCGCGCCCCGCTTGGGGCGCCGTCCCCGAGTGCAACAACGGCAACCCGGCAACTACTGGAAGAGGGGCGAGGACTAATGCACCCTCACTTAGGGGAGCGGGCCACATGATGAACCTGGAAAGGCTGGAGCAACAGCTTAAAGCTCGTGGTTGCAAGCTGACCCGTCAGCGGCGCGCGGTGCTGCGCGTCGTTGCCGCGACCGAGGGGCGGCTGGACGCCGCAACAGTATGCGAAGACGCGAAAGCCGAATGTCCCGAGATCGGCCTCACCACGGTGTACCGCACTCTTGACATCCTTGCAGACATCGGTGCCCTGAGGCGCCTACACCTGCCTGACGGGTGCAGTACTTACGCGCCTGCGTCCCCCGGCCACCGCCATCATGTCATATGCGTCGAGTGCGGCAGGGCCGTGGAGTTCGAGGGCTGCGATCTTACGGCTCTCCTGGATTCCGTGGCTTCGCAGACCGGTTTCAAGGTTGAAGACCACTGGTTACAGCTCCTAGGAAGGTGCCCGGCATGTCAAGGAAAGCGCTGATCGTCCTCGCCATCATCGTGGCAGTGGCCGGGGTCCTTGCCGCGCCTGGGGGTCCCCGCGAGGAGTCGGCCTCGCTCTGCCTGGCGGCCTCAGGCGGCACAGCGCTCACCGGCACCGCAGGCACCGGGAAGGTGAAAGTCGCGGTGAGCATCTTGCCGCAGGCCTATTTCGTGGAGCGCATCGGCGGCGACAGGGTGTCCGTGTTGGTCATGGTTCCACCGTGGGCAAGCCCCCACACGTACGAGCCGACCGCCAGCCAAATGCGCGAGCTGGCCCGCGCCCAGATGTACGTGCGGGTCCACGTGGACTTTGAGGAAGCGTGGATGCCCCGCATCGCGGCCGCTAACAAGAACATGTTAGTGGTGGATTCCACGTCTGGGATAGAGCTCTCGCGCGACAGGGACCCCCACGTGTGGCTATCCCCCAGGCTCGTGCGGATTCAAGCCGAGCACATCCGCCAAGGGCTCGTGAAGATCGACCCGGCCGGCCGGAGGGTCTACGAACGCAACGAACAGGCATTCCTGCGGGAGCTTGACGCCCTGGACGAGGAGATCTCGACGATCCTCGCGCCCGTGAAAGGCGGGCGTTTCATGGTGCTCCACCCCGCCTGGGGCTATTTCGCCAGGGACTATGGGCTCGAGGAAATGCCGATAGAGCTCGAGGGCAAGGAACCGAGCGCGCGCGAATTGGCTGCGCTGGTCGAAGCGGCGAAGGCGAACCGGGTTCGTGTCATTTTCGTTCAGCCTCAGATGAATCCAAGGACGGCCGAGGTGCTCGCGGAGCAGATCGGCGCCCGCGTCGTAACCCTTGACCCGCTCGCCCGGGATTGGCCGGCCAACCTTCGGGCGACGGCGCGCGCCATCGCGGACGCGCTCGGCGCCAGGGACGACGGCGCGGCCCACCAGGCCACGCCGTGATCAAAAAACACCGCCTTTCAGCGCGCGCCGCGCCCTGGCGCGCCGCGGCGCGCCGTGATGGGCCATGATGAGCCCAGGGTCCAGGGCGTGATGGGCCCAGGGAGCGTGATCTTCAGGATGGAGGTTATACGCCTCGAAAACGTCTGGGTACAATACGACGGCGCCACCGTGCTGGAGGACGTCACATTCGTCGTGCGCGAGCGCGACTTCATCGGGATCATCGGCCCCAACGGCGGCGGCAAGACCACTCTCCTCAGGACCATCCTCGGCCTTGCGAAGCCCAGCCGCGGGAGGGTAACGGTGCTCGGAACAACGCCGCTGAAAGGGCGCAGGTTCGTCGGGTACGTGCCGCAGTACTCGTTGTTCGACCGGGAGTTCCCTGTAAGCGTCTGGGATGTCGTGCTCATGGGGCGGCTGGGACACAGGCGGTGCCTCAGCGGGTACACCGCTGAAGACCGGGCGGTCGCCGCAAGGGCGCTTGAGGCCGTCGATATGTTTCGCCTCAAAGACCGCCAGATAGGACAGCTCTCATGGGGTCAGACGCAGCGGGTGCTGATAGCGAGGGCGCTCGCGGCGGAGCCTAAGGTCCTTCTCCTCGACGAGCCCGCGGCGGCCCTCGACAGCCAGGTCGAGGCGGGGTTGTATGACCTCCTGCGTGCTTTGAACGAGAGGGTGGCCATCGTGATGGTATCGCACGACATCGGCGTCATCTCCGCTTACGTGAAATCCATAGCCTGCCTGAACCGCAGGCTCGTGTACCATGATTCCAGGGAGATCACCCGGGACATGCTCGAGGTTGCGTACGAGTGCCCCGTCGATCTCATCGCGCACGGGCTCGCCCACCGGGTCCTGGACACGCACAGCGAGATGACGGCCGGCGTCTTCGGGGAGGTCCACAAGCGATGCTGAACGCGCTCCAATACGAGTTCATGAGGAACGCGCTTGCCGCGGGCATCCTGGTCAGCGTGGCGTGCGGCATAATCGGTACTTACGTGGTGGTGAACCGCATCGTGTTCCTCGCGGGGGGCATCTCGCACGCAGCGTACGGCGGCATCGGCCTCGGGATCTTCCTCGGCGCGAGCCCGGTAGCCGGAGCGGTATCGTTCAGCCTAGTCGCGGCCCTCGCCATGGGCGTCGTCAGCAGGAGGGCCCGGCAGGGCGTGGATATAGCCATCGGCATCATGTGGGCTATGGGGATGGCGCTTGGGATAATCCTCATCGACATGACGCCCGGCTACTCAGCGGACCTCATGAGTTACCTGTTCGGCAGCATACTCGCGGTGCCCGCGAGCGACATCGCCCTCATGGCCGCGCTCGATGCCATCATCATCCTGACCGTGGTCGCCCTCTACAAGGAATTCCTCGCCATATCGTTCGACGAGGAGTTCGCGCTGGTGGTGGACGCTCCTGTGGAGGCCTTGTACCTCATTCTCCTGGGCCTGGTTGCGCTCACGGCCGTCATGGCCATGCGCGTCGTCGGGCTCATCCTGACCATAGCGCTCCTCACGATCCCCGCAGCCGTGAGCCGGCAGTTCACCGCTCACCTCGGCAGGATGATGGCGCTCTCGAGCTTCCTCGGTGCGGCCTTCACCCTCACGGGCCTGTGGCTGTCCTACGCGTTCGACCTCACTCCAGGCGCCACCATCGTCATGGTCTCCGGGGCGGCTTTCGCAGTCTCATCGCTCTGGCGCGCTCTCCGGCGCCGAAGGCCGGGCGCGTCCTCCGCGCTCGCCCCATCTCCTCCGCCGTCGCGTCCTGCATAGCCCGAATAGCTTCGCTTCCTTGGGCAAGCCGCCCCGGGTAACACGCTTCCTTGAGTAGCCTTACGGAGTCCACGCCGCCGAAATGGTGGAGAAGTGGATCGAGACTCACAAGAAGGACGGCTTCGAGCTGGTGGCGCAGGTGAAATACCCGGCCACCGTGTCCAACGTGGACACCGAGGTCCAGAGGGTGAAGGCCGCAAGGCTGGACGCGATCTTCCACGCCTCTTACATCGGCGACATGACCCTGTTCGTGAAGAAGTACAAGGAGCTCGCCGTAGTGCCGAAAGCGGTGCTCCGCTACTGCGGGGGCTTCCAGGACCCGCAGTTCGCGATAAACCTCGGCAAGGACGAGGAGTACTTCGCCGGCTCCAACGCCACGACGCCCGCGTTCTTCGCCAAGATGGATGTGGTCAAGAAAATCAACGACCTCTACAAGGTCAAGTCCGGCGTGGACATCGACGGCTCTCGCGTTCCGCGGTGTGGAGAAGTCAAAGCTGGGCTACTATCTCAGAGCCATCAAGGGAAGCGAGGAAGCCGCGATGACGATGGGGACAGACCCGGCCAACTGCAAGTTATGCGCCATGATGATAAGCGCCTTCAGGCCCACAGCCGGTCGCGTGGTCTTTGACGGTGTCGACATCACGGGCATGCGGCCGTACCATATCTGCGGGCTTGGGCTTGCGCGCACGTTCCAGATCGTGAGGACCCTGGGTGATATGACGGTGGAGATGTGATCAAAGCTTACCTGGGGGAGAGGTACCATGCTGCAAGTTGAGGGACTCAGCGCAGGATACGACGGGGTCCCTGTGATATTCGAGTCTCCTTCGAGGTAGCGGAGGGCAAGGTCGTCGCAATAGTGGGATCCAACGGTGCGGGCAAGACCACCGTGCTACGCGCGGTCTCCGGGCTCGTGCGGCCGATGGCGGGGCGCGTCAGGTTCATGGGACGCGATATCACGGGACTGTCTCCCCATACCATATCACATCGCTCGGCCTCGTCCACGTCCCCGAGGGAAGGCGCCTCTTCACAAAGATGATAGTTCCTGATAACCTGTTGCTAGGCGCTCACACGGTCCTCGACCAGAGACTCGTGAGGGCCACCCTCGCCGAGGTGTATCAGATATTCCCGGTCCTCATGGAGAGGGCCGGCCAGAAAGCCGAGACCCTGAGCGGCGGCGAGCAGCAAATGCTCGCTATAGCGAGGGGGCTGACGTCCCGTCCGAGGCTCCTGATGCTGGACGAGATGTCCCTCGGCCTCGCGCCGATCCTCGTGGACAGGGTCCTCGACTTTGTCACCGAGATAACCAGGCGCGGAGTGACCGTGCTGATGGTGGAGCAGAAAGTGGAAAAGGCTCTCGAGATGGCGGACGAGGCGTACGTCCTGCAGACCGGACGCGTCGTCCTCAGCGGAACTGGCGAGGAGCTCCTTGCCCACCCCGATGTGAAGAAGGCCTACCTCGGCATGTAAGGCTTCCCATCTACGCCCTACGCTAGTCCTCCACCCGGCCAAAGGCCACTAGGCTCGAGACGCGCCCCGATTCTTGCGCGTCTTCTCGCCGGGCCCACGGCCCGGCCGCGCTCCGCCCGGTCGGAAAGGACTTCTCAACTATGATGAACGCACGTTCAGCGATTGCGCGGCACAACACGGCCCGGCACGCTCGGCACGAGGAACGCGAAGCGACGAAGGGCAGCACTACCACGCTGCGCGCTGCGGAGGGCGGGATGGAGCGCGCCACCGGCATGCGCCGACCCGCCGCGCTTGCGGCGATCCTTTTCACCACCGTGGTCTGGGGACTATCCTTTATCAGCACGAAGACCGCGCTCGTGGCGGGTCTCACGCCCGTTCAAATAGCCTTCGCCAGGTTCTCGGTGGCGAGCGCACTCTTCATCGCATTGCGTGCCGCACCATTCCTCCGCGCGCGAGAGCGGGCGCCACGCGGGCGCCGCGCCCGGCCCGGGCCGGGCGCGAGCGGCGGCCTCCGCGTGTTGATCGGAGGGATCCTCGGCGTTCCCGTGTACTTCATGCTGGAAAACAGTGGCCTCCGCCTGACCTCAGCGAGCACGGCCTCGCTCATCACGGGCACAGCGCCTGTCATCAACGCCCTCGCCGTAGTCACGCTCCTGCGCGGCACGGTTACGTCTTCGCAATGGGCGGGCATCGCTATGTCGTGCGCGGGCGTGTACGCCATAGCCCACGCCGACCTGACGTCCGCCCTTTCTGGCCAGGCGACGCTGGGAAACACCCTGATCTTCCTGTCCGCGTGCGCGTGGGTGGCTTACACCATGATCAACAAACCGCTCCTTTCCTACTATGACAATCTCACGTTGAACACGTGGCAGACTCTGGCCGGCACGCTCTTCCTGCTGCCTTTCGCGTTGCACGACGGGCTGCCTATCGCCACGTGGAGCCTGGAAATCTGGCTGAACATCCTCTATCTCGGGGCGATATGCTCCGCGCTCGCATACGTGTTCTACCTCTTTGCCCTCGACCAGCTGGGCTCGACTGCCGTCACGAGTTGCTTGAACCTCGTGCCGGTCTTCGGGGTGCTTGGGGGCGCGCTGCTCCTCGGGGAGCCTCTGTCCTGGACGAAGGCGCTCGGCGGGGCGCTCGCGTTGGCGGGCGCATACCTGGTAACTGTTGGGAACGGTCCTGCGCGCCGGTCTTGACACGGGCGAGGTTGTTGTGATAGCATACAAAATGCCGCGGGAAGTGCCGGTGGAGGAATGCCGATAAAACTCGCGCTCCCATCGTCTAGGGGCCTAGGACACCGCCCTTTCAAGGCGGCGACGCGGATTCGAATTCCGCTGGGAGCGCCATTTCTTTGTACGCGGGCAACGGCAAGGGTGCCGCCGGGCGCACTACGGATGCGAGGAGCGAAGCCCCTCTTGCCTTTCGAGGCGTCCTGGGGTATAATGACAGTGCGCTGACAGAAACGGCGGCGCGGTCGTGTGGTTAAAGTGGTCGCTTAGCTCAGTCGGTTAGAGCGCTACGCTCACATCGTAGAGGTCGCTGGTTCGAGTCCAGCAGCGACCACCATTCTTGACTCGCTTTCAGCCTGGCACGCATGTCAGGGCTCCGGTTGCTGGTTGACTCGGGCAGGCGGCTGGGATATACTAAAGGCGGGCAAGCAAAGATCTCGCCACGATAATCGATATCGGCAAGTCTAACGAGCGGATGTGGCTCAGCGGTAGAGCATCGGCTTCCCAAGCCGAGGATCGCGGGTTCGAATCCCGTCATCCGCTCCATTTTTGTGCTCCGAATGACCTGTGCGCGCGTGGGCAAGCGCCGGGCTCACGAAGTCCGGTGCCCAGCGGCCGCCAGGAGCTCGCATATCCTGCCCGCCGCGAAGCGCACGGCCGGACAGCACTTTTCGGAGTGAGCGTATTCCTTGTATTTCCTCTGCCCTTCCTCGGTTAGGAAATCGACGCCGGAGATGTCCTTGCACATGACGGTCCCGAACTTCTCCACGAAGTCGTCGACGAAACGTCCCACGGTGTCGTAAGAAGGGTCCTTCGACTCCCGCGCGCTCGCGCGGCCCATCATCAAACCGACTGCCAGCGCCGCGCCGCTCACGGCCCCGCACGTGTAACCCCTGCGCCCTATTCCGCCTCCGAAAGCGGTCGCCATCGCGGGCACGCGCTCGTGGTCCAGTCCGAGAGCCTCACACACCGCTTTGAGCGTGGCCTCGGCGCAATTGAACCCCCCGTCGAAGTACGACACGGCAAGTCTGCCAACGTCGACATCAGCACCCGCCATCTTGAATCCTCCCTCCCATGGGTCGTCGTCTTGCTGGCCATGAGGCCCGGTCGGCCCCGGCCCTGCCCTTGCCCGGCCTTGTTGCCCACCGCCTTTGCCCGCTCCGCTTCGAGCCGCCTTCAGGCCACGAAGACGCGCGACGCGCCGCCGGAGCCTCCCACACCGGGTTTATTAGCCTCGCCCCGCTCTATTCCTGCTTGCCGAAGGGGGGAGGATTTCGGCAATTGGGAGAGAAGGAGCACCCGACGGTGAGCCAGACGGTGAGCCCGACGGCGTCCGAAGGGTATCATAAAACTGCCGCGCCGCAGGCGACGCGCACGCGGAACCGTGGATGGGATGGCGGACCACCCCGGGACACCGGAGCGGTGGCACGAAGGAAGACGACCGTGGCTACTTCGAGGCTGGTGCCCCGAGGTGGAGACGGGCCGGTGGGAACGGTGGGAAGGGGAAGGACTGGCCATGAGACACGTAGGCATGTACAGGAACCTCTGGGAAAAGGGCGAGCTCTCCGCCCGCAGGGATCAGGCGTGGAAGCGGCTCGAGGTCTGCGACCTCTGCGCCCAGGAATGCGGCGCCCGCAGGCTCGCGGGACAGCGGGGCGTGTGCAAGGCCGACGATACCGTGCAGATATCCAGCTACGGCCAGCACTTCGGCGAGGAGGAGCCCCTCGTCGGCACCCACGGCTCGGGCACGATCTTCTTCACCGGGTGCAATCTCCGTTGCGTCTTCTGCCAGAACTGGGACATAAGCCAGATGCGCCTGGGGCGCACCGTCTCAATATCAGAGCTTGCTGACATAATGGTCGAGCTGCAAGACATGCGCTGCCACAACATCAACCTCGTGACCCCCACGCACTACATGCCGCACATCCTAGCGGCCCTCGTCGCCGCCTGCGGGCGCGGCCTCGAGGTGCCGCTCGTGTACAACTGCGGCGGCTACGAGTCGCTCTCCGCGCTCGAGCTCCTCGAAGGGGTCATTGACATCTATATGCCGGACGTGAAATACGCCGACCCCGAGATAGGCATGCGGTACTCGCACGCACGGGACTACCCCAGGGTGGTGAAGGCCGCTCTCAAAGAGATGCACCGCCAGGTGGGAGACCTCCAGATCGACGAGGACGGCGTCGCGTGGCGCGGCCTTCTCGTCCGCCACTTGGTTCTGCCAGGAGGGCTCGCGGGGACCGCAGAGCTCGTCAGGTTCATCGCAGACGAGATCTCGCGCGACACGTACATCAACATCATGTCGCAGTACCGCCCCGAGTACCGCGCCCGGGAACATCCGCCCCTCGACCGCCCGATAACGACGCGGGAGTACGAGGAAGCAATGCGCCTTGCCCGCAAGGCAGGCCTCCATCGCCTCGCACGTTAGCCCTAAGTGAGGGTGCATTAGTCCTCGCCCCTCTTCCAGTAGTTGCCGGGTTGCCGTTGTTGCACTCGGGGACGGCGCCCCAAGCGGGGCGCGCTTCGCCAAAATCCGGCCTGTCCGGCCAGTGGCCGGATTTTGACACCCCTCGTGCAATCGCCGGCAACCCCTCCCAGAAGTCGGGAGCATTTTCGCCCCCCCACTTCTTAGCGGGCCTCACGCGCCTCACACGCGCGGTCCGGGCGAGGCCCATGACGCTGCCTCACTCACGCGCTCACGCGCCCACGCCCAGAGCCCTCAGGATCATCACGCAGCCCACGCCGACCACGACGGGAAGGAGCAAGCTCTTGGTCCGTGCCGCCACGATGACCGTGGGCACCGAGGCGATGAGGTACACGTTCTCGCTCCCGAGCGCGAGCTTCCCGCGGCTCACGAGGATGCTCTGCGCGGCGAGCGCCGCGAGCACGGCCGGCGCCACATACGCGAGCCACGTCTTGAGCCACAGCGGCATCTGCCTGCGGGATAACGCCACGAGCGGCAAAGCGCGCGAGAGGTACGTCACCGCGAACATGCCAGCCACCATCGCCACTATGGAGGTCCTCACGCCCAAGTCGCTCTCACCGCCTGACCCCGCCGACGCCGCGCGGCGCGTCTTGCCGCTGAGATCGCCCGTCGCCCCGTGAGGGGCTGCCGCCTCCGCCGCCTCCACCCGCCCTCTCCAGGACCGTTCCGACAGAGGCCGCGACCACGGTCGCGATCACCGTGGCCCACCGTCCGAGCGGGCTTGTCGCCACGGCGATAGCGACCGCGCCCGCCACCGCAGCCACAAGCAACGCCATGCGGCTTCCGAGCTGCATCACAAGGAGGCCGATGAACATCGCCGGAAGGGCGAAATCCATCCCCAGCCTCGCACCGTCCCCCAGCGTGACCCCGAGCACCGCTCCGCCGAGCGACGTTGCGACCCAGGCAACGTACGACACGAAATTGAGCCCGGCGATCTCCCTCCAGTCGGCGGGCTCGTCCGGGGGAAAAGCGCCCACCGCGACCCCGTACGTCTCATCCGTTATCCCGAAGGCAACTAGAGCCAGCAGGCGCTGAGATAAGTGCCTCAGCCTAGGCAGAAGGGACATGCTGTAGAGCACGTGCCGCAGGTTCACGAGGAGCGTCGTGCCCACCACCCCGGCCGCCACGGCCCCCGACGATATCAGGCCGCACGCGATGAACTGGGCGGACCCCGCGTACACCAGAGCCGACATGAGGGCCGCCTCGGCGGGCGAGAGCCCCGATTGGCGCGCTATCACCCCGTAGGCTAGGCCGATGGGCGCGTACCCCATGACCACGGGAACCGCGAGCCTCGCGCCCCGCGCGAACCTAGTCAGCGACCCGCCGCTGTCCTTTCTGTCCTTTCCCCGATTGTGTGCCATACTCCATACTAACTATGACGTCATCAGTTTTCTCTCGTTTTCCGAGGTCTTGGGTTGCCGGTGATTGCACGAGGGGTGTCAAAGTCCGGCCACTTGCGAGACGGGCCGTATTTTGGCGAAGCGCGCCCCGCTTGGGGCGCTGTCCCCGAGTGCAACAACGGCAACCCTGCATGGCGCGTGTGCTCCCTGGAACCGGCGATTGCTTATGGCGATCTGCTTAACTGCTTCGCTCCTCATTTGGCACCATATCTTCGCCGCAGCGGCCCGTTTTCCTCCCGCCGCGCCGCCGGAAACCCGCCGCTGGCTGCGGCGTCGGGTCGACCGGTACAGTATCGGATGCCGGCGCATACAGTGAACTGATGGAAGCACACCAGAGTGACGCGCAGGACGCGTCGGGAGGCGAGTCACATGACCGGGGAGCGCGAGGACCGCGCATATCTCCAGCCGCCTTACAGGATCCCGGCGCGGGACCGGGACGAGATCCTAGCCGGGCTCAACCTGGACCTCATGTGGGAATACGCCGCCATGATCCAGTATATCCAGCACGCAAGCATGCTGACCGGGCCGGAGTACGTAGCCGTGATCCAGGAGGAGCTGCAACACGCCCAGGACGAGCACGAGCATAGCGTGATCGTGGCAGACCTGATTCAGTATCTCGGTGGCGTCCCCACTGTCGAGGTCGCCGACCGCGCGACGTCGCCCGACAGCGCGACCATGATCGCCCAGGATCTCCAGGCTGAATATGACGCCATAGGGCGGTACCTCACCCGCATCCAGCAGCTTGAAGCTTTTGGCCTGTACGACGCCGCCCAGAAGATCCGCAACATCGTCCTGGTGGAGCAGAACCACGCTATAGACCTCGAGAAAGCTCTCGGGATCAGGCGGGCGAGCCAACTGTAGCCCAAGGTGAACGAAAGCGGGCACCTCAGAGTTGCCGACCGCAGGGCGCCTGCGGCCGGTAGCCCTGGCTGGCGCTGGCGGCCACCGCGCCCTCGCTTATCAGAAGATCTCGCCGAGAACGAGGGTCTGCGTCCTCTCCCTGCCCGTGGAGACGATGAGGACCGGCACGCCCACGAGCTCCGCCATGCGCGCCAGGTAGGCCTTGGCCGCGGCAGGGAGGTCTTCATATCTTTGCACGCCGCACGAGCCTTCGGGCCACCCGGGGAGCTCTTCGTACACGGGCTCGCACTCGGCGAAGATGTTCTGGTTCGCGGGGAAGTCGCGCAGGATGTCGCCGCGATACCTGTACGCCGTGCATATCCGCACCTCCGGAAAGCCGGAAAGCGTGTCGAGGTGCGTGACGGCGATGCCGTCGAGGCCGTTCACACGCGCCGCGTAACGCACGATAACAGCGTCGAGCCAGCCGCAGCGCCTTGGGCGCCCCGTGACCGTGCCGTACTCCTGGCCGCGCTCGCGCAGCTTGTCTCCAGTCTCATCGTTGAGCTCGGTGGGCATAGGGCCCGCCCCGACACGGCTGGTGTACGCCTTCGTAACGCCGATGACCTTCGCGATCTTTCTCGGGCCGACTCCTGCGCCGGGCGCGATGCCGCCGGCCGTGGGCGACGAGGAGGTCACGAACGGATACGTGCCATGATCCACGTCGAGCATCGTGCCCTGCGCGCCCTCGAAAAGCACGTTCTTGCCGCTGTCGATGGCATCGTTCAGCAGAGCACACGTGTCGGTGACGTGCGGCCTTATGCGCGTAGCAAGCTTCGATGCCCAGTCCACGATCTCGTCCTTGTCGAAGCCTTTCGCCCCGTATACGCGCTCGATGACCCTGTTCTTGATGGGAAGGACGACATCCAGCCTGGCAGAGAGGGCATCCCTGTCCACGAGGTCCACGATCCTTATGCCAAGCCTCGCAACCTTGTCCGTGTATGCCGGCCCTATGCCCCTCCCGGTGGACCCGATGCGAGCGGCGCCTTTCTCCTCCTCTTCGAGCTTTTCTATGAGGATATGGTACGGCATGATGACATGAGCCTTCTCACTGATCCTAAGGCCTTCGAGGCTAATGCCCTTCCCTCCCAGGTAGTCCATCTCCTCCACGAGCCAGGCGGGGTCGACCACCACCCCATTGCCGATGACGTTTATCTTTCCGGGATAGAAGACGCCGGAGGGGATGAGCTTCAACTTGAAGACCTCACCGTCTATCTGCACGGTGTGGCCGGCGTTGTTGCCTCCGGAATAACGCGCGACCACATCCGCGCGGCCGGCCAGAAGGTCGGTCACCTTTCCTTTTCCTTCATCGCCCCACTGGGCTCCCACGACGGCTACTGCGGGCACGAGGGCCCACCTCCCTTGGTCACTCTCCCCGGGCCGCACCGAGGCAGAGGCTGCTCCAGCCTCACCCGGCCCGGTCTCCCACCTGTTCTGTTAGGTTCCCCCTGGCGCACGCCGGGTATGATGCCAAACCGGCGCGGCCGTGTCAAGCGGGCGTCGGACGCCCGACGCGTTCGAGGTTCTCGAAGCGTGTATACTCTTTGTGCCACATGAGCTCGACGGAGCCGGTCGGCCCGTTCCGTTGCTTCGCCACGATGATCTCGGCTATGTTCTTCTTCTGCGTGTTCTTGCTGTAGTAATCCTCCCGGTAGATAAACGCGACCACGTCCGCGGAAGTTTCGATCTCGCCGCTCTCTTTAAGGTGGCTCAGCAAAGGCCGGCGCTCGGCCGCGGCCTCCACCGCCCGGCTGAGCTGCGCAAGCGCAACCACGGGCACCTTCAGCTCGCGGGCGAGAGATTTCAGCGACCGCGTGATCTCCGCTATCTCCTGCTGCCTGCTCTCCGCGCGACCCCGCCCCTGGACCAGCTGCAGGTAGTCTATGACCACAAGCCCCAACCCGTGCTCAGCCTTGAGCCTCCGCGCCTTCGCCCTGATGTCGAGGGCGGTCATGGAGGGGCTGTCGTCGATGAAGATGGGCGCCTCGCTCAACCGACCGAGGCCGTATGAGAGCCGCTTCCAGTCCTCATCCACGAGCTGCCCCCTTCGCAATCTCTGCCCGTCCACCTTCGCCTCAGCGGAGAGAAGGCGCATCGCCAGTTGCTCCCGGGACATCTCCAGGCTGAAGATGATCACGGGTATCTTCTCGTTCAGGGCGGCGTGCGCAGCGATGTTCAAGGCGAAGCTCGTCTTCCCCATGGATGGCCTGGCTGCGATGATGATGAGGTCCGATGGTTGCAGCCCGGTGAGCATGGCATCGAGATCCGTGAACCCTGTGGGGACGCCCGTGATCTTCCCCTTGCTTTCGTACAGCTTCTCGATGCGCTCGAACGTGTCGACCAGCACGGCCTTTATGTCTGCCACGCCCTGCCTGCCGCGTTGCTGCGAGAGGGAGAAGATCATCTGCTCCGCCTGGTCCAGGGCGAGCTCTACATCCTCAGTTCCCTCGTAACCGAGCGACGCTATGGTCGTCCCCGCCCTGACCAGGGCGCGGTACAGAGACTTCTCCTTCACGATCCTGGCGTAGTACTCGACGTTCGCCGCGGTCGGCACCACGCTCGCGAGGGTCGTTATGTACGAGATACCGCCGACCTTCTCGAGCGCCCCGTGTTTGCGGAGCTCCTCCGTGACTGTCACCAGGTCGATGGGTTCGCCCCTATCGTACATGTTGACGATGGTCTCGAAGATGACCCTGTGGGCGTCCTTGTAGAAATCTTCCGCGCCGACGATGTCGAGCGCCTTGACGATAGCGTCTCTTTCGAGAAGCATGGAGCCAATAGTTGCCTGTTCCGCCTCGGTGTTCTGGGGCGGGACGCGCTCCAGCCCAACTGCTGCCTCCATGCGGTTCTTACCTCCCGCGCGTGTAACCCGCGTGTTCCATCGTGTTGGCCGCGCTTCCACGACCGTCCTGGGAACGGGTGGTCCTCCCACCCAACCTTCCCAAGTAGTATTATTGCCACAATTCAGGCGCCAATATGGCCCTGCCCGAGCGCCCGCGGGACGCCCGCATCACGCAAACCGTGCGCCCCGAAGCTCGCTCGGGGCCCCTGCTGCCGCAACGCCGCTGCTCCGCGGTGCCCCCGCGGGCGGGGGCGGCCGCCCGTCCGAAGCAGGAGCTTACGCCAGCTGGACCGCTAGACCGCTGGCGCGGGTGATGCCGCCGCGTGCCCGTCGCCGGCGGCCTGGGCGCCCGTGCCTCGGGGAAGCGCGTCCGGGCTCTCCCACTCTTCGGGCAGCTTTAGCGCGCCGCCCGCGAAAACGTGCGTGATGACGTCCTCGATTCGCTCGACGGGCACTACCTCTATTCCCCGCAGGTCGGGCGGGACGTCTTTCGCGTTCTCCTGGGGGACGATGACCTTTTTCATGCCTGCCTGCCGCGCGCCGTAGATCTTCTCGAAGACGCCCCCGACGCCCTTCACCTTGCCCTGGATGGATATCTCGCCCGTGATCGCTACGTCCTGCCTCACAGGCGTTCCCGTGACGGCGCTGAGGATGGCCACCAATATCGCGCTCCCGGCGGACGGCCCGTCTATGAGCCCCCCGCCCACCACGTTCACGTGCACATCGTAGTCCGCGAGATCCCGCCCGGTCACCTTCCTGAAGACCGACGCCGCGTTGAACACCGAATCCTTCGCCATGCTCCCGGCGGTATCGTTGAACCTGATGGTGCCCTTTCCGCCCTCGCGGGCAGGGAAGGCTATGGCTTCCATCTCGATGACCGTGCCCACGAAGTCGCTCACGCCGAGGCCGAAGACGTGCCCGACCTCCGCGCGGTCCTGGGCCTTCACGAGAACGAAGGGGGACATTCGGGCGCTCCTGATGACCTCCAGCACATGCTCTACCGTAACCGTGAGCTTGCGGGGCTTCTGTCCGGCCTGGTACACCGCGAGGCCCATCGCGTCTGCAAGTATGGCCGTGGCTTTCCGCCCCTCAATGGTATAGTCGCTGATTATATCGGGGACCCCGGGTTCAAGCTCGACTTTCATGCGGCGCGCCGCGTCCTCTACGATCTGCTTGATGTGCGCGCACGTCAGGGGCTCGAAGTAGACTTCGGCCGTCCTCGACCTGATGGCTGGATTTATGGTCGAAGGATCTCGCGTCGTGGCCCCGATCAGAACGAAGTCGGCCGGGGCGCCATCCTCGAAGAGCTTCTTGATGTACTTCGGCACGTGTGGGTCCAGCGGATCATAGTACGACGAGTCGAAGTACACCCTCTTGTCCTCCAACACCTTGAGGAGCTTGTTGAGGAGGATGGGGTCCATTTCTCCTATCTCGTCGATGAAGAGGACCCCCCCGTGGGCCTCCGTCACGAGGCCGAGCTTCGGCTCGGGGACCCCTGTCTCCGCAAGGTCCCGCCTTGCCCCCTGGTAAATGGGGTCGTGCACCGACCCCAGGAGGGGGTTCGTGACCTCGCGCGGGTCCCAGCGGAGCGTCGCACCGTCCACCTCCACGAATTTCGCGTTCCTCGCGAAAGGCGTGAACTTAAGCCTCTTCGCTTCCTCCAGGACCAGCCGCGCCACGGTGGTCTTGCCGACTCCCGGGGGGCCGTAAAGTATCACGTGCTGAGGAAAAGGCGACGCGATCTTGGAGAGAAGGGCCTGGATCGCACGTTCCTGGCCGACCACCTCGCTGAGGCGGCGCGGTTTTAGAAGCTCCATAGCGGACTTCGCGAGCTTCCTCGCCTCGAGCTTCTCGAGCTCCGCGTACTTCTTCAATGTGTGCGCGTTGTCGGCAGGCCCCTCTTCCTTGAGAACCTGCATCTTGACCTCGCGCACGTACTCTTCCTGTTTCTTACGCATCCGCTCCGCGATGCGCTTCTCGAGCCTGCCTTCTACCTCGCGCCTGGCGAGGATATCCGCGATCTCGTCCTCGACTTCGCTTATCACGTCGCGCACGTCTTTTCCCTGAGGAATCTCCTCGATAGTGGGATCGTCGAACACGAGCCGCTGCAGCGCGATGACCCGGTCGCGCAAGGCCGCGGACTTCATAAGCTCCAGCGCTTCCAACTTCCCCGCCTTGAGGACCAGCTTGTCGGCGCCGTAAATGTGGGCGAGAACGCCCATGAGCGCCGAAACCTGCCTCTGAAGCTCGTCCTCAGCGGCGCCCCGCGGTGCTGCCTGCTGCGCGCCGGATCCCTTGAATATCCTCGCTATGATGCCATTCATCCATCCTGGTCCCCTTCCGACTGCGGCTGCACATCGATCATTACTCGCGCCGGCACCTGTGGGTGGAGCCTCACCGGGACTGTATAGGAGCCCACCGCCTTGATGGGCTCGGAAAGCTCGATCTTCCTCCTGTCGACCTCCACGCCGAGCACCTCTTTGATGGCGTCGGCGATGTCCCTGGCGGTGACCGACCCGAAGAGGCGACCTCCCTCGCCGCTCTTGCGGCGTATCGTGATGCCGCCGGAGGCAAACTCCTGCGCGAGTTTACGCGCAAGCGCAAGCTCCTTATCGGCCTTCCTCTCCATGGCGACCTTCTCTGCCTGAAGGATCCTAAGGTTGCGCTCGGACGCCTCGATCGCAAGCCCACGGGGGATAAGGTAATTCCGAGCGTACCCGTCGGCCACCTTTACGGTATCGCCCTCGCGCCCGAGCCCCTTGACATCTTGCTTCAGGATCACTTTCACGTTCTCTTCCCCCCGCTTCCCCAAGAAAGCCTGCGGAAATCAAACCACGCGTCGAACAATCCCACCCATGACACTATCTGCAGGACGGTCGGGTTCAAGACCGCGAACACGCCAAGGAGGATCCTCACCGCCGTGTTCAGCTGGTAGCGGTTCATGAGGTACCAGGCCAGCGCAAGCCCCTGTACAAGGAAAAGCGTGCTGAAGAGCGATAGGAGGTTGGCTCCAGCCCTCCAGAGGAGGGAAACGCCCGTTGCTTGGCCTACCATCGAGAGGACCAACGCAGCGATATACCCCCACCCGAAAGGCCACGAAACCCTCCATTTCGCGAACGGCGGTATCTCCTCCATCTTGTATCCCAGGCGGCCCAGGACGAGCCGCGCGAGAAGATAGTTGACCCCGGCAACCCCCACGATCGCCATCGCGATCGACGCGGGCAGGATGATCTTGGCAGTCTCAATGAACTGGGACATCTGGGTCTGCACCTGCTGAAGCTGCGTTTCAGACATCCCAAGGCTCCGATAGAAGTCCATGGCCGAGCTCAAGCTCTTGCGAAACGTCTCTTCGACCGCGGCGAGGCTGAACCCGCCGAGCCAGGCGCCGAACCCGAATATGAGCGCCATCGCGACCGCCACCGCGACGCACGTCAGAAGGAGCGTCCGCAGGGGCGCGAACCGTTGCCTGATGCACCAGGCAAGCGTGATACCTATGATGCCGACCTTCGCCAGAACCGTCAACCCCTGCGCGAAGCCCACCACCATGCTCGTAGCTGCAATCGTCACTGCGGTCGCCCACACTCCCGCTTCCACGCCATGCCTCACCACCAGCACGACGATGGGCAGCGGGTACACCAGAGCGAAGACCGGCACATAGGCGTCAAGCACGCAGAATATCGTGGCCATCGCCACAAGAAGAGCGCTTTCCACCAGAGTTCTGGTGGCTATCGAACGGCGGGGCATTCCTTCACATCTTCCTCTCGGACAGGTGCCTCTTCAGGGCCGTGAAATCGCCATACCAAGCTTCGATCTCGTGGTTTTGCTCGATGTTGGCGTTGATCTTCTCCTTTATTTTGGCGTCGAGCGCTGAGTGAGGGAGGCCGAGGCGCTTGCCGAGAAGGTAGCAGCCCACTACGATATTGGCGAGTGAATCCGCGCAACCCTCGTCGCTCGTCTTCAACATCCCCTTGAAGAGCGACGCGATGTTCGCCACAAGCTCCGTCTTGAGCCATTCGATGGTCTTCAGGTTGCGGGCGATGTCCGCCCGGGAGATGGTCTCTTGCTCCCTGGCCCCGGCGCCTTCCAGAAAAGCCATATGGTGTCCTGCCTCCCTCCGCCCGATGCGGCCCTCGCGTTCGCCTGACTTATTCTCTAATTTTACGCCGTTCTCCTTCACACGGCATCCAAACAATTGCTGGCACGACTGGGAGGATGGCCGTCACGACGGTCACCGAGCCGCCTCCACCCGGCCTCTTGCGGTTCGCCGCGCACACTCGAATCTCCCTACGGGCGCACGCCGCGGGCTCCCGCCCGCCGCATAGGCGCGCAGGCCCAGCAAGCTCGGGCCACCCCAGCGTGTGCGGATCGCCTCAAAAGCGGGAGGGGGTGATTCCCCCCTCCCGCTGGATGAAACGCCCGAAACACCCGAAACGCCCGCCTGCGCCCCGCCCTCCAGCGCTCCGCCGCTTACTGCTCCGCGGTGAAGGGCAGCAGCGCCACGAGCCGGGCCCTCTTGATGGCCGTCGTGACCTGGCGCTGGTGCCTCGCGCAGTTCCCCGAGATACGGCGCGGAATGATCTTGCCTCTCTCCGTGATGAACCTCCGGAGTCGCGCCACGTCCTTGTAGTCTACGGCGTCTATCTTGTCCACGCAGAAGCTACAAACGCGCTTCTTGGATTTGCGCCCTTTTTCACGTCTCATTTCAGTTCCTGGTTCAAGAGCTCCGCATCACCTGGCACGCGCCAGATCTGCGGGCCGGCCTCCCCTCACCAGGGTTTCGCTCCTTTCGGACTGAACTCGCCCGCCCGCTCCGAGCGGGCTCCACAACAGGGAGACCTGGACCCGGGATGTCCACCCGTGGCCCTCGTCGTAGCCTAGCGAATCAGAACGGCACGTCGTCGCCGGAGCCGGCCGCGTCATCCGGAAAACCTTGGCCAGGCACGTCCTGCCCGCCCTGAGCGCCTTCCTTACCGCGATCGAGAAACTCCACCCTGTCGGCGACAACCTCGGCTACACGCCGCTTCTGGCCCTCGGCAGTTTCGTACGACCGGATTTGCAGCCGCCCCTCCACGCCCACCAGCCTTCCCTTGGCAAGGTAGTTGGCGCAATTCTCCGCTTGGGTGCGCCAGACCACGACATCTATGAAGTCGGCCTCGCGCTCTCCCTGCTGGTTCGTGAACGGCCGGCTCACCGCCACCGTGAACCTGGCAACGGCGACCCCATTCTGGGTGTAGCGGAGCTCCGGCTGCTGTGCCAGCCTTCCCACGAGAAGGACTTTATTCACCGTCGCACACCACCCTGCCCCGGGCACCGCCCGGGTGTGTCGCTAATCGACCGCTAGTCGCCCTTTCTCACGATGAGATGCCTTATCACCTCGTCGGTGATGCGAAACACCCGTTCCAGCTCGCGAGCAACGCCAGCCTCCGCGGAGAACTCCATCACCACGTATATGCCCTCCGTGTAGCCCGCGATCTCGTACGCGAGCCTCCTCTTGCCCCACCTGTCCACGTTGCTCACGGTTCCGCCCCCGCCGGTCACGAGGTCCTGGAACTTTGTGACCGTCGCGTTGACGGCTTCCTCCTCCAGGTCGGGCTTGAGGATGAACATGGCCTCATAATCCCGCATCTCTTTCACCTCCCTCTGGACTCATGGCCCCACGTCTCACGTGGAGCAGGGATGACGCCTTAGCGCTTTCGGGACAATTGCCGTCCCTATTATAACATCGTCACATGCGGGGAGCAATGACACATACGGGTGACTTGGACAGGTTCCGTCGGTGGCTTCCATCCTCAGTGCGGTGGCTCGCTGAATCTGAAGAGAATTATGTCCCCGTCCTGGACGACGTAGTCGCGGCCCTCGAGCCTCAGGAGCCCCTTTTCTCTGGCCTGCGAAAACGAGCCCGCGGCCGCCAGGTCATCGTAACCGACCACCTCTGCCTTGATGAACCCCCGTTGGATGTCTGTGTGGATCTTGCCCGCGGCCTCGTGGGCCGTGCTTCCTCTTCGTAGAGTCCACGCCCTCGTCTCCGGCCCCTTGGTCGTATAAAAAGTTATTAGATCGAGCGCGCGGTACGCCGCCAGCACGATCCTGTCCAGCCCGGACGACTCCATTCCCAACTCGCACAGATACTCGGCGGCCTCATTCGGGTCGAGGCTCAGGAGCTCGGACTCGATCTTCGCCGATATCACCACCACGGGCGCTTGATCCGCCCGAGCCGCGGCCCATGCCGCCAGAGCGCGCACGCGTCCCGCGCCGTCCCGGGGATCGTCCTCCCCGATGTTGGCGACGTACACGACCGGCTTCATCGTCAGGAGAAACAGCCCGTCGACGATCTCTTTCTCTTCGGGAGAGAGGGGGATGAGCCTCGCGGGCTTGCCCTCTTCGAGCTCGCCCTTCAGCCTGTCCATGAGCGCCGTTTCCTCGTCGTACTGCTTGTTGCCGCCCTTGCGCATCCTCGCGGTCTTTTCCCGCCTCTTCTCCACGGTTTCGAGATCCGCCAGGATGAGCTCGATCTCGACGGTCTCGGCGTCGCTTACCGGATCCAGCTTTCCCGCCACATGCGGCACGTCGGGGTCCTCAAAGCACCTCACCACGTGCGCGATGGCGTCGACCTCCCTGATGTGCCCGAGGAAACGGTTGCCGAGCCCTTCGCCGCGGCTCGCGCCTTTCACGAGCCCCGCGATGTCCACGAACTCGACTGTGGTGGGCGTGAGCTTCTCGGGTTTCGTGAGCCTGGCGATGGCATCGAGCCTTTCGTCGGGCACCGGGACGACCCCCACGTTCGGGTCGATGGTGGTGAACGGGTAGCTCGCTACCAGCGCCGAGCCCCGTGCGAGCGCGTTGAACAGCGTGGATTTGCCCGCGTTGGGAAGCCCTACGATGCCGATGCGCACCATCACGCCTCGCCCTCCCCGGCCCCCGGCCGCGACACTACCTGCTTGACGCTCCTTTCGAACTTCGACCGGCTGAGCATCACCACGCGCCCGCACCCGAGGCACTTGATGCGGAAGTCGGCTCCCACGCGCATCACTTCCCACTCGTAGGAGCCGCACGGATGCTCCTTCTTCAGCCGGACTACATCTCCTATATAGAATTTCAAGAGCCCTCGCCTCCTCCCCCGCTTCTCCCATCGCCTACCCCCATAGTACACATAGCACGGGGCCGCGCCGGATGCTGCGCCTCATGAGGCAGACGTGAGTGCGAGCGGCAGCCCGTTGGATCGATCATGCCGTCTCGGAGTCTTGGCCGCCGGCCCTCGCGTCCCGCACCCCCGAGAGCTCGTCCTCGCTCCTTTTCAGGAGGACTTGCATGTACGGATACGGAATGACGATGCCCTCCCGATCGAAGACCTCCTTGATGCGCTTCTTGAGGTCGCGCTCGACGTGCCACTGTTCCATGGGCTTGGCCTTGGCTATGACGAGGAGCTCCACGCCGGACTCGCCCAAAGCGTTTACGCCAAGAACCGTCGGGCCCTCGACTATGTCTGGGATCTCCGTCTTCGCCTTCTCGAAGTCGCGGGCGAGCACCTCTATCGCGCGGTCGATATCTGTGCGATAGTCTACGGTGACTCCGAACAAAACGCGCATCGCGCTGCCCATGTGGTTCACGACCTTGGATATCTGGCCATTGGGCACGATTTGCAGTTCCCCGCTGAAAGCCCTTATGCTCGTGGTCCGAAGGCCTATGGACTCCACGATTCCCTCGGCGTCGCCCACCGTGACGTAATCCCCCACGGCGAATTGGTCTTCGAAGAGGATGAAGAAGCCGTTGATCACATCACGCACGAGGTTCTGCGCGCCGAAGCCTATAGCCAGGCCGGCCAGCCCCGCCCCCGCGAGGAGGCTCGTGGTGTCCACCCCGAGCTCGTTGAGGATGGATATGCCGGCGAAAAGGTATATGGCATACCTGAGAAGGCTTTTGAGAAGAGACCTGAGGGTTTTGGCCTTGCGCTCGTCCATGAACCTGCGCCCCTCGGCCGTCCTCTGCGTCACGAGCCTGTCGACAAGGGCGTTCGAGGCCTTCACCAGAACGAGGGCGAGGATGAGCGTAAGCGCGATGCGGATGACGGTCCCGCCCGCGCCGACCACGAGGTCGACAAGCTTATCAACCGGCACGTCGCCGGAAAAGGTCTGTCCCATTGCGTCCAACAATCCCTTCACGTGTGCTTTCCTCCTCGTCCTTCGGCCAACTCGCGATGGTGCTGGAATGATGTTTCGTCAGCGATGGCGTGATATCCTCCCACCGTTCGGCGCCGGGCCCGGGGCGCAAAGTCTCTTTTGGGCTCGACCCCATCGGGTCCAGGCTGCTTGCCGGCGGATGGTGCATTCGGTGGGTGAGTATCGCGGGGAGGCACGCGCGCCCGTGGGCGCGAAAGAGCGCAACAAGCGAAAATCCCCGTCCGGGATGGGCGGGGAACTCGCGTCGAGGCTGTCGTCCGTGCGCATGGCCTTGTACGCAATCTGTCGGCTCCGGATCCGATTATCTCAAAGTGGTCGGGATGAACGTGTCCACGAGCCCTATGATGAACGCCGCTATCAGGGCGCCGAGGACCGTGACGCGCATCGCCGGAACAACGTACTGGGATACGTAGATGACCGCGGCTGACACAAGGAACCCCACTACCCCCCGACCAAACGGAGAAACGCTCCTTCCCACGGCAGCCTCGATGATGTATCCGAGGGCCGTTATCACCGCGGCTGCGATCAGGGCGTTGACAAAGCTCAAGGTGCTGAAGCCCGGCACTATGAGCCCGATGAACATGAGCACCAGAGCCGACACGATGAATCTCACGATGTGGCGCAGCCAGTCGCCCACTTGCTTTCACCCCCTGCGCTGAGATTGGCTTGATGCTAACCATAGAGTAACCATATCCTGCTGCAATATGCGCATTAAGGCGGGACGCGGCCCACGGTATTGAGTTCCGGTTTAAGTGTTGCGCCATACGTTCTTGCCGCTGTTCTTCAGGGTGCTAATGTTGACGGCGCTTGAACGACGGGGCGTCGAGGATTTAGCTTGCCCGCGCGCCAAATCCGAACGAGGCACGAACTTGTGGTGATTTACTTAATCACGGCCTGCCAACCGCTCAATGCGACGGCGGATCTCATCGCGGACGCGCCTGAACGTGTCGAGGATCTCGTCCGGCGTTCCGGTGGCTAGCGCCGGGTCTTCGATCGCCCAATGCTCCCGCCTAATGTACGCGGGAACAGTCGGGCACCTCTCATCTGCGCTGCCGCACAACGTGATCACGAGATCCACGGTCTGAAGAATTGCGGGGTCTATCGGTTTCGATCTCTGCCCCGATATGTCGACACCCACCTCGGACATAACCTTCACAGCATTGGGATTCACGCCCTGGGGGTCGAGCCCAGCGCTGTACGCTTCCCACTTGTCGACCCCCAGCACGCGTAAGAACCCCTCGGCCATCTGGCTTCGACACGAGTTGCCTGTGCAAATGAACAGCGCCTTCTTCTTTCTCTCCTTTGTCACCCGTGCCGCTCTCCTTCGCGTATCCCAGTGTAGAGCATGTCCGCGCCTGGTCGACCCTCGGCGCCCTTAGCGTGTCTTCTCGTACCGCGACCTCAGGATTATCGCGACAAGGTCCACGCCTAGGACGAGCGCGAGGAGCACGAGCGCCGTGCCGAAAGCGATGGGGATCTGAGCCTCAGGATGCGTGCCCTCCGTGACGAGCGCATATATGTGATACGCCAGCGCCTGGACCTCCTCGAATATGGATCCGGGCAGACGTGCGGTATAGAACGTCGCGGCCGTGAACATGATCGGAGCTGTCTCTCCCGCGACCCTCCCGATACCGAGGATGCAGCCTGTAAGGATGCCGGGCATGGCCGACGGGAGCACCGCGTAGCGCACCGTCTGCCACCTCGTGGCGCCCAGCGCGAGGGATGCCTCCCGGTACGACGCCGGGACCGCGCGAATGGCTTCCTCGGACGCCCGTATGATGGTGGGCAACACCACTATCCCGAGGGTCAGCGCCCCCGAGACGATCGACACCCCGAACCCGAGCATTTTCACGAACACCGCGAGGCCGAACAAGCCAAACACCACCGACGGGACCCCCGCAAGGTTATTGACGCCGATCCTGATCGCCCGCACGAGCGGACCTTGGTGCGCGTATTCGGTGAGGAACACGGCGGACGCGACGCCGAGCGGCGTGGCGACCACCATCGCCCCTGCGACGAGGTAGAGCGTCCCAAGGATCGCCGGGAGTATCCCTCCTTCGGTCATGGCATTCCGCGGCATCTCGCTGATGAATTCCCAGCTTATAACGCCTACGCCTCGAGCAACCACGAATCCCACCAGCAACGCGAGAAACCCGAGAGTGACCAAGAGTGCGCTCACGATGAGCGCCAACATCATCGCCTGGCGCCGCCGCCGTCTCTTCCAGAGCGCGCTCGCCCCAGCGACGCGACTTCCCGTTCGGGCATCCTTCCCCTTCAAGGCGACGCCGCTCACCATCACCCGATCCCGCGAGCCGCTCATTCGCCAGCCACCTTCCTCCGGAATCTCTGGGTATACACCTCGGCCACCATGTTGAACGCAAGCGTCACAGCGAAGAGCACGAGGGCGATGGCGAAGAGCGCGTGATAATGGCTTCCCCCCACAGGCGCCTCGCCCATCTCCGCGGCGATCGTCGCGGTCATGGGCCGCACCGGCTGGAGGAAGGAGGTCGGCACCACGGCCGCTCCACCGGCCACCATGAGGACCGTCATGGTTTCACCTATAGCTCTCCCCATCCCGAGGAGCGCGGCCGTAAGGATACCCGAGGAGGCGGCCGGGACGAGAACCCGGCTTATGGTCTCCCACTTAGTGGCACCGAGGGCGTAGGAGGCCTCGCTGTACGTCCTGGGAACCGCGGATATCGCGTCCTCCGCGATACTCACCACGGTCGGGAGGGCCATGATCCCGAGGACGATGGAGGCGGTGAGCGCCGTGAGGCCCGTGGGAAGCCCAAACACGTTCATCACGAGCGGGGCCATTACCTGCATACCGAAGAGCCCGTACACCACCGACGGCACGCCCGCGAGAAGCTCCACGACGGGCTTGACCAAGGCCCGGGCGCGTCCGGTAAGGACCTGCGAGATCGCGACCGCCGAGCCAACGCCGATCGGAATGGAGATGGCCATGGCGCCCGCCGTCACCAGGAACGATGCCGCGATGAGCGGGAGCGTGCCAAATGAGGGCGGGTCATACGTCGGGTACCAGTCGCGCCCGAATATGAACTCGCCAAGCCCGGTCTCTCGAAATATGGGGAGACCCTCCTTGAAGAGCACGAGCACGATGCCGACGAGAAACATCAGCGACGAGAACGCAACCACGGTGAGGACGATCGATATGAGCCTCTCGCGTATCTGGTTCCGCAATTCCATCCCTCCCGCCTTCGAGCCGGGTCTCCGTGGGGCGTGGGCAAGATCCTCAGCGTCTTCCGCACCTTGCGTGTCTTCCGCGCTTTCCGCGCCTTCCGCGATGGCCGATGACCCGGGAAAGCTGCCGGGCGACGCCTGGCTAACGGAGGGGGACGAAGCCCTCCTCCTGCGCTATCTTCTGGCCTTCGGCGCTCAGCACGAAGTCTATGAACCTCGCCGCGTCGCCGGTTGGCCAGCCGTCTGTGAACATGTACAGCGCTCTCGCCAGCGGGTACTGCCCCGCCTGCACCGTTGCCACGGATGGCTCCACGTAAGCCTTCTCAGTCGTGCCGACCCTGACCGCTTTCACTTTGCTCGATAGATACCCAAGGCCGACGTACCCCACTGCCCCCGGAGTCCTGGACACCACGTCCGCCACCGCGCCGTTGGAGGCTTGCAAGAGAGCGCCGGCCGCGACCCTCGCGCCCTGAAGCACGAGCTCCTGGAACGTCTCAAACGTCCCCGAGCTCGAGTCGCGGGATACGACTACGATCTTCAGGTCGCGCCCGCCGACCTGTTTCCAGTTGGTGATCTCGCCCGCATATATCTTTTTCAGCTGGCCGATGGTGAGCTTGTCCACGGGATTTTGGGGGTTCACGACCACAGCGATCCCGTCCAGGGCAACCCTGTGCGGGACCGGGTACACGCCGTTCGCTACCGCCCTCTTGACCTCGTCGAACTTGATGAAACGCGAGGCGGTCGCGATCTGCACGGCCTTGTCGAGGAGCGCGGCTATGCCGTTCCCGGAGCCGCCGCCCCTGACGGAGATGGAGACCTCCGGATGCTTCGCCATGAAGGCCTCCGCCGCCCTCTGGGCGATGGGAAGAACCGTCGTGGAGCCCTGTATCGTTATCTGGCCCTTCGCCTGAACAAGCCCTGAGCTGAGGCTCGCACCCAGCGCGAGAGCGAGGATGAGAGCGGTCCCGGCTTTCACGCAGATCTTTCTCCTTCTGTCCAACTTCTTCATAGTCCCTAAACCTCCTTGGATAGCCTTGTATCTCTGCTTTCCAACGCCGGCGCCGTGACGGAGCGCCGCGGCGCCCACGCACCACTATGGCCGCGTTCGGCAACAGCCCTCGCAGAGACGGGTCGCGCCTTCCCTCCCGCGGCCGCAGGGCGTGGGACGCTCGCGCACGTTCGGTTCGAACCACGCCCATTATGGCATACCCAGTTTACCCGCATATAACGCCCATGTTAACGATTGTAACAGACCAGTTAAGGGGAGCTGGACGCGCCGCGCCCGCCCAAGAAGTCGGCCTTACCTGCGGGACGCCTGGAGGAATCCGGACGCGCGTGATGAATGTAGAACGACAACTTACGGAGCGGACGGTGAGAGAGACGATGAACCTCGCATCTATATTCGCCAGCGCTTTTGTCGTGGGGCTTTCCGGCGCGATGATGCCGGGAAGCCTCCTCGTGGTCAACATCAGCGAGACGTCCAGGCGGGGGCTCCGGGGGGGCATGCTCGCGGTGACCGGCCACGCCATGTTGGAGCTCATGGTGGTTGCCGGCTTCGCTTTCGGGCTCGGCGGGGTCCTTTCGAGACGGCCGGTGGCTGGGACCATAGGGCTTGCCGGGAGCGTTATGCTCGCATGGATGGCGTACGGCACCATCAAGGCCGCATGGAGCGCCGCCGCGATGCCGGTGGCCGGCGGGAGGCGGCGGCCGGTGCCGGCATCTGAAGCCGACCCCGATCTCCGTGGCGCGGGCGGACCATCGGGCGCACGCGGGGACCTGGCTTCCCTTGCGGCCGGCGGGCTTGCGACCGTCTCCAACCCCTACTGGACGCTCTGGTGGGCCACCATCGGCGCGACCTTGGTGGGGCTCGCCCTCCAGCAAGGACGCGCGGCTTCCGCAGCCTTCTACGCGGGCCACGTTTCCTCGGACTTCGCGTGGTACTTCTTGGTTTCCCTGATAATGGTGACCGGCAGGAGGCTCCTCAGCGATGCCGTATACAGGGCCGTGCTTCTGGTTTGCGGGTGCTTCCTCGTGGTGCTAGCGGTCTACTTCGCCTTGGCCGGGATAATCATGCTTTCAGGGTAGGCGAAGACCCGTCCGTCAAGGCTGGCAGCGCCCGCGCGTCTACCTTGCTAGGACCGCCAGGATATCCATGACGTTCGTGCGCGTGGGTCCCGTGATAACGAGGTCCCCGAGCGCATCAAAGAAATGATACGAGTCGTTGTCCTGGAGATATGCTCGGGGGTCCAGCCCGGCCTCACGCGCCCGCGTCACCGTGTCACCGAACGCCATTGCGCCCGCCGCGTCCGTCGGACCGTCGGTGCCGTCGGTGCCCACAGCCATCACGAGCACGTCGTCGAGCCCCTCGATGTCAAGCGCGGCCGACAGCGCGAGTTCTTGGTTCCGCCCTCCGAGCCCGGCGCCCTTGAGCGTCACCGTGGTTTCGCCTCCCACCAGCACGCAGGCGGGCTTCGGCGCAGGCCGGTCGCTCGCCCGGATCTCGCGCGCGATGGCGGCAAGCACGCGTCCTACCTCTCTGGCTTCCCCTTGAACGCACGACGACAGCACGAGGGGGTGGTAACCCAGCCGAGCCGCGCTCCGCGCCGCCGCGTCAACCGCCAGGGCGTTGCTGGCGACGATGATGTTGGCCACCTTCTCGAAGAGCGGATCCCCCGGCTTCGGCGTGTCAGGAACCTCCCCCCGCACGCCCGCCTCGAGACGGTGCCTGACCGATTCCGGGATGCGGTCGAGCACACCGTGACGCTCGAGCACCTCCCAAGCCCGGGCGAACGTGCTCGTATCCGGGACCGTGGGGCCCGAGGCGATTACATCGAGGTCGTCCCCGATCACGTCGGAAAGGATGAGCGAGACCACATGCGCCGGCGCGGCCGCCCGGGCGAGGCCGCCGCCTTTCACAAGGGAGATATGCTTCCTGACCGTGTTCATCTCGTGGATCGTGGCGCCGCAGCTCAGAAGGGCCTGCGTCGTCGCCTGCTTGTCCGCAAGCTCGATGCCGGGCGCGGGAAGCGGCATGAGGCTCGAGCCGCCCCCTGAGATAAGGCAGACGAGAAGATCGTCTTCCCCGGCCGCGCTCGCAAGGTCCAGCATCTCGCGCGCGCCCTCGAGCCCCGCGGCATCGGGAACGGGGTGCCCCGCTTCCCGGACGCGGACCTTCCTCAACGTCTCCGAGTGACCGTACTTGACGTTCACGAGCCCCGCCGTCACGCGGTCTCCCAGGACCTCCTCCACTGCCAGCGCCATGCGCGCGCTCGCCTTGCCAGCACCCACCACGTAGATGTGCGCGATCCTCGCAAGGTCGTAACGTCTCCCCCCGACCGTGAGGACATCCCCCTCGAGCTGCAGCCGACGCTTCACCGCCTCATATGGATCCACAGCCGCCAAAGCCGCCCTCATGATGGCCAGCGCGTCGCGACGCAGAGACTCCCGCGCGGCGCTCCTCCGGATGCCGGTCTCATCTGAAACCATTTCGCCAGCCTCCTCTCGTCTGCGCTACGTAGATCACCACAAGTTCGCGCTACTTTTCAGCGCGTGAGTCCTGTCCAGGGTTGCCGGTGTTGCCCTCCGGGGACGGCGCGCTTGCTGCGCGCCTCGTTCGAATTTGGCGCGCGGGCCCTCCCTCACGTTCACACGCGCACGGCGCCCGTTCCACGCGCGAAGGCGCCATTTCCGCTCGCCCAACCGCACCCCCGACGGGCCGGCCGCCCCGGACGCCGTCATGCGGCGTTCGTTGCCCTCCGCCCGCGGAGCCGCGCCCGCATCGCCAGCCCAGCCGCCGCCGAACGCGGACCGTGGCCTACCCGTCTCTCTGCGTCCCCCAGGTCAGACCTCCGCCTTACGATGCACGGTCCAGGAGGGCGAGCCGTATTTCCGGGAAATAAGGGTGTTTGCCAGGGCGATTTCCTCAGGAGAGAGCTCTCCCTCGACCAGCTCTATCGGAGATATATGGGAACGCATTCCCGCGATCACCGCCTCCTCGACCTCCTGGAAGCTCACCCGGCGCTTGAGGATCTCCGAGATCGAAGTGGCGTGGGACCATAAGTGGCTCACGGCCGCGGCCCTCTCGTCCTCCGAGTCGAACCTGAGCAGGCGACAGAGCTTCTCTGCATCGAGCTCGATGAGGATGGACCCGTGCTGGAGGAAGACGCCCATCAGCCGAGCTTGAGCGCTCCCCACGAGCTTCCGCCCGCCGGAGACCACCTCGTACCAAGACGGCGAATCGAAGCACGCCCCGGTGCGCACCGCACCCGCCGCTCCGGCCCCGTCTGCCGCAGCAGCGCGACCCGACGCATCACCTTCGTCACGCCCGCGGATCTCCGCCTTGACCCCGAGGAGCCTGAGCCCCTTTATGATGCCCTGGGTTGCAAGGCTGAACGATTCCCCCAGCCCTGCGGGGAGCACGGGATCGTTCTGGCTCATGATCAGGCTGTACGTGACTTCGACGTCGTGCAGGACAGCCCGGCCTCCGGTGGGCCGCCGCACGACGTCAACCCCGAGCTTCCTGCATGCCTCCGCGTCCACGTCTCTCTGGAAAGACTGCACGCGGCCCAGGGACAGGCTCGGCGGGTCCCACTCGAAGAGCCTGAATGTAGGAGGCGAAGCGCCCCTCGCGACCTGAACCATAACGGCCTCGTCCACCGCCATGTTCCATGCTCCTGGTTTATGCCCGGTTCGCACAAGCCTCCATTTCATGACGCAATCCCCCACTAGACACACTCGGGCGACAGGCGCGCCTCGGAGATGGCCCTCTCCACCTCGGCAGGCGTGAGGGGCCTGGGGTAGTTATACATGGTCACGCCAGGCCGCTCGTTGTAGTAAGGCCTGTTGCAGCCGGGACACCCGGACGTCTGGAACGGCGCCCCGCTGCGGGCGATGTCGAGAACCTTCGCCGGATCCACGCCGAAACCCACGATCCGCCCGCCGCTGAACCTGAACCCGCGTGCGTCCTCGAGCCCGTTCACGATGATATGCCGCGCCAGCTGCACCCGCCGGTACACGTCGATAGGCGGCTGCGGCGCCCGCTCCATAGCGGTGCCCTTCACCGGCGTGAATGCGAAGAGGCCGACGGTGATGCCGCCGGCGGCAAGACGCCGCATGACCCGGACCAGGTCTTCTTCGGTCTCGCCGAGGCCGACGATCAGATGGGTGCTCACGCGTCCTGGGAAGAGGCGGGCCGCCTCCTCGAGAAGTGACATCGTAGCTTCCCACGAGCCTGGCTTGGTCCTCGCGTGGGCCTCCGGACACGCCGCGTCCAGCGCGATCCCGATCCTGTCGGCGCCCAAGGCGAGCACTTCCCCAGCCTCAGCCGCCGTGGAGGGGTGGTAGCAAACGGATATCTCGAATCGTCCGGTCGTCCCGCACCGCCTGAGCGCGTCCAGCGCCGGAACGAGCCAGCGCAGAGCCGCCCGTCCGCCCGGCGTGCGCGTCACCTGGACGCACACCCGCTTCGCGCCCGCCGGCCAGCGTTCATCGAGCGCCTCGAGGACGCGATCCACCTCAAACTCGGGCCAGCTGACGCGGGACAGCAGGTCGTCCGGCGAGCCGCTCGTCCTCGCCTGGGGGCAGAACGCGCACGTCGCGGCGCACCGCCCGCCCGTCAGAAGGTATATGGTCGTGGGGGCATCATCGAGACGGGCGTTCATGAGGCCCAGGACCGCGGCGCTTCCCGTTGACACCCTGATCTTTTCGCTCACAACGCGCAGCACTCCTCTCGCCACTTTGCGGAAAGGCCCAATGACTCCGCCTCCTCCCGCGCCCGGGGCGACGGCGCCACTATCCTGTTGACGCCCGCCCGGACGGCGAGCGTGTCCAGGGCATCCCGGTACCCACCCCTGGGGCGCATGCATCCGAGGTATATCGGGATCTTGGGAAACATCAGCCGGGCGCGGGCGATGACCTCGGCAGCCTCCTCGGGAGCGGGGGGCTTTCGGGACGCGTACCGCGTCCCCGGGGTAGGGACGAAAACGATGAAGATGATCCCCTCGGCACCGAGCCGCGCGAGCACGTTGAGCGCTTCAATCTCGCCTGAGGGCTCGCCGCCTCGGAGCCCGATGCAGATGTGCGGCACCACGCGCACGTAACGCCTCAGAAGGCTGTAAGTCGACACGAAGTCGGCAGCCGGCCTGTCGAGCCCGTACACCTCTCGCACCGTGGCGTCGTCCGCCACGAGGTCAAAGGAAACCACCGGGCGCAGCGCGGCTAGCCGCGCGACATCCGCCTCGTCCGCGAGCCCAAGATGGAGGTTGAGCCGGAACCTCGCCGCGAGCTCCCTCAGGGTGTCCATGTGCGCCGCCACGGGCACCCTCCCCCGCGAGTCGCACCCACCGCTCACGAGGCAGCTGCGCACGCCCTCGTCGGATGTGACGTCGCGCCACCTGGCGATGGGGAGCATGTGCCTCAGATAGTGGCCCCCGCAATGGGCGCACCCAAGCGCGCACGCGGTCCCCGTCACGCTGAGGACCGCTGTGCGCACAGGATTCACCCACTCGATGGCGTCCCCAAAGGCCGCCCTCCGGGCCTCCCACGCCTTCTCCAGGAGAGCCTCCAGGGCAGGCCGTGGCTCGGGCGCCTCTGCCGCTAAGGGTGCCTCCACCCGGGGCGCCCGGACGTGGCCTTGCCCCAGGCTCTCGTCCGTGTCGCGGTCCCGGTTCGGGCCCAGGCCCAGGCCCGGGCGCTGGTGCCGGTCACCGCGGGAGGCGGCCGGGGCGGGGCGATCTCCGGTCTCTCCGACAGCTAACCCACGGGCATCTATCAATTCGCGCTCGCCTGCTCTCCTCGCCTCCAGCGCAGCACCGGCCTGCGCGCCGCGGTGACGTCGTCGAGCCTTCCCACAACCATCTTGTGCGGCGCGGAGTGGAGAACCTCTGGGTTCGCCTCCGCCAGGCGGGCGATCTCCATCATCGCGGCTGCGAACGCGTCCAAGGTGTCCTTGGACTCGGTCTCCGTGGGCTCCACCATGATGGCTTCCTTCACGATGAGGGGGAAGTACACCGTGGGGGCATGGAACCCGTAGTCCAGGAGCATCTTCGCTATGTCTCCGGTGTGGACCCCGGACGCGAGTTGATATGCCGCTGAGAGGACGAACTCGTGCTTGCAGTGTCGATCATACGGCAGATGATAGTAGGGCGCAAGTTTTCTCATGAGGTAGTTGGCGTTGAGGACCGCGTTCTCGCTCGCCTCGCGCAGGCCTTTCGCGCCGAGGGCCCTGATGTACGCATACGCCTTCACCATCACGTTGAAGTTGCCATAGAAGGCCTTCACCTTGCCGATGGAGCGCGGCCTGTCATAGTCCAGCACGAATCTTCCGTCCTTCTTATCCACGACTGGGATCGGCAAGAACGGGGCAAGAGCCTTCTTCACGGCAACGGGCCCTGACCCCGGGCCCCCGCCTCCATGGGGCGTGGAGAACGTCTTGTGGAGATTGAAATGGAGCACGTCGAACCCCATGTCGCCGGGGCGCGCAATGCCCATAATGGCGTTCATGTTTGCACCGTCGTAGTACAGGAGGCCCCCCGCCTCGTGCACTATCCTGGCGATCTCCACGATGTTCTCGTCGAACAGCCCGAGGGTGTTGGGGTTTGTGAGCATGAGAGCGGCGACCTCGTCGGACATGACCGCCCTCAGCGAGTCGAGGTCCACACCGCCCCGCGCGCCCGATTTCACCTCGACTACCTTGTACCCGCAGAACGCAGCGCTTGCGGGGTTCGTGCCGTGGGCGGAATCGGGGACGATCACCTTCGTGCGCTTCGCGCCGTCCCCGCGGCTCTCGTGGTACGCCTTGATGATCATGAGCCCCGTGAGCTCCCCGTGAGCGCCCGCCGCGGGCTGCAGGGTGATCTCGTCCATTCCGCCGATCTCGCAGAGGTAGCGTCCCAGCTCATACATGAGCTCCAGAGCGCCCTGAACGAGGTCCTCGGGTTCGTACGGATGGAGGTTCGTGAACCCCGGCAGCGCGGCAGCGTCCTCGTTTACCTTGGGGTTGTACTTCATGGTGCACGAGCCGAGCGGGTAAAACCCCACGTCGACCCCGTGGTTCCGCTGGGAGAGCTTAGTATAGTGTCGGACTAGGTCTACCTCGCTCACCTCCGGCAGGGCTGGAGGGTTCTTCCTGAGCGCCCAGCCGGGGAGCAGCTCGGTGACGTCCTTTTTCGGGACGTCGCACGCAGGCAGGGAATATGCTTTCCTGCCGGCCTCGCTTCGCTCGAAGATGAGCGGCATGGTCATGCCAATCCCTCCAGTGCGCGGCAGAATGAGTCTATCTCGTCCTTCGTACGCTTCTCGGTAACGGCGATGAGCATGGCGTCGCCGAGGTCCGGGTAAAACCGGCCAAGCGCCAGTCCCCCGAGGATGTTCGAACGCGCGAGGGCCGCGGCCGCCTCCTCCGGGGGAACGGGCATCCGCACCGCGAATTCCTTAAAGAATGGCGCGGAGCTGGCGGGCCGGAACCCGGGGATCGCTGTGATCCTGTCGAAGGCATAGTGCGCCTTCTGAAGGCACAGCTCGCCCACCTCTCTTATCCCGCTCTTCCCTAGCCACGAGAGGTACACAGCCGCGGCCAAGGCCGATAGGGCCTCGTTGGAGCAGATGTTGGACGTGGCGCGCTCCCTCCTGATGTGCTGTTCCCTGGCCTGGAGCGTGAGAATATAGCCCCGCCGCCCCTCGGAATCGTGGGTTTCGCCTGCTACGCGTCCCGGCATGTTTCTGATGAGCTCCTGCCTGCACGCGAGGAATCCCAGGTATGGTCCGCCGTAGCTCATGGGGCTTCCGAGGCCCTGCCCCTCGCCGACCGCGATGTCAGCCCCGCACTCCCCCGGAGGGGCAAGCACGCCCAAGGAGATCGGATCCACGCACGCCACGAAGAGCGCGCCGCTCGCGTGGGCGATCTCGGCGGCCGCATCCATGCGTTCCACGGACCCGAGGAAGTTCGGGTTTTGCAGGATCACGCACGCCGTCGTTGGCGACGTGAGCCGGCCCAGGTCATCGAGATCGGTGGCTCCATCGCGTACGGCGGCCTCGGCCACTTCTATGCCAAGGTTTCGAGCGTAGGTCTTCAGCGTGGCCCGGTATTCAGGGTGCACCCCCGCGGAGATCACCACTCGCTGGCGCCGGGTTTGCCGGCAGGCCATCGCAGCCGCCTCCGCGACCGCCGTCGCCCCGTCGTAAAGCGACGCGTTGCTCACATCCATGGCGGTCAGCTCGCACATCAGGGTTTGGTACTCGAATATGGCCTGGAGCATGCCCTGGCTTATCTCGGCCTGGTAGGGTGTATAAGCCGTGTAGAACTCCGACCGCGAGACTATGTGCCGCACCACGCTGGGCACGAAGTGGTCGTACGACCCGGCCCCGAGGAACGAGACCAGGTCGTCCGTCGTTGCGTTCTTGCCCGCAAGCGCGGCCATGTGCCGGGCAAGCTCGTACTCGGATACCGGCTCCGGGAGGCTAAGATCCCGCTTGAGCCTGACCTCCGCAGGTATGTCGGAGAAGAGCTCATCAAGGCTGGAGACCCCGATTTGGGCGAGCATTTCACTACGGTCCCGGTCGGTGTGGGGGACGTAGTTCATTCTCCGCTCGCCTCCTTGGCGACGAAGGCTTCGTACTCGTCAGCGGTCATGAGGTCGTCGAGCTCGCTGGGATGGGCCATCTCGATGACCGCAACCCACCCGTCCCCGTACGGGTCATCGTTGATGAATTCCGGATGCTCCTCAAGAGCCCGGTTGACCTTGACCACCTTGCCGCTCACCGGGGCGAACACCTGGTCAGCGGTTTTCATGGAGTCCAAGTCAGCGAGGGGCTCGCGCTGATCGAGCTCAACGCCTTCGTCCGGAAGGCCTACTCCCACTATGGCGCCTAGCTGCTCCTGGGCGAAAGACGTGATGCCCACCGTCGCAAGGCCCCCTTCCACGCGAACCCATTCGTGCTTGTCCGTATACTTGAGATCCCGAGGATACATGCGCTCCATCCTCCTTTTGATCTTGTTGGGTTTGTGATGTGGCCGCCGGTTGTTCTTCCCGAGCCGGCCTCTCTGCTCTTGAGCAGGCGTGCCGTTTTCGAGCGATCGCTGTCCCGCTCGCCCGGTCGACGTCCCAAGGCCCGCCCCGAGCCTGCGAGCCTGTTTAAAGTATTCGCTCGCGGCCGCTTCCTCTGACGGGCGGCGCCCCGAAGCCGCCCGGCGCGGTGGGCCGGGCTGACCACACGGTCTCTAGCTCGGCAAGCGCACCCAAGAATGTATTCTTGTTCCACGTGAAACACCATCTCGTGGATGCACGTCCAGCGAATTCCGGACCCTCCGCTCCCACGCTCACCTTGCCTTTCGCACCCGAGGCCTCACGAACGGCGGCCTCACGGCTTCCGCTGCCACCCCCTTGCCTCTTATGACGACATCGAAGCGCGTCCCGGGCTTGGCCGCCTCGGGCGTCACGAAACACATGCCGATCCCCACGCCCAGGGACGGGGACAACGACGCGCTTGTGACCTCGCCGATCGTCCTGCCCTCCTTCGTGATCTCGCAGTGCGCCCTCGGCACGCCCCGGTCGAGCAGCTTGAAACCTATGAGCCGCCGCGAAAGCCCCCTTTCCTTCGCCGCGGCAAGCGCGCCCTTCCCGATGAACTCGCCCTTATCCATAGCCACGACCCAGCTCAGCCCGGCCTCCAGCGGGTTTGTGCCCGGATCCAGCTCGTGCCCGTACAGAGCGTACCCCATCTCCAACCTGAGCGTGTCGCGCGCCCCGAGCCCGATGGGCTCGATGTCGAACGCGCGCCCCGCATCCAACAAGGCGTCCCACATGTGCCGTGCGTGGCGCGGATGGAAGAAGAGCTCGAACCCGTCCTCCCCCGTGTAGCCCGTACGCGAGATGATGCACTCTACCCCGGCCACCTCGCCTTCGGTAACGTGGTAGTAGTAGAGGTCGTCCAGGCGGACCTTCGTCAGCCCCGCCAGCACCGCCGCAGAGTCGGGCCCTTGGATCGCGATGAGGGCCGTTTCATCCGAGAGGTCTGTTACGGTGACGTCATCGGCGGCGTGAGCCCTCAGCCAGTCCAGGTCCTTCGCGGTATTGGAGGCGTTCACCACGAGGTAAAACCGGTCAGGCATCCTGCAGACGAGGATGTCGTCCACGGCTCCGCCGTCCGGATAACACATGACGGAGTACTGCACCTGGCCTATCTCGAGGCGCGACGCGTCGTTGGTGGTCACCTTCTGGATGAATTCGAGCGCTCCCGAACCCTTCACCTCGATCTCACCCATGTGCGACAAGTCGAACAACCCAACCTTTTCCCTGACTTTCCTGTGCTCCTCGATGATTCCCCTGTAATAGACGGGCATCTGCCAGCCGCCGAACTCGATCATCCTCGCTCCGTGACGCACGTGGAGATCATAGAACGGCGTCTTCCTCACCTCGACCCCCTCAGAACTCACTTCCCCCACCTCCTGCATTTCGCTGCTTCGCGTCGGTCCAGAGCCCGGGCACCCGCCTCGCCCATGGCACCAAGTGGACCGCAAGGAATCCGCGCTACCTCTGGGCGGGCGAGTCACGTCCAGGCCTGCCGCTGTTGCCCTCCGGGGACGGCGCTCCCGCGGCCCGCCCCGTGCGGGTGCGCCGCTGGCCCCGCCGCGTTCGGCGCGAGAACGCTCGAGAAAACCCGTGCCGCCATGCCTAGAAAACATAAAAACGGGCAAACGTGTTGCCCGTTTCTCTGTCCTGACGCCTGAGAGATTCCCGCACCAGCCGCGCCGCGCGCCAAGCGGCGGGCGACAGGCGGGTTACTCCGTCGGCGGCACCTCATCGGTACGTCCAGGCCTGGTGCGCAGCGTATAGTCAAGTACGTCTGCGGCTCAGGGGTGCCTCTCCAGAGCGCCGTCAGTGAAGGTGCTTTTGCCTGAGAGTTTGGACGCTTGCGTGGCAAACAAGCGTCTTGCTCCTTCGGCTCTCGCGCGCCGCCCGTGTGCCTGCCATGCTGGCGGTTACAAACCGCCTCCCGCGGCAGCGGAGCATCTCCCTCCAGCTTCATCCGGCCGCTATTCTTTTGTTGTACTATAATCATATTAGCGTTAAGGCCCGGAATTCCTCCCAGACCGTACTCTTTCCATCTGGTTTCTGAGGAATTCCGCCGCGCTCTCGGGCGTGGTCACGTTTATGTAAACGCCCATCCCAAATTCGAATCCCGCAGCCACTGTGAGTTTCGGGAAGATCTCGATGTGCCAGTGGTAAAAGCTTTCGCACCGCTCGCGCGTGGGCGAGGTGTGGAGGATATAGTTGTACGGCGGATCGTGCAGCCCCGCCCCGATGGCGCCCAGCACGTCCACGAGGACCTCGGCGAGTTCACGGTAGCTCGACGGGTCGAGCTCCTGAAAGAACGGCGCGTGATCTTTCGGGAGCACCCATGTCTCGAAAGGCATCTTCGAGGCATAGGGCTCCAACGCGACAAACGCGGGCGTCTCCAGAATGACGCGGGCCTTGGCCTCGAGTTCCTGCCGGATCATGTCGCAGAACACACACCGCCCCGTGGACTCGTAGTGGCGGTTCGCGCCCGCGAGCTCTTCGATGACCACCGGCGGAACGAGCGGAACCGCGGCGATCTGCGAGTGAGGGTGCTCCAGCGACGCCCCGGCGTCCCTTCCGTGGTTCCTGAAGATCAGGACGTACTCGATGCCCGGAGCCTCCGCGAGCGTGCGGTAACGATGGACGTACGCCCGCACCACCTCGGCCATGTCGTCGTACGACATGGTCGCCGGGCTCGCGTTGTGAAGCGGGGACTCGATGATCACCTCGTGCGCGCCTATGGCCGGCCTTACGCTGAAGATGCCAGACGTCGAAGCCTCAACCGTCGGCTCCGGTGCAAGCGCGGGGTACTTGTTCGGAACACCCCGCACCTGCCAGCCCGGCTCGTTCGGACGCGTCCCGCGGCGCCGGAACGAGAACACTTCCGGCGGCGTCGCCCCCTCGTTGCCAGGACAGAACGGACACGTTTCGCTTCTTTCCGACCGCACCTGCTCGGACGCGGCATCTTGACGGGCGAAGTCCTTCGGTCTCTTCGCGCGCTCGGTGGCAACCACCACCCAGCGCCGTGTCACAGGGTCAAGCCTCAGCTCAGGCACGCACCGCCCCTCCCAACGCAGCTTCGCGACCCGGCTTCGCAGGCTTCGCGCGCGGCCTCGCGTTTTATCCGGCTCCGCCGGGCACAGCGACCCAAGATCAGCACCCACCACCGCAGGCCTACGGGCTCGCGCCACCTCGTGGCGGCCCACCGCACCCCGGAGGCCGGCTCGGCGGTCGCGCCGGAAACATTTTACCTCCCGGGGCGTCACAGTTCAAGCGCGAGGGCGATATTATGGTGGTACGGAGCTGCCGAGCGCCGAGCCGAGGTCGCGCGATCATCCATCGGGAAAGGAGGGTCCCCGGTGTATCACTTGCTCGAAAAGGTCGTTGGCCCGTTGTTCAAGTGGCGGAAGAAGACCTGCATCCTGGTGGTGAAGCGCCGGGCCTGACCTGCCGCACCGCGCTTTTCTCCCGCGCCTGGTGCCCTCGAGCCCGGCGCCTACCACGTTCTGGGTTTGCAGAGGATCTCCTCGACCTTGAGGCCGAAAACGTTGTTGGAATGCTCGGGCACGACGATCGCCGCGGTGTCAGCCCCGCTGCTCGTTCCGCCCACAGCCACGACGCGCTCGCCGTACGGAACCAGCCCGGCGTCCAGGGCCATGATGGAGATCTCCACGCACACCTTGAGGCCCTGGCCCAACATGCGGAGGGCGGCAGCGATTATCTCAGGAGGGTACACGCCTCCGAACTTCAGCCTGAGCGAACGGTCCACCCCGGCCAGCACATGCGTGGTCGTGAGGACCTTCACGCCGCGCGCGATGAGGTCCTGTCTCGTCGCGGGCGGCATCTCGTCGACCCCCGGACCGTCGAACCCGACGTGATGCGTGACGCAAACGATCAGGAGACCCTGTGTGCCTATTTGCAGAGCTTTTCTCGCTGTCTCTCCGGAGTTCGACGCGATCACGAGATGTCGTATGCTTTCGCGTCTTGCCGTATCGATGGCGACCTTGAGCGTTTCAACGGTGTTCTCGGGGCCAGCCTTCGCCCACATCATCGCGACCACCTCCAAGATTATAATGACCAAGCCCGGCCACGCCGACCCCACGCCCACGCCGCGCCGGCGCTCCGCCGTGGCCTCACGTCTTAGCTCTATGTGAAAGTGCGTTGGGCATTGCCCCATTTCCAGCGGTTGCCGGGTTGCCGGTGTTGCGCTCGGGGACGGCGCCCCAGTCGGGATGCCCTCGCCGAGACCCGGCCCGTGAGGCCGGTAGCCGGACTCTGACACCCCTCCTGCAATCGCCGGCAACATCTTCAAAAAGTTGGGAGCGTTTTTGAACCCAGCTTAGGCCTTGAGCACCAGCCGGGCCAGTACCAAAGCCACGGCTATCGCCGGGAGCATGTTCGCCACATGGATCTTCTTGATACCGAGCATATCGATGGCGATCCCCATGATGAGCAGGCCTCCTGTGGCCGTCATCTCCCGGACCGCGGCGTCCGTAAGAAACGCTTTTATGGCCGCCGCCGCAAGCGTGAGCGCGCCCTGGTAGACGAGGATGGCGCCCGCCGACAACCCAACCCCGGCACCGAGGGTGGCGGCGAAAGCGATGGAGCAGAACCCGTCCATCACCGCTTTCGTCACAAGGATGCGGTAATCCCCTGTAAGGCCGTCCTGGATGGACCCGAGGACAGCCATCGGGCCCACGCAAAACAGGAGGCTCGCGGCGATGAATCCCCTCGCGAGCCCGCCGCCCTCACCACGGGCAAAGCGGGCTTCCACGCGCGACGCCGTCCGCTCGAGCCAGCCCTCGATATCCATGCCGGTTCCGATCACGGAGCCTATAGCCATGCTGAACAGCACCACGAGCACGCTCTTTGTCTCCAGGGCCATGCTCACGCCGATGAAGAGCGTGAAGAGGCCGATGCCCTGGACCACGGTGCCAGATATCTTGTCCGGCGTCCTCTTTCGTAAGGCGAGCCCCACCGCGGTGCCCGCTATCACCGCCCCGACGTTTATAACCGTCCCCGTCAACTGCCGCAACCTCCTGCTTCTTGCCGCATGTCACCTGCATCCTCTTGCGCGCTCCTGGTGGCACCCCAGCGGCACGCGGTGCACTGCTCCGCCCGCCGCAACGCCCGGCGCCCGCGGCACCCACCGCCGTGAGACTAGCTTTTCTACGGCATCCCCGTGTTTACCTGCTTGCCGCGGAGATTCTCGTCGGGAACCGCGCTCCCACGCGCCACGGCGCGCGCCGGTGCGCGGCGCGTGTTGCCTTTGCGCCGGGGATATGCTATAGTGGAGACATCTGAATTCTGCCCAACCATGGCGATGAAAGGGCCGCTGCGAGCGTACGGCGCGAAGAGAGCGGGTCCACGGCTGCGAGACCTGCCGCACGGGCTCAGCGGCATCCCACCCTGGAGCTGCGAACGATGAGTTCGACGCCTTTCCCCCGTTAGCGGGAAGCCTGTGTCGCGTGACATTGCGGGCGCGGTGCAGGGGTGAGCGGGTGGCTGGGTCGTGGCCCACGGCAACCCAGTCCCAAGCGGGGTGGCACCGCGGAGGTTCGAGCCTTCGTCCTCGATGAGGACGAAGGCTTTTCTCATACCCTTTGGAGGCAGGCGAGCCTGTTGCGAACGGTCGCACGGGGGGCTAGTGCCTGTCAGGACTTACAAATCAGCACTTACAGAATACGTGTAAGGAGGGTGGATGGCGCCGAGGTCGACCCGCCGCCATCGCCGCTAGAGAGCCTCATCTTAGGGCGTTGCGAAAGAAACGGGTCACGCCCTCGCGGAGGGCTCGCGGAGGGACCGTCGCGGCGAGGCTCTCTTCACAGGCGGTCCGAGCGCGCGGAAGGCCGGCCGGCGCCGAGCGAAATGCGGGACAAACAGGAAGGCTTCGTGGAACACATAGCCTCCAAGACAGAGGATTTCTCACAGTGGTACACGGACGTGATCCTAAAGGGCGAGCTCGCTGATTATGCTCCCGTGCGCGGGTGCATGGTCATACGGCCGTACGGATACGCGCTTTGGGAGAACATGCAGGCCAAGCTCGACGCGCGCATCAAGGCGACCGGGCACAAGAACGCGTACTTCCCGCTTTTCATCCCCGAGGGCTTTCTCCGCCGCGAGGCCCAGCACGTGGAGGGCTTCGCTCCGGAGGTCGCGTGGGTCACTCGGGCAGGCAGCGAAGACCTGGTCGAGCCGCTCGTGGTGAGGCCTACGTCGGAGACGGTCATCGGCTACATGTACTCGAAATGGATCAAGTCCTGGCGCGACTTGCCGGTCCTCATCAACCAGTGGGCGAACGTTGTCAGGTGGGAGAAGACCACGCGTCTATTCCTCAGGACATCGGAGTTTCTGTGGCAGGAGGGCCACACGTGCCACCGCACCGCGGAGGAGGCCGAAGAGGAGACCCGGAGAATGCTCGAGGTCTACCGCAGTTTCCTCACAGAAGATTTGGCCATCCCCGTCATCGCCGGGAGGAAGACTGAGAGGGAGAAGTTCGCGGGTGCGGTGCGCACTTACTCGGTGGAGGCTCTCATGACTGACGGCAGGGCGCTCCAGGCGGGCACGTCGCACAACCTCGGCCAGAACTTCGCAAAAGTCTTCGACATCACGTTTCTAGACGAGGACGACCAGCTCAAGCACGTCTGGCAAACCTCGTGGGGCGTCTCCACCCGCCTCATCGGCGGAATCATCATGGTCCATGGAGACGAGCGCGGGCTCGCGCTCCCGCCCCGGGTCGCGCCGATCCAGGTCGTCATCGTGCCAATCATGCCGCCTGCGATGCGCGAGACCGTTCTCGCCGCCGCCCGCGAGCTCGAGGCGAGGCTCGCCAAGGTATGTCGGGTGGAGGTGGACGCGCGCGAGGAGTACTCACCCGGCTGGAAGTTCAACGACTGGGAACTCAAAGGCGTCCCGCTCAGGCTGGAAATCGGACCTCGTGACATCAAGGCCGGGCATGTGGTGCTCGTAAGGCGCGATACGGGCGAGAAAACCAACGTGCCTATGGACGGCCTCGAACACGCCGTTCAGGACCAACTGAGTTCAGTTCAAACCGGGCTCTATGAGCGCGCCAAGCGGTTCATGGACGAAAACACCCGCCGCGTTCAGGATTATGAGGATTTCAAGGCCGTCATGGACACGAAGAGGGGCTTCGTGTACGCGCCATGGTGCGGTGACTCGCAATGCGAGGCCACCATCAAGGAAGAGACGGGCGCCACCATCAGGTGCATCCCGCTCCAGGAGTCGCCGGGCTCGGGAAGGTGCGTGCGCTGCGGATCGGACACAGACACCTGGGTCTACTTCGCCAAGGCGTACTGAGGCGTGCCGAAAGGCATGTCGCTCCTCCGCCCGGTACGATCGCGCGGGGCGACCGCGCGGGTCGACCAGGCGACAGGACACACAAGACGCGCGGGCGGGCCGCTGCCTCCGCTGTGCAACGGCCCGCCCGCACTTCTTCCCAAACAAACGCGTCTTCCCTGACTAAGCTGAGTGGCGACTCAACACGGGGTCGCCTTGAGGTGCCGCGATGCGATCTCCCTCACGACATCAAGCACGTAGAGGATGTTTTCCCGGGAAATATGCCTGTGAGTCACCATCCTGACCCCTGTCGGCGGACGGTCGGATGCCCTGACGTTATACTCGGCGAGTTCCTTCAGGAACGAGTACGTGTCGAGGCCGAGGCCCGCCACGTCGAAATAAACCATGTTCGTCTGGACGGTCTCAAGCTCGACTGAGATCCCGGGGATGTCCGCAAGCCCCTCCCCAAGCACGCGCGCGTTCTCGTGATCTTCCCTGAGCCGGTCCACCATCTTCTCCAGCGCAACTATGCCCGCCGCCGCGATCACGCCCGCCTGGCGCATGCCGCCCCCGATCAGCTTGCGACACTTGCGAGCCCGCTCGATGAAATCGCGCGTTCCCACGAGGACGGAGCCAACCGGAGCGGAAAGCCCCTTCGATAGGCAGAACATGACCGAGTCGAACGGCCTCGCGATCTCGCGCGCGTCCACTCCTAGGGCGATGGCTGCGTTGAAGATCCGGGCGCCGTCGAGGTGAGTGGCGAGCCCCCTCGACCGCGCGACGTTGCAGATGGCAGTGAGGACGTTCACCGGGGTGACGGTGCCGCCTCCGCGGTTGTGGGTGTTCTCAACCGCAACGAGGCGGGTCGTGGGATAGTGTATATTCGCGCCCCTGATGGCGCGGGCCACGTCGTCCGGGTCGAGCACTCCGTGTCTCCCCGGCACCAGCCTCGGCATTACGCCCGCGACCGCCGCCAAGCCACCAACCTCGTAATAGTACATGTGGCACTCGGACTCCATGACGACCTCGTCGCCACGCTGCGTGTGGGCAAGCACCGCCACGAGGTTCCCCATAGTGCCACTCGCCACGAACAAGCCCGCTTCCTTCCCGAGCCTCTCAGCGGCCAGGGCCTCCAGCTTGTTCACCGTGGGGTCCTCGCGCGCGACGTCGTCCCCGAGGGGCGCTGTCTCCATGGCCTGCAGCATTTCCTGCGTGGGAAGGGTAACCGTATCGCTCATAAGATTAACCGTCTCCCGCATGATCCCGGAACCTCCTTAGACCATCAGTTTCCTCCGCATCTCTCGGGAAACGAGGGCTCGCCCCCCGCGGCGCGGCAGGACTCCCACCGAGCCCCGGGCGCCGCCACTCGAGACACCCCTACCTTTAGCTTAAGACGAAGTATTGAGAACAGGTGCAGGAACCCGCACGCTCGGACGTCAGAGAATCGAGCTAATGAAGGTTCTCGCCTCGGGCGTCTTCGGGTTCTCAAAAAGCTCCGCCGGGGTCCCTTCCTCTATGAACGACCCCTCGTGCATGAAGAGCGCTCTCTGCGCGACGCGCCGCGCGAAGCCCATCTCGTGTGTCACGACGATCATCGTCATGCCGGCCCTCGCAAGATCCTCCATTGCGGCGAGCACCTCGCCGATGAGCTCGGGGTCGAGGGCTGAGGTCGGCTCATCGAACAGCATCACCTTGGGGTTCATAGCCATCGACCGCGCTATCGCCACACGCTGCTGTTGGCCTCCCGAGAGCTGGTCCGGGTAAGCGTCGGCCTTCGCAGCAAGCCCCACTTTCGTGAGCATCGCCATGCCGACCTCTTTCGCCTGCGCCTCCGGTACCTTCTTCACCACGCGCAGAGCGAGGGTAACGTTATCGAGGGCGGTCCGGTGGGGGAAGAGGTTGAAGTGTTGAAACACAAAGCCCATTTCCTCGCGCAACGTCTGCAGGTTGGTCCTGCGCGGGTCGATGCGCTGGCCGTCGATCCATATCTCGCCGCTCTCCGGAGGCTCGAGGTAGTTTAGGCACCTGAGAAGCGTGCTCTTCCCGGAGCCGCTGCGCCCCAGGATGACCACGACCTCACCCTTGGCCACTTGGAAGCTCACGTCGCGGAGGACGTGCAGCCGTCCGAAGTGTTTGTTCAGCCCGACCACTCTGATCATCGGCTCCGCAGTCACGGGGTTCTCCTCCCACGCAGCGCCGTTCCCGCCGGCGACTCCGGCCAGGGCCCGCCGTCGAACCCGCCTGGGTTCGCGGCACCCCTTTCCTCTTGCGCGGCCCTTCGTGACTGAACCGCGTATGCCGTGCGGGGGCTCGCGACCGACAGGCAAGAGGCTAGCGACCTACCGACCGTGGCCGGGGGTAATCTCCTGCCATCCGAGACTGGCGCAACTCTAGTTTAGAAAAGAATAGCACGTACATGATGGCGGATGCAAGGTACAGCGTCGCGGTCATCAGAAACGGCACGGCATAACCGAAGCGCTCGATCATGATCCCGCCCGCTACGCTGCCTCCCGCCCAACTGAGGTTCCAAGCCATCCCCCGGAGGCTGCTCAGGATCGCCCGGTCCCGCGCCGAGACCGCTTCCATGCTGAAACTGGAGTCCACGGGGCCGGACATGTTCATGAGCGCCGAGCGCAGCAACATGGCCGGGACAATCACCTCGATGTCCTGGGCAAGCGCCATGGCGACGAGGAACGGCACCGACGCGATCTGGGTCACCACGACCGTTTTCACGCTGCCCCACCGCTCCGCCAGGAGCGGCGCAACGAGAGTGCCCGCCATCGTCATGACCATCGAGCCGGCGAACACGAGCCCTATGACCGGTGGGCTCGCGCCCTTGTCAGCCAGGAACACGGGAAGGAACGGGATCATCAGGCCCGCGCCCAGCGACGTCACGACGGAGGTCGTAACGAACCGCCCCATCACGACGAGGTACGCCTTGGTGCGGCTGCGGCTCCCGTCCGGTAAGCGCGACGCGTCCTCACGGACTTCGCGCGAGCTCCATTCCTTCAGCGCCATGAGCGGAGCGGCCGAGGCTGCCACGAAAACCACTCCGACCATCATGGTCGCGCGGAGCGGCGCCATTCCGGACGGGTTCCAACCCGGCGCGAGCCCGCCGAAGATGTCGGGCAGCACGCCGCCGAGGGAGTTCCCCACCACCGCAACAGCCAGCAGCATCGTGCTGTTCACGCTGAAAAGATACGCCCTCTCCGCGTCACCGCTGTTCTCGGCGAGGAAGGGCGCGGTGTTCACGAAGGTAAAGGCGGTGCCGGCGCCGAGGCACGCTTCAAAGAGTAAGAGGACGTCCCGTGATGAAGAGACGGCGATGCCGAGCGCACCGAGGGCCGACAAGGCTGCGCCCGCAAGAAGGGCCTTCCGGTGCCCGGTCGCGCGCGCGACCGCGGCGGCGGGAAGGCTCACGATGCCGGTGACCAGCGCGCCAAACCCGGTCATGACCCCTAGGAAATCCCGGGCATGGCCGAGGGCGACCACGTACAGCGCCAGGACGACTTGGAATATCCCCGACTGAACCGAGCCCAGCGCGCTGCTGAGGAGAAACAGCTTCGCATTGGTCGAGAACGACCGGATCTTACCGACGTACGAGTGCAGAGCCGCGGGCACTCCTCTACGCACGCCTACGTCTCCTCACTGGGCAGGTTCCAGCTCTTGCTCAGGTACCATTCTTCCTTTCTCGGGTCGAAGTAGATATCCAGCGTCTGGCCGCTGTCAACCGCAACCCGATAGAACGTCCTCCCGTGCTGGTCCCACCAGCTCCGGGAACGGCCGCGGCCCGAGGCGGGCCCGGCGAACGCCGCGTCCTGCCACACTTTCTTGATCTCCGTGATCTTGTATTCCCTTTCCCTCCACTTGAGGGCGACAGGATCGAGGCTCTCCTCCGAGCGAGTCACCTCGATCTTCTCGTGGTGGAAACCGATCATCGAACCACGGCCTCCTTCGCCTCAGGCTCGTTCGTTCCGGGCGCTTCCGGCTCTCCCTCTCCTGTAAGCGGCATGTTGAGCCGCAGCTCACCGGCGTCCGACCGGCGTCTCTTGCGACCGGACGCCGCTTTCGTGGTGAGGAGCGGCTTCACCAGCGCGACTATGTCGCGGTGGACTTCGCGCATGGGCCTGTTGCCGTCGATGATCTCCACCCTTTGGCCCCGCCTCCGCAGTTCGCTGATGGCCTCGAGATAGTTCTCCGCCACTTTCTCGAGCTTAGGAGTCTCCTCGTAAAGCTCCACATGCCACCGAGCCTGGTTGCGGCGGCGCTCCGCAACAAGCGGCGGGACCTGCAGGTAGATGGTGAGATCGGGCGTGATGGCTTTCGCGTTTATCTGCTCGAGCCACCCTCTGTCCACGTTGAGAGACTGGTATGCAAGGGATGAAAGGATGTACCTGTCGCATATGACCACCACGCCGCCCTCCAGCTTCGGGCGGATGTCTACCTCAAGGTGATCGACGCGGTCGGCTGCGAAGAGAAGCGCCAAACATCTGGGATCAATGCTCTCAAACTTGCCGTTGCGAGAGGGCCCGCCGACCCTTTTCGCCAGAATGGTCCGGATGAGCCCTCCGACCGGGCCATCTGTGGGCTCCTTCGTGAGGTGGACGGGAAGGTTCAGCTTGGTCGCTATGTATTCCTTGAGTTTGACGGCCTCCGTCGTGACGCCGGACCCGTCTATCCCCTCGATGACGATGAATTTACCCTTTTCCATCGGCGACTCCTCTTCAAGCTCGTTCGTGCCTGCTTCGCTTATATTATACCTTTGCGTGGGACGGCTAGCAACGAAAGCACAACGAAACCACCATGTGACACACGGTCAGTTCGTCAAGTCTTGGACGCAAGCCGCCTGGCAAGCAGGTCGAGGCCGGCTTCGAGGGTGTTCGTATCGCCCCCGAACCCGATGCGCAGATAGCCCTCGGTCTCGAAACACGACCCCGGGACTACCAGCACGCCGTCCTGGGTTACGAGCTCGGTCGCGATGTCGAGGGATGGCACGTCCGCCGCGTACTTCACGAAGGCAACCACGCCCTCCCTAGGAGGAACGTAGCTTACGAGATCCGCGTTCGCGCGAGCCCATTCGTCGAGGACCGCGAAGTTCCTGCGCGCGATCGATCGGCTCCTCGCCAGCACCTTCTCCGAGCTCCGGAGGGCGGTAAGCGCGAGAAGCTGGGAGGGCCCCGCGGGGCATATGGACGTGTAATCGCGGAGCGCCCAGCATTTCTCGATGATCTCCTCGGGCCCCACTATCCACCCGATTCGGAGCCCCGAGAGGCCGTAAGCTTTCGACATGCTTCCCACGCTCACGGCGTCGTCGGAGAATCTCTGGGCCGAGGGCGAGGCCACCGCGTCTGAGAGCGACAGGCCCCGGTAAACCTCGTCCGAGAGGAGCACCGCACCGCGTTGTTCCGCGATCTCGCATACCGCGGCCATGCTTCCCGCGTCTATGGGCGCGCCTGTGGGGTTGTGGGGATGGTTGATGACGATCATCTTCGCGCCGCGCCCCACAAGGTCCTCGAGCTCCGATATGTCGGGCCGGAAGCTCTTCTCCTCCGTGAGCCGCCACAGTTTCACGTCCGCCCCTTGCGAGCGCGGGACCTCATAAAGCTGCTGATAGGCCGGGAATTCCGAGACGACCGTGTCCCCCGGCCCGAGGAGCGCTGCGAAGACGAGGAAGTTCGCCTCGATGGCCCCGGTCGTCACGAGCACGTTTTCCGGACCGCGGCCGGGGTACATCCTCGCGATCTCCTCACGCAGCTCTGGGAGGCCCCTGCTGTCGGTGTACCCGAGGTCCACGGGGCGGTCACCGGGCAGCGCGTCGGCCCCACAGACCTCCGTGAGCTCTGAGAGGGTGAACGTCTTCACGCAGCTCTCGGCGATGTTGTACCTGGCGGTGAATTCGTAGCGGCCGAACCATCTCTCGATGGAGAACGGCTCGATCCTCATCCTCCGACCTCCTCCTCTGGCCCCGCTCTATTCCCCTATTTTCTCCGGCGTGGACGCAGATCCCTGCCCGCCGCTATCCTGGTATTTCGCGACCTTGAGCCTGTTGAGGGCCTTCTGCAGCGAAGCGCGCGCCCGCGCGAGCACCACGTGTTCCTTGCTGGTGGCGAGGATCTCCTCCGCGCGGCGCTTGGCCGCGAGGGCCCGCTGCACGTCGATCTCCCCGGGCATCTCGGCCGCTTCGGCCAAGATGATCACTTTGTCGGGCGACACCTCCATGTACCCCTCGCTCAAGGCCAGCGTAATGCTGGAATCACCCGTCCGCGCGGTGAGCACTCCCACGGCAAGCCTCGCTATCAGGGGTATGTGCCCCGGAAGGATGCCGATGTACCCCGAGACGCTCGGCGCGATGACCGATTCCACGTCGCCCGAGAACTCGAGCCTGTCGGGCGTGACAACCTCAAGGCGCATTGTCTTAGACACGCTCACGACGCCTCCCGGCGTGCCATAGCCTCGGCCTTTTCCACGGCCTCGTCTATGGTGCCAACCATATAGAACGCCTGTTCGGGTAAATCGTCGTGCTTCCCCTCAAGAATCTCGGCGAACCCACGGACCGTCTCCTCTACCGACACGAACCGCCCGGGAATCCCCGTGAACTGCTCGGACACGAAGAACGGCTGCGAAAGGAATCTCTGAATCCTCCGCGCCCTCGCCACGATCCGCCGGTCCTCGGGGGATAGCTCGTCGACTCCCAGGATCGCTATCACGTCTTGGAGGTCCTTGTACCGCTGGAGAATGGCCTGGACCCCGCGCGCGGTGTTGTAGTGGCGTTCCCCGACCACCCTCGGATCGAGAAGCCTCGATGTGGACACAAGAGGGTCCACCGCGGGATAGATGCCCATCTCCGCGATGCTTCGCTCCAGGTTGGTGGTGGCGTCGAGGTGGCTGAAGGTGGTCGCGGGCGCCGGGTCCGTGTAGTCGTCGGCCGGCACGTATATGGCCTGGATCGAAGTGATGGCCCCGCGCCGCGTGGACGTGATCCTCTCTTGCAGGCTCCCGAGTTCCGATGCGAGGGTCGGCTGGTAACCGACGGCCGACGGGATCCGGCCGAGCAGGGCGGACACCTCGGCTCCCGCCTGAACGAACCTGAATATGTTGTCTATGAACAGAAGCACGTCCTGGCCTTTCTCGTCGCGGAAGGCCTCAGCCATGGTCAGGCCCGTGTACGCGGCCCGGAGCCGTGCGCCCGGGGGCTCGTTCATCTGGCCAAAGACGAGCACCGCCTTGTCCAGCACGCCCGACCTCTTCATGGAAAGCCAAAGCTCGTTGCCTTCGCGCGTCCGCTCGCCTACCCCGGCGAAAACCGAGACGCCTCCGTGCTCCGCGGCAACGTGCCTGATGAGCTCCATGATGAGCACGGTCTTGCCCACGCCCGCGCCTCCGAAGAGCCCGACCTTTCCGCCGCGAGGATATGGGGCGAGCAGGTCAACCGCTTTGATGCCCGTCTCCAGCATGCGTAGGTTGGTGTCTTGCTCCTCGAATGATGGCGCCCGGCGGTGTATCGGCCTGCGCGGCGCGTCCGCACTGGAGATCTGTGGCCCGCCGTCTATGGGTTCCCCGAAGACGTTCAACACGCGGCCGAGGACGGCGTCCCCCGTCGGGACGGTGAGCGGCTTGCCGTCCGTCAGCGCCTGCATGCCGCGGCGCAGGCCCTCCGTTGGAGACAACGCCACGCACCGAACGACCCCGGCGCCCACATGGCTTTCTACCTCAGCGACGACAGTCCCGCGCGCCCCTGCAGGCGCAGCCTCCATAGCTCCGCCAGCGGCGGCCTCCGAGCGCGTGCCCGCTCCTGCGTAGGCGCGCCACGGCCCGCCCGGCCGCCCCGCGTTCGCCTCGGGTTTCGGGATGAACACCGCGGAGTGTATCGGCGGGAGCTCCTCCTCGCCCTCGAAGCTGATATCGATAACGGCACCTTTGACCCTCACTATGTGGCCTTTCATGTTATGCCCCCTCGCTTTCAACCCTTGTTGAGGGCGCGCCTACGTCGGAAACCTGCCCTCCTGGCAACGGGAGGCCCTCCGCACCGCTGCTGAGCGCCTCGGCGCCCCCAACTATGTCGGCGATTTCCCGGGTGATCTGGGCCTGGCGCGACCTATGGAACGCAAGCGTCAAGCGCTCGATTATCTCCGACGCGTTGTCGGAGGCGGCGCTCATGGCGGTCATCCTCGCGCCACGTTCCCCAGCCTCGGCCTCGAGCAGGGCGCGGTACACCTCGACCTGCACGTATCTGACAACCAGGTGGTCCACGACCTCCCTGGGCGACGGCTCGAAAAGGCACGCGCCGGCCGGGATGTGATCGGCCCGACCGCTGCCCAAGGGCACGATGGGAATCAACCGAAAGACGCGCGGCCGTTGCTGCATCGCCGAGTAGAAACGGGAGTAGACCAGGTATACATGGTCCACCTCCCCGGCGTCGTACGCCTTGAGTATCCGCGCCGCTATAGCCCTTGCCAGCGCGAACGTCGGGCGCTTCGACGCAAGGCTCCTCTCCTCAAGTATGGGCACGCCCAGCTCGCGCAGGGCTCTCGCGCCCACGCGACCCACGGCGATCACCCGCGCGTTGGCGCGACCGGATGCCCGATCTATGAGGTCGATAGCCGCCTTGATGATGTCATCGTTGTATTTCCCGCACATGCCTCTGTCGGACGTGACCACCATCACGCCCACGGTCCGCGGCGGACGCCCGGCCATGAGCGGGTGGAGGTACCCGGCGAACGACGATATATCCAGCAAGACCTCGCTGATCTTCTTGGCGAACGGCCTTGCCGCTTCGACCCTCGCTTGGGCCTCCCTGAGCTTGGCAGCAGCCACGAGCTTCATGGCTCTCGTGAGGTGCCGGATCTCGCGAATGGTGCGGATGTGACGCCTGACTTCACGCGGACTCTGCATGGCGCCCCACCACCCCTGCGAAATCCCTCTTGAAGTCGTCCAGCGCTCGGGCGAGGTCCGCTCTTACCTCGTCGATGCGGCCTGTGTCTCGAATCCGGCGCATGATGGACGGGTATGCCTCCCTCACATGTACGAGGAACTCCTTCACAAACCACCTCGTCTGCTCCACGGGGATGTCGTCCAGAGCCTCGCCGGTCAGCGTGAAGAGCATGACGACCTGCTCCTCGACTGTCAGCACTTCGTGGTTGGGCTGCTTCAGCGCCTCGACTATCCGCTCGCCCCGGCGAAGCTGCGCCTGGGTGGCCTTGTCCAAGTCCGATCCGAACTGGGCGAAGGCTGAGAGCTCCCGGTACTGCGCGAGGTCAAGGCGCAGGTGGGACGAGAGCTCGCGCATGGCCGGCACCTGCGCGTCGCCGCCCACGCGCGACACGGAGAGCCCGACGTTCACCGCTGGCCGGACGCCCGAGAAGAACAGGTCGCCCTCAAGATAGATCTGACCGTCTGTGATGGAGATCGTGTTCGTGGGGATGTACGCAGAGACATCCCCCGCCAGCGTCTCGACTATGGGTAGAGCGGTCATCGACCCGCCGCCGCGTTCTTTCGAGAGTTTGGCCGCGCGTTCCAGAAGGCGACCGTGGATGTAGAAGACATCCCCTGGATAAGCCTCGCGGCCCGGCGGCCTGCGCAGCAGCAGCGCAACCTCCCGGTGCGCGGCTGCGTGCTTGGACAGGTCGTCGTACACTATGAGAACGTCCCTGCCGCTGTACATGAAGTGTTCAGCCATGGCGCAGCCCGCATATGGCGCGATGTACTGAAGCGGCGCGGGATCGCTCGCGGATGCCGCGACGACTATGGTGTACGGAAGCGCCCCGTGCTCTTCGAGCACGCTCACGGTTTGGGCTATGCTCGATGCCTTCTGGCCTATGGCCACATAGATGCACAGCACCCCTGAATCCTTCTGGCTAATTATGGCATCAACGGCGATGGACGTCTTCCCGGTCTGGCGGTCGCCGATGATGAGCTCGCGCTGGCCGCGGCCGATCGGCACCATGGCATCCACCGCGAGGATCCCGGTTTGCAGCGGCACGCTCACAGGCTCACGTTCCGCCACGCCTGGCGCGGGGCTCTCGATGTAGCGTCTCGCGCGCGCCAGGATGGGCCCCTTGCCGTCCAGAGGCTCGCCGAGAGGGTTCACGACGCGGCCCAGGAGCTCCTCGCCCACAGGCACGTCCGCGACCCTTCCCGTGCACCGCACGACGGATCCCTCGACGATCCTCTCCGCGCCGGTGAAAACGATGCACCCCACGGCGTCCACGTCGAGGTCAAGGACCATACCCTCGCCGCCCCCGTCGAACACCACGAGCTCCCCGGCCATCGCCGACGGAAGGCCGCTCACCCTCGCCACACCGTCCCCCACGGAGACGACGGTGCCTACCTCCTCCACCACGGGAGCGGGCGCATGCTTCCTCACCAGCTCGATGGCTGTTCTGAGCATCTCGCGCGTCAGGGTCCGGCCTTTCCCGCCGCTCTCGGGCTCGCCCCCGGGTACCCCGGGCGGCGTGCCCAGCGCCGCTGCGTGAAGGTGTTCGGCGAGTTTCGCGCGAACCTCTTCCAGGCTCCGGCTCAAGCTCGCGTCCACGACAGTGTTGCCGATTTGAAGCGCGATCCCGCCCAGAAGAGAGGGATCCTCCTCGAAGAAGATCAGGATCGGTCGACCCAACCCCTCCGAGATGCGCGTCCGGATGGTCTGCCCGAGCTCGGGAGACAGCGGACGCGCCGTTCTCACGATAACGCGCACCGGCCGCTCGGCCGGCGGCTGTGTCCTCTTTCTAATGGGCTTCATAGTTCCCGCTCCCCCGCGCCACTGAGCCAGCCTTCCTCGATGAGGCGCTTCACGACGGCCTCGTCGTC
>JBLNCC010000018.1:0-12263 GCA_050260395.1 Betaproteobacteria bacterium
TTGCGGGTTTGCGGGTTTTGCACGGGGGGCCGGCGCCCCCGGCGGGGCGCGCTTCGCCAAAATCCGGCCCCTCTGGCACGTGGCCGGATTTTATCACCCCCTCGTGCAATCACCGGCAACCCAGGACCTCGGAAAACGAGAGAAAACTAATGACCTCATACTTAGTCCGCCCTCATCTCTTCGGCCAACACTGACGGAATTAGGCCTGGGTCGCCACGAACACGAAGTCGACGGAAAGATCCCGGTTTTGAACCAAGTTCCCGGCACCTGCATCGAGCGCTACCGTAATGGCCACCTCTTGGACCGAGCCAAGAGGAAGCGACTGCCCGCCAGCCGGCTGGTCCACGAGGCCGGTGAGCGCCCCCGTGTAAATCGTGGTCGTCGGCGGGCTTGCCACGACGCTCACGTTGAGCGAGCTCGCAAGTATGTGCGCCATGCTCGCCGTGGTCGGAGACACGGCGGCCCAGTCGGCGGAGACAAAGTAAAGGCAGTCAACATCGCCGGCGTTGGACACAGCGACCGTGCCCGTGACGGAAGCCCCGGGCAAAAGCGGTGGAGACGCGAGCACAGCGGTTTCAGGCGATATGGCAATGCTTACGGTAGCAGTAAGCACCTGGTTACCGGTATTGGCGGCATCTCCGGTGAACGTGAATGACGGCACGCAAATCCCCCCTCGGAATGGGCAACGACCGCAGCAACGCGTCGCGGACCTCAGACAGGCCCGCCGCGGACCTGGAGCTGCCCGCATGGGAAACGCGATCCACAGTCGGCTATGGCCTCCGCGCACTTCCCCATACCTCATGCGCGTGCAGCCAGGCGAAGCCGCGACCGCTGTCCCTTCTGCCAAATCTTATGCGCGCCGGTTCAGGAGCGTGAACAACGTTGCTGACCAAGCTTCTGGACTTTCGTGTGGATGCATATGGATGGCTGAAGGCGCGCGATCCCACACACAGGGCCGCCGGAACAGCCGGCAGCCCAAGGTGTGAGACCGTTGCCCCGAGGACGACGGCGAGATCGGCCGGTGTGCCCACCCTGGTGTGCGCCAGGCGTGTGTTAGGCCTTCTCACCCGCGAGAGCCCGAACGGCCTTCAATAGGAGCTCCACCTCTTCCTCGGTGTTGAAGAAATGGATCGAAGCCCGAACCGCGCGCGGCCATGGGATTGAGCGGGTCACGATGTTCCACTTCTCGAAAAGCGCTTCGTAGGCGCGCTCAGGTTCCCATCCGGCTATGTCGAAGGCCACGAGCCCAGCGGACCGATTCGCTTCAACCGGGGTGAAGAGCCGCACGCCTGGGATCTTCACCAGTTCCTTTTTGAGGTGATCGCAGAGCCCTGCGATCCTCGCCTCGATCTCGCGCATTCCGATGCCTGATAGGAAGTCGATCGCTTCACCAAGGGCCACGAAGGTCGACTCGTTCACCGTCGCGAGCTCGAATCGCGCCGCGCTTGCCTTCAGGCGGTATCCCTCCCAGATGCTGCTCGAGTCGATGGACGCCCAGGCCACACCGCGAAGGCCGAGCGTTCCGGCTCTCAGGCGGTCCCGGCGGCAGTAAAACGCGCCCGTCCCTTCCGGCCCAAGAAGCCATTTCTGCCCCGGTAGAGCGTAGAAGTCGCAGCCGATCTCGTGGACATCAAGGTCAATCGCGCCGACCGCCTGGGCCCCGTCGACCAGGAACGGTATTCCGCGCCCGGCAGCAAGCTCGGCCACCTCTTCCACGGGCAGGCGCGCGCCCGTGCAGTACGCCACGTGGCTCATGCAGATGAGCCTGGTCCGGTCTGTCAGGGCCGAACGCACGTCGTCGACCGTAACCTCGTGCACCGTATCAGATGGACGTTGCGGGCCGACGATCTTCACCTTGATGCCCTTTGTATCCCTGAGGTAAAACCACGGGAGGTAGCCGGTAGAGTGCTCGAACGCGGAGATCACGACCTCGTCGCCTTCTCGCCAGTCAGTGCCGGCGGCGACGGTGTTGACCCCCTCGCTCGTATTCTGCAGCAAGGCGACTTCGTCAGGGTCTGCACCGACGAACCGGGCGACGCGCGGGCGCACCGAGGCGTAACGCAGGTGGAGCTTCTCCGCGACGTCCGGGACAACGGGGCCTTCATAGTTCTGGAATCGTTCAGAATCGACCAGCGCCTCCACGACCGGTCGCGGGCACGGGCCCGACGAGCCGGTATTCATGTAGACATGCTTCGAAAGCGCAGGGATACACCGCCGAATCTCTCCAACATCCACGAGACACACCCCCTGAGGAAGGCTCCGGCGCGGACCTCGAATCAAGTCAAGTCGCGCTCTCCCCATTGCGTGCCGCGCGCAGGCGTCGGTTTTTCACTTCTTTCTGCGCCGGAGTGCTTTCTCCTGCAGGTCACGGTCCGGGCGGCGTCGCAACGCCAGATCCCGGCACCGCAAGTCACGCCGCCGACAGACCGGAGAGAAGCCGCTTTCGAAACGGCGCGAAAACGTGGCAGCCTCTCTTGACACGCGCATGGAAACGCCAGTATACTGCTACTTGAGACAAGGGTTACCCTTTAAGACGGTCCAGCGAGGCCGGCAAGGGAGTATAGGCGGGCACGCGCAATGTCAAGGCACTTCCTGTCCGGCGGGCGGGAGTGCCTTTTTGTGTGCGCTGCTCCGGGGGTAACCGCTCAGGAATCACATATTGAGGAGGTCGAGCGTCATGCCCACTCGAACAAACACCCAAACCGTCGGCTACCTTCCCGATGACACACCCCCGGTGTGGAGACTGGTGTTCTTCGCTCTGCAGCAGGTTGTAGTAATGTTTCCTGCCACCGCGATGGTGGCGCTGCTGACCGGATTCCACGTTTCCACCACGCTCTTCGCAAGCGGCCTTGCGACCCTCGGCTTCATCCTGATCACCCGCGGTCGAATCCCACTCTATTACGGTTCCAGCTTCTCGTACATCGCGGCGGTCGCCGCCATCACTGGCGTGAAGACCCTCGGCGCAGTCGCCCCTGATTCCCTCATTTCTCAGGCACAATGCGGCATCGTGGCTTCCGGCCTCGTGTCGATCCTTGCGGGCGCCATTATAAACCGCTTCGGTAGAGACAAGGTGGAAAAGGTTTTGCCGCCGGTCGTGACGGGCAGCGTTGCCATCGTCATCGGAATAGCCCTCGCCGGCACGGCGATGAGCGGCGCCGCGAGCAACTGGACGGCGGGGCTCGTCACGCTCCTCGCCACCATCCTGTTCTCGGTGTACCTCCGGGGCACTCTCGGACAGCTCCCGGTGCTCCTCGGCGTGGCCGTGGGCTATCTCGTCAGCATACCGCTGGGCCTGGTTGACTTCGCCGCGATCAGTCGCGCCGCGGCCGTAACCGCACCCCACTTCACGTTCCCATCGTGGAGCCCGGTCGCCATTCTCGCCATCATGCCCATCGCCATCGCGACCATCCCGGAGTCCACGGCGCACCTCTACCAGATCGACCTTTACGTCAACAACCTCGCCAGACAACTCGGGCGCAAGAAGCGCTATCCCATCGCGAGCCTGCTCGGCACGAACCTCATCGGCGACGGCATCGGCGATATGATCGCCGGGGCAATCGGCGGGCCGGCAGGAACCAACTACGGCGAGAACAACAGCGTTATGGCGATCACCCGCAACTTCTCCGTCCCGGTCCTGGTGCTGGCGGCGGTCATAGCGATGGGCTTGTCCTTCTTCGGAAAACTCGCCGCGGCGGTCAGCAGCGTGCCCGGAGCCGTGATCGGCGGCGTGTCCATCTACCTTTTCGGGGTCATAGGTGTGCAGGGCGTGGCCCTCATGATTTCGGAGAAAGTGGACCTCTTCTCCGCCAGGACTCTTGCGGTCGCCGCAACCATCCTGGTCATCGGCATCGGCGGCAGCTTTGCCTTCCCCAACGGGATGATCCCGGCATTTGGGATGAAGCTGCCCGCAATCGCGACCGCCGCCATCTTCGGCATCGTCCTGAACCTCATCTTCGAGTTCTTCCCGGTGAAAACCCAGGCCGTAGCGGTGGAGTCGTCGGAGGCTGCGTAGCTGCATAAAGTCGTTCGAGGCGGCACGCTGACCCAGACAAAACCGGGCAACCCGCGCAACCCGCGGAACGCGCGCAACGCGCGCATGCCCGCACCTGCACATTCGCACATCCGCACACCTGCGCATCCTGCATCGGCGTTGAAGAGAGGGGGCCCGCCTTCGGGTGGGCCTCCTCTTATCCCTTGTTATCCCTTGACCGCCCCAGCGGACACGCCTTTCGTGATCTGGTTGCGGAAGACCAGATAGAAGGCGAGCATGGGAAGCATGCCGATCACGAGCGCCGCGAACTGCTTTCCGTAGTCAGAAGACAAGGTGCCCGAGAACTTCATGATCCCCACGGGTAGAGACTTGAGAGAATTCTTCGACACCAGGATGTTTATGAGCATGAACTCGTTCCAGACGCTTGTAACGTTCAGTATCGCCAGGGTCGTGGTCACCGGCCTTGCCATAGGCACAACTACAGAAGAGAAGATCCTGAGATAGCTCGCGCCGTCGATCCGCGCGGACTCGATTACCGAGTCGGGGATGCTCTTGACGTATTCCGTGCATAAGTACACGCCTAGGGGAAGTCCTATGCCCGTATAAGGGATGAGGACCCCAAGGCGCGTGTTGTAAAGATGCGTCGCGTTGGCCATCAGGAAGAGCGGGACCATGATCGACTGCAGCGTCAGCAGGATGCCCACCACGAAGCTCCCGTGGAGAAACGGCGTGGCCCGCGATTTGAGTTTCGCGAAGGCGAACGACGCCGCAAGGGACAGGATGATTATCGCCGCTGTCGATATGCCCGTATAGAACAGGCTGTTGAGAAATAGCACGCTGAATCCGCCGATGCGCCAGGCGTTGGGATAGTTGTCCAAAGTCCAGGATCGGGGCAAGCCGAGCCGGTTGATCTGAAACTCCTGAGTTGTCTTGAACGAGCTCAACGCGAGCCATACGATCGGGTAGGTCGTCATGATGGTGAACCCGATCAGCACAGAGTAGACCAGTACCCGGCCCAAGACGCCGAGCTCCCTTCTCCCCATCTCCCCCATCCCCCTTCGCTCCGTCCCCTTTCGCTTGCTGTGCGGTTTCCCCATCATTCTCTACCTCCAAACCGCCCCTCGATCGCTTTCGTCACGAGGATGAGGGCGAAACTGATGGCCACCATGAACGTGGAGATGGCGTTGGCCAGCGGGTAATCGGGCGCACCGCGAAACGCGTTATCGTACATGTACAGGGACAGCACCGATGTCCTCCTCGCGGGGTTGCCGCCAGTCATCGCGAAGATGAGGTTGAAACTCTGCAAAGAGCCTGATATGGCGAGGATGGCCGAGGTGACGATCACCCCGGAGAGAGCCGGCAATATCACGTATTTCAGCACCTGACCTTCGGACGCGCCGTCTATCCTGGCGGCCTCTATGATGTGAGGCTCGATCTTCTGCAGGTTAGCCAGGAAGATGATGAGGTAGGTCCCAGTGTACATCCACAATAGCACGAAGAGCACAGGCAGCATGGCGGTCCTGGGGTTTATGAACAAGGTGTTCTCCCACCCCGGCTTCAAGCGCTGCATGAACTCGGAGAACGGGCCGTACGGTGAGAAAAACGACTGCCAGAGGATGCCCACGACGATCGTGGATATGGTGCACGGGAGGTAGATCATGGTCTGGAAAAAGCCGGGCATTTTCACGAGCCTTCTAAAGAGGATGTAGGCGAGCACGAACCCGAGAGGGATCTGCCCGAAGACGGAAATGAAGATGATGTAGAAGTTGTTCTTCAGCGCTATCCAGAAGTACGGGTCGGAGAACATCCTCGCGTAGTGCGCGAGCCCGGCGAAATGGACCGGATTGGCGCTGCTGAAAAGGCGGCCCCCGTTGTAATCGGTCAGACTGAGCGCCACCGAGAATACGGTGGGGAAAGCCATGACCAGCCAGTAAACGAGGACGGCCGGTAGGACCAGAACAAGGTAGGCACGACGCTCCTCTGTCCTCCATTTGCTGTGCTTCACCATAAGCTACCTCCATAACACCGGCAAACCTGCGCGTCTAGGTGGAGGTACACCGGCCCCTGCCCCATTTCCAGTGGGTGCCGGGTTGCCGGTGATTACACGAGGGGTGTCAAAACCCGGCCATCTGCCCGATGGGCCGGGTTTTGTCAAGGCGCCCCGCTTGGGGAGCCGTCCCCGAGTGCAACACCGGCAACCTGGCACCCAAAAGTCGCGAGCATTTCTGCACCCCCACTTAGGGCGAGCGGCGCGCTCCGGGGCCGGCGGGGGAACCCCGGAGCTTGCGCCGCGGGATCCGCCCCGCCAGCCGGCCCACGAATCTCCCGAAACGTCACTTCTGCGAGGCCCTCCAGCTTTCGAGGGCTTTTTGGACCTTCGCAGCCACTTGCTCCGGCGTGGAGATCCCGAGCCCGATCTCCTGAAGACCTACGTTCAACGGGCCGTATACCTGCGCGTGCAAGACGTTATCCAGTACGTACGTGCCGCCGAACTTGCCATAGAACTGCGCCCGCTCCTGAGCGAGGGGCTCCAGCTTGTCGCTGGTCACACCCTTCCTCGATGGGAAGGCCGCTCCTGTCTCGAGGCGGATCTTCTGGACCCCGGGAGAGGTCAGCCACATGATGAGCTTCCAGGCGGCTTTTTCTTTCTCGGAACCGGCCGGTATCGCGGCGCTCATCCCGAAACCCACGCCCGGGACAGAAGATGTGGTATTGTGGTTAATCTCGCCAGGGATCTCGGGGAACACGGTCATGACGAAGTTCTTTTGTTCCGCAGGCGGGATGAGGGCTTGGTTGGTGGTTGGATCGGTCAGGAAGTTGCTCACCTTCCAGTCACCGTCGATCATGAACGGAGCCTTGCCCGAAGCGAACAAGCCGTTTACCTCGTTGTACGGCGTCTGCAGGACTTTCCTGCTGAGCACCCCGTCGGTATAAAGAGACTCATAGAACTTGAGCGCTTTCACAAAGGGCACGTCCGTGAACTTGGCCTTCCCCGCCAACACCTCATCTATGTACTTGTCACCGCACATCCTGCCCACGATCATGCTGAACAGGCAGGACTGCATCACCCAGTCGTCCTGAGCGCCCATGAGGATGACGTCTTTGCCGGCGGCCTTCAACTTCGGAACCATCGCCTTCAGATCGTCGTAGGTCTTGGGAATGTCAAGCCCCATATCGCGGAGCATCTTGGCGTTGACATAGAGCGCGTGAGTGGCGGTGACACCGATGGGCAGCTCAGCCAGGTATCCGCCGGCTTGGGGCACCAGGGCAGCCTCGGAGAACTCCTTCCTCATCTCCCCCAGGAACGGTGTGAGGTCCTTCACCAAATGTTTGGTGTGGAGAGTACTGGACCTTCCCCCGGGCCACATATAGATGACGTCCGGTAGCTGCCCTGCCGCCGCGTAGGCCTCTGTCTTCTGGTGGAACGGTTCGTTGAAGAGGTCTTCGCGTTCGATCTTGATGTCGGGGTTGTTCTTCTCGAAGGCCTCCCAAACCTCCGTGATCTCGCGGTACGCCGAAGGGCTCGTGGCGTCGAGATAGTTGAGGACCCTGAGAACGATAGGCTTATCCGCCGCGATGCCGACGCTGCCTCCCAACCCGCCCATGACCGCACCGGCCACCAAGACACAGACCAGGATCATGAGCGCCTCTCGCTTCCTAGACAACATGTAAGTCCCTCCTCGCCTCGTAAGACTTGTAATGCTGGACTCCCAAACCCTGGCAACTTGCCCGATTCCCCGCGACGGTTCCATAAACACTCCAGTGATTGTGGCATCTTCACATCCTGACCGGGATCACCCCCTTAGGACTCGCTTCACCAGCCAGCACCCGCGCGAGTGTAGAGAGGACAATGCTTTCGGTACTGTAAGTAAAGAGCGCCGGGGCCCGGCGTGAAAGCGCCGCCTGCACCGGGCGCGCTTCACGCGGATCCCTAATGACTATCAAGAGCAAGTTCGACCTCGGTTCCAACGCCGCCGCCAAGGCCGCCTGCCCTGGGGCGCCACCGCCGTTTCTGACCACGAGCGCCACTCGCGGGAGAGGTACGGCAACGCCATCGGCGCGCGAAGTCGCCGTGCCTAAACTTTCCGAACCTGAACTCCCCGACCTGTCGCAGTCCGCCTCGGTTGCCGCGCCCATGCAGTGCGGCCCCGTCCCCATTATCGTGCCGCGCTTCATCGCACGCCAAGAGCCCTCTACGAGCGAGATAACATCCTCTATTTCCCGAGGGTCTGGATCCATCGAACAGCACACTCTCGCGCACCGGATGCCGCAGGTACCAAGCTCTTGGAGGAGCGGCGAGACGTCCATCGAATCCTCGGCCAAGGTGATCTGGTCCATGGCCGGCGTCACCAACACAAGTGGGCCTGGTCCGAACGCCCACGATCCTGGCATCTCCCCGTCCACGAACGTAACCACTCGCTCGCCCAGGGCATTCAGGGACGGGCCTTGCGCCGCCGTTGGCGGCGAAGACGCACGCGCCGCGACCGCAAGCCCTTGTTTCCACCTACGGATTCTCGCGATGGATCGCTCCACCCTTTGCAGGCTGATCCTGCCGGACAGAACCGCGTCTCGCATCGCTTCGAAAGCCGCCTCCTGAAGTTCCGGGGTGTGGCTGATGAGGACGATATCGCAGCCTGCCTCTATCGCCATCACCGCAGCCTCGGGCACCGAGCTGGCCCCTTGCACTCCGCCCATTTCGAGGCAATCCGTGAGCACCACGCCGTCAAAGCCGAGCTCCTCCCTGAGGAACCCAGTCACCAGCGAGTAGGAGAGTGAGGCAGGACGATCGGGGTCCAGGTCGGTGAACCTGACGTGGGCGACCATTATAGCCGCCTGGGGGAGTTTGGCCACCTCGATGAACGGGACGGCATCTTCAGCCACCAGGTCATCCTTGGACATCCCGCATTCCGGCAGTGAGAAGTGAGAATCCTCCGACACACTTCCATGACCCGGGAAATGCTTCGCCACGAAACGGACACCCGCGTCCAGAAGCCCGTTGGCGTATGCCGCTCCAAACTGTGCGACCCGGCGTGGGTCATCGCCGAAAGAGCGAGTTCCAACCGCGGGGTTCAATGGCTCGCGAGCCAGGTCGAGAACCGGGGCGAGGTTTGTGTTGATCCCGAGAGACAGAAGATCGCGTCCGGTCACATAGCCCGCCCAGCGGGCGGCCTCGGGATCACCTGTAGCCGCGAGCCCCATGTTGCCTGGAAGTGATGAGACAAGCCCCTTGAGTGGGGACAAAGTGCCACCCTCCTGATCGATAGCCACGAGCGGCGGCCCAAAATCGGAGCCGTGCCGCGATGCCAGGTGTAGGAGCGCACGGGTCAGCTCCTTTACCTGCGTCGAGTCGTGTACATTTCGACCGAACAGTATGAACCCGCCGCACGGACAACGAGAATAGTGCGCCTCGAAGTCAGGGTCTACTTCAAGCCCCGGCAGGCCGGTAATGAAAAGTTGCCCGATGAGTGACTCCACGTCCGATGTCATTGGCTTGCTCCTTCGTTTCCGGGCCCGGAGTCAGACGAAGTCTTCGGCCGTCAGGACAGGCCCGGGTTGGATGTGCACGATGGTTGGATGTGTGCGAACGCTCGGCGGCGAGCGACTTATATGCTGACTGCAAAGAAGTTGGCGCCCTTCAGCGCTCGGACAAGCAGACTTCTCGACGCCTCGTCGCGGAGGCGCCTCCAATCCTAACACCCTTAAGAACAGCCGCGAAGGCTTACGGAGCCACACTCCTCAGATGCCTGGATACCTGAATGATGCCTGGATGCGATGCCTAGATCGGTGGGGTGAACCACCTGTTAATCACGATGCCCACCGCGCCGCGTATGTCGGAATCCTCGCCCAGCGCCGAACCGCGAACCTTGAGGGTCTTGCCCAGCCCACTCCGCTCTATGATCTCGTTGCAGCGCTTCTCCACCGGGCCGCAGAATCTCTCCCCAAGCTCCCCCCAAAGCCCGCCGACGACTATGAGGTCGAGATCCAGCATCGTAGCCGCAACCGACGCCATCACCCCGAGCGCCTCTGCGGCCTCGCTCATCATCCCCTGAGCCGTTGGGTCACCAGAGACTATAAGCTCGAAGAAGTCCCTCGGTTGCTCGAGGTGGATTCCCGTTTCAGCCTCGTACCGTCTGAGCAGGCCCTGGGCATATAGATAGGTCTCCAGGCACCCGCGCTGGCCACATACGCACTCGCGCCCATCCTTTATAACGGGTGCATGCCCGATCTCGCCGGCCATCCCGCGCGGGCCGGCCATAAGGCTTCCGCCGCACACTATGCCGGCTCCAACACCGGTGTCGGTCTTAAGGTACATGAAGTTGGATACATCTCGGGCACAGCCGAACCACAGCTCAGCAAGGGCCGCAGCATTGGCGTCGTTCTCTACCACTACCGGAAATCCCAGCGCCCCCTCCAGCGCCTCGGATATCTGCACGTCGCGCCAGCCCAGGTTCACCGAGCGAACCAGGAGGCCTGTGTCCGCGCTGACTATTCCGGATATAGCGAGTCCGCTCCCAAGTATGTGCTCCTGGTTTATTCCATTCATACCTAAAAGAAGCTCGAATTCCCTGGACAGTTCCGCGACGAGACTCCTGGGCTCGAGGGAATATGGTTGGAACGCCCTCTTGGCAAGGATCCGCCCTTTTAGGTCACACAGCCCAAGAGCGACGCGATCGCGCACAAGCTGAATGCCAACCACATAAAGCTTGTCGTAATTCAGCCTGAAAATAACTGGCTTGCGCCCGCCGGTAGACTCCGCGATCTTATACTCGCTCACGACGCCTTGCTCCACAAGCTCCGAGATGATTCTCGTCACAGTGGCCGGGCTCATGCTCGTAATCTGGGAAATCCTTGATTTTGAGCACGCGCCTTCGCGGTATAGCGTTTGCAGCACCGAGACCACGTTGAAAGACCTTATGAACCTGGTGCTGGAAAGCGAGCGCCTTTGTCCCGGCATGAAATGTGCCCCTTTTATCACTATGAAAAGATCTCAATTTAATGATAATCTCGGAGCTAGCGGATGTCAATGGTCACGCTGAGCATTTCCGGCTGACAATACAGCATCGTCCTAAGAGCAGGTTGAAGCGGTCTTCGCCCAACAACTTCGGGCATGCGTTGCCCACGTGTTCCCGGCATAGGCAGCCTTGGACTCTTAGCTTGGTCACCTACAAGTAACACCGTACGGCTATCCCGCATACACTGCTACTGGCATCGGGCAGGTCCGCGTTGGACCTCAAATGCCAAGGAGGGAAGCGGAAATGGAAGAACAAGAAATGAAAAAGCCTATAGATTCAGGCTTCGTTCCTCATTCTCACCCGTTGCTCAGCGCGCTCAAACACATCGGGGACCCGGATTCGCTGCGCGTCACCGTTGACTTCCAGTGTGGCGAGTGCTGCAAGAAAGTCCTCAACGCAAAGATTCTGAAAGCAACCGATGAATTCCTGGTCCTCGGCAGCTGCGAAGATACTTGCGTTGTAGTGAAAACGGTGAGCGATGGAGAAGTGGTAGAGACGGAACTAGTCAGGGCAATTGCCATTCCGCTCGACAGGGTCTGCAGCATAGGAGTTGGCGCTGTGCAGGTATGATCATGGCGTTTGCCACTGATTCCCTGGAAGAAGGGCCCGCACTCTTCCTCACTATGTGAGGGTGCGTTGGCCCTTGCCCTATTTCCAGTAGTTGCCGGGTTGCGGGTGTTGCACTGGGGGAGGGCGCCCCACGCGGGGCGCGCTTCGCCAAAATCCGGCCCGTCTGGCCAGTGGCCGGATCTTGACACCCCTCGTGCAATCACCGGCAACCCCTCCCAAAAGTCGGGAGCATTTCTGCACCCTCACTTAGAGCAGGCACGGATGAGCAGGACTGAGCTGACATGATGGAGTGTCAATTTCAGCGTAGCCAACATAGGCTGTACCAGAGTCGCGGGGTGAAATACCTGGTAGCTAAAGTCTTAGTTTAGGACCTATCTAGCACTCGTCCAGCTGCACCAGGGCTGCCTGTCAAGGTCACACCCCGGGCCGCCAGAAACGCGGTGCGGCAACGCGCGCGCCGTGCGAAGGCAGCGATGCGCACGCCGCGCGAAGCCCGAGCGATGACACTAGGATTGACAAGGCGGGTCTTGGGTTGAAAACCATCCAAGTACGCGACAAAATGAAAGCTCTCGTCCTCTCCGGGGGAAAAGGAACCAGGCTGCGGCCTCTTACACACACCATGGCAAAACAGCTCATCCCCCTGGCGAACAGGCCTATCATCCATTTCGTGCTAGGGCAGGTCGCAGCGG
>JBLNCC010000019.1:0-4049 GCA_050260395.1 Betaproteobacteria bacterium
CCCTGGAGTCCTGCACGGCGGAGCTCGAGGTGCTGGCGAAGTAGAACTGGCCGGAGGTCCGGTCTCGCAAGCGAAGGGCCATACCACTAAGGAAGAGCGGGGCCGGGCCCTCCCGGACGACTGGCAGAATTTGTGAAGGAGGAATTCCAAAATGGCCATACCTGAAACAAAGCTGGCCAAAACCGAGGAGCAGCAGGCAAACGCGCTCACGGTCCCCGGCCAGCCCATCGTTGCGGGGGTTGACGCCCTCGATTCCACTGATTTCACGATCCCGCGCGTGCGGCTCCTGCAGTCCGTCTCGGCAGAGGTCCAGGAGGGCCTCGCCAAGCCCGGGACGCTGAAGAACAGCCTGACTGATGAGGAGTACGGCGAGAAGCTTGACTTCGTTCCCGTGCTCATCTCCAAGGCAAGACTGCGCTTCTGCGTGAAAGAGCTCAGGTGCCGGTCCAACGACGGCATCACCGGTGTTGGCGACCCTGGTGGTTCTTGCGCAGAATGCTCTTGCGCCCAGTGGGGCGCCAACGGAGAGCCTCCGGAGTGCGCGGTTGTCTACAACTACCCGTCCATCATTCTCGACGCAAACGGCCAGTCTGACGGAATGCCGGTGGCCGTGTCTCTCATGAGGACCTCGACGCCGGCGGCGAAGCGGCTCAACACCATGATCAAGTTCGACCCGAAGGGTTCGGTGTACGAGCTATCTGCCGAGAAACGCGAGAACGAAAAGGGCAAGTTCTACGTGTTCTCGGTGCGAAAGAAGAGAGCCCTTACTGCCGAGGAGAGGCAGGGGGTCCTTGAGCTCCGGCAGATGTTGGCCGGCAAGCGTATCGAGGTCGACCAAGACGCCGAGGACGCGTTTGTCGATGCGAGCGAAGACGCGCCGGCAGCTGGCGTTGCTACGGACGACGACCAGCCGTTCTAGCTGGACAAGCCTTCGCGCCGTAGCGGCGTCGCATGATTTGCGCTACAGAGTCTACTCAAGGGGCGCTGCTACGGCGCGACGGACACCCCAACACCCCCCCCTGGTTCCTCCCCGCGCGGGGAGGCGGTCTTGCGGGGCCCCGTTATCGGCCCCGCACAAGACCCAAACAGGAGGCAGCAGAGATGAAATGCAGGATTCCCAGCAGGCTCATAGCCCAGCTTGTGGAGGCCGGGTACATAACGCGGTGGCAGATCGCTGTGAAGCTGAACGACAAGGAGCCAGAGGTCTTCAAGCCGATGTTCCACAGGAACATCGAGACCGGGACAATCCTTCTGGACAAGCGGCCTGCGCACCTCAAGGCAAGCGCGTAGCGAGGTGGAGACATTGATCACTCGCATCGAGATCCAGAACTTCCAAAGCCACCGGAACACCGTCTTGGAGCCCGGCCCCAGGGGCCAGCTCACCGTCGTCACGGGGCCGAGCGACAGCGGCAAGACAGCCATTCTCCGGGCTCTTAGGTGGCTCTTCTACAACGTCCCACAGGGGACGGACTTCATCCGTGTCGGCTGCGCGTTCGCGAAGGCCATCGTCACGCTGGCCGACGGGACGGAAGTCGAGCGGTTCCGGACGCCGAGCAGGAACCAGTACATCATCCGGCGCGAGGGAGTCGAGCCCCAGGTTTACGAGGGATTCGGGTCTGCGGTCCCCCTTGAGGTCCAGGAGGTCTTGGGCGTCACGGCTATCGCAATAGGCGATCTCGAGCTAACCCTGAACCTAGCGGAACAGCTTGACGGTCCCTTCCTGGGCAAGTCCATCAGTGCCGGCGCCAGGGCGAAGGTCCTCGGCAAGCTTGCCGGGACCGAGGAGATCGACTTGGCCGGGAAGACCCTCGGGACGGATATCTACCGGCGGACCCAGGACGAGAAGCGCCTCAGTGCCGAGGTGGAGGAGCTCAGCAAGCAGATCGCGGCCTACGCCTGGGTGCCAAAACTAGGCGAGAGGATCAAAGCCCTCGAAGAGATCCTTGCCGGCCTGAAGGCCGCGGAGGAACGAAAAACGAAACTTGCCGCCCTTGCGGGCAGGCTCCTCGAGAACGCTTCCCAGACGAAACTCGCCCTGGCGGCCCTCGGCAGGCTGTCGTTCCTGCCGGTGTTGGAACAGTATCTTGCGGACCTCAGCGCCATAACGGTTAGGGCTGCAACGCTGCGAAACGCCCGGGCGCGGCTCGAGGTCGTCATCACATCTGCCCGAGAAGCCCAAGCGCGGCTTGCCAGACTTGCCGGGACCGAAGAGGCGATTGCGACTCTGGCTGCGGCTGCGGCATCCTTGGAGACTTCGAAACGCCTCCTCGATCTGCGCCGGCGGCTGCACGAAAGCGACGTCGCCACGGCAGTCACCCAGAGGACCGTGGCGAAGCTCGCCGGGGCCGACGAGGCGCATCAAACGGCAGTCAACCTCGCGAGTCAAGCCGACAGGCTCAGCCGGCTGACGAGGATAGCCGCGGCCGCAAGAGACCTCCGGGCGCGGGAAGACGAAGTCCGTGCCATCCTGGAGCGGACTGCCCAGGCCGATGAGGCCGCGCAGGCCATCGCCGACATTGCCGACCTGCAAGTCCGTACGACACGCCTGGCCAACATCTCCAAGACCATTTGGCAAATCGATTACAACATCGAACGCGCCAAAGCCTTGCTCGAGCGTGCAGCCGTAGAAGCCAAGTCGGCAGTCGACCAGTATGTCGACGAGCTCGTTCGCGCCGGCAGGTGCCCGACCTGCGGCTCGATCGTTAACCCGGAACTGTTGAAGGAGGCTGTATGACCATGACGATGACGGCGGCGGAACTCACCGCGAAGCTGCATTCCCTGAAGGCCCGCGCCGAGCAGGCCAAGACCGAGAAAGCCAAGGCCGAGGCGACGCTCGAGCAACTCAATAAGCAGCGCGAGCAGATCGTGGCGGAGCTCGCCGAGCTCGGCGTGACCCCGGAGACGCTCGACGTGGAGATCCAGAGGCTCGAAGGCGAGATCGCCGAGGGGCTCCAGAAGGCCGAGAGCCTGCTGGCGGGATGAGACGATCCTAAGCGACAACTGCCGGCGGCGACGTGGTATCGGCGAGAAACCGATAGAGACACGTACGGAGAACGTGGTCTGGGGACGTCCGGGAGTCGCGGGGTGAGAGGCCCGCGTGAAAGAGGTCGGGCCGTGCAGCTCGGGTGCCTACTCTAGCCCGACATAACACCCCGGACGGCGGAAACACCCAGGAGCCGTAGGACGGCCCGCCGGCGCCCCTATCAAATCGAAATGATGTGGAACCCCACCATGACCACCATTGCAACGATAGAATTCCGGCTCTCCGAGATGAGGAGCAAATACGAGCAGGGCCGCGGGCAGCTCGAGCTTCTTCAGCGACAGCAAGCCGAGAAGGAATCTGCTCTCACCGTGGCCCGCCACGACCTCGAGATCTGGCGCCAGGTGCAAATCCTGTTTGCCAAGTCCTCTGAGTTCGCCCGTGAACAGCTCAAGCGCCGGATCGAGGAGACCGTGACCGCGGCCCTGCAGGCCGTGTTCATGGATGATAGCCTCCGCTTCCAAGTCGCCATCCGCACCCTGGGCAACCAGCCGGCCGCGGACTGGGAGGTCGTCTCCAGATACGGCGACACCGAGATCGCGAACTCTCCCGAGGACGCGCGCGGCGGCGGAATCGTGGACGTCGTCAGCATCGCGCTCAGACTCGCGATGATGGAGCTCTCCAGGCCCAAGCCGGGAGGGCCCGTCATCCTCGACGAGCCGGGGAAACACGTGTCGGCCGAATACGCGCCCAACCTGGCGTTCTTCCTGAGAAGCTACGCCGAGAAAACCGGCCGGCAGATAATCATGGTGACGCACAACGAGGCCCTCGCGGAGGTCGCCGACAAAGCCTTCCGCGTGACAAAGAACGCCGAGGGCGTAAGCGGGGTGGCGCAGGCGTGAAAGCCATCGCTTTGGTCGTCACAGACCGGACGGCCGTGACCGATAAGGAGCTCAACGAGATCCGAGAGCTCGCAAAGTCCTTCGCCGAAATGTTTGCCGATCCACGCGCTTGGCGTGCCCATCAAATCAACAGTCTCATAGTCGATCTCGGCGCGCTCAACATGTCC
>JBLNCC010000020.1:0-2946 GCA_050260395.1 Betaproteobacteria bacterium
TGACCACCGCGAGCCCGCCCCTGATCGGGCCCACGACTAGCGAGATCAAGCGGATTATCTTGTCGGATATCTGCGCCTTTCCCATTATCACCCCGGCCAGGATGAAGAACGGGATCGCCAAGAGAGAGAACTTGGAGATATTCGCGAAGAACACGGGCGCGAACATCGCGGACCCGAGCCCGCTAAGGTATACCACGACCATGCCGGCGATGCCGAGCGATACGGCAATCGGCACCCTCAGCACCAAGAGCACGGCAAACAATCCCAAGAGGACAATCCCTGGATCAACTCCTGCCACAGCATCACCCCCGCCGTTCCTTACGATTCTCCCGGCAAAAGCTCAACACCGCATCGGCCGTCGCTGTGACGCCCCACGCATCGGTCCGACTGACGAAGGCGCCGCACCGGCCCACCCGCCCGGCAACGCCCGAAAACCTGCCGTGCCGTCGTCGCCTGTCGCGATCAGGCCTTCCCAGTTGCCTTCGCCCGCGGCTCGGGGGACGCGGCCATCTTGCGGCCGAGCTCACGTATTTCGCTGAGGCCCGCCTGGATCACCCTCAGGACCAAGAGAACGCTGCCGACCGGCACAGCAAGCCCGAAGCACCACATGGGCAGGCCCATTGAATACGTTGTCATCTGAGACCTGTACTCCGAAACCACGAGATTGACCCCATGCACGAAGAGCAGCGCGAACAACGCGGTACCGCACACCACCGAAATGACAGCGATCACCTTCTGGTAATTCTTCGGCAAGGCGTTTGCAACCATTGTCATGCTGAGGTGCGCGCCTTTGCGCATGCCTATCGCTGCGCCGAGCATCGTGATCCACACGAACAGGTTCACGAGAAGCTCCTCGGAGAATAAGAATGTCGCGGTCTGGCAACTTGCTCCCTCCCGTCAGCGGCTCTCGTCCGCCGGGAATGCGCGCTCCCTCCCGGCTCGTCTAGCGGTTTACGCAAGATCCTTGCCAACCGCTCTGGCACGCAGCCGTAGCACAAATCGTGGGCCGTAGCTTGGGGTCGACGTACGAGAAAAAGGAGCGGGGTTTACCCTCGCTCCTTCACGCGATGTTCATAATCAGGACACCACACCGTGGCTCATGCGGGATGACGAGACCAGCACCTGTCCTGATTTCGCACAGTGTCCTAAATAGTGACACTCGCCGTCTCGCCACCGACTGCGTCCGGCAAATCGCTGGCGTAGATGCCGAATTTCCTCATTTTGCAGTACAAGGTATTCCTGCTGATGCCGAGGGCCTTCGCTGCGCGGGACACGTTCCCGCAGCAGGCCGCCAGAGCCGCCTCTACGGCATGGCGCTCGGCCTCTGCAAGCGACCACACCTCCACGGCCGCCCTCGCGGAAGCTTGAACCGGCGCACCTCCGGGCGCGTTGTGACGCTCCCGTAGGTAGCCGGGCAAGTGCTCAACGTCCAACGTGTCGCCGGAGACAACGGCAAGGGTCCTCTCAACGACGTTCTCGAGCTCGCGCACGTTGCCAGGCCAATCGTGCCCCACGAGGATGTTCATTGCCTGGGGGGTGACGCTCACAGATGCCTTCCCTAGCTTGCGCCCTACCTTCTCAAGGAAATGCCGGACAAGGATGGGGATGTCGCTTTTCCTTTCCCTGAGCGGGGGCACGGTGATGGTGAACACGTTGAGACGGTAGTAAAGGTCCTGCCTGAAGTTGCCATCTGCCACGTCGCGGGCGAGATCTCTGTTGCTCGCAGCCACGACCCGGGCGTCAACCGGCAGAACCACGTCCCCGCCTACCCGTGTGATCCGCCGCTCCTGCAGCACACGAAGGAGCTTAGCCTGCACGTCGAGGGACATCTCGCCTATCTCATCCAAAAGGATGGTCCCGCCTGAAGCCAGCTCGAACTTGCCAGGGTGCCCCGACGCCCTCGCGCCTGTGAACGCACCTTTCTCGTAGCCGAAGAGCTCGCTCTCGACAAGCTCACGGGGTATCGCCGCGCAGTTGATCGCCACGAACGGGCCATCCTTCACCGCGCTCGCGTTATGGATGGCCTGAGCGAACATCTCCTTGCCGGTGCCGCTCTCCCCCATGATGAGCACGTTCGAGGAGGTCTTTGCCGCCGTCTCCGCAAGCCGCTTGGCTTCGCGCATGGCGGGAGCGTCTCCGATAATGTCCTCGAACGTGAAGTTGGCGAAGGCTCCGACCATGTAGTGCACCAGCCGGCGCACCCTGCGGATCTCACGGAACACGTCCACAACCCCGGTGAGCCGCCCGTGCACATCGCGAATGGGGACCGCCGATTTTATGAAGTGCAAGGCGCCGCGCTTGCTGTTCACGACGAACTCGCGATCAATGTATCCCTCGCCCGTCTTGATCACGTTGAGCACAACCGGGCGGAAGTCCACGATGTCGCTCACGTGTTGCCCCACGACGGCCTTGTGGTCGACCCCAAGTATCCTGCCACCGGCCGAGTTCATGTAGGTAACGCGCCCGTCGGCGTCAACCGTGAGAAGGCCATCGGAAATGTGCTCGACTATCGCGGCCTGGTACTTGGAAGCAAGCGCCAGATCGGCAAGGGCTTTCTCAACCTCAAGCTGGTTTTCGATGGCTCTCGCCGTGGCCACGACCATTCCGAGCGTATGCCGGTGCGGCCTCGTCCCGAGCCCTGAGACATTGAGCGCCCCCAAAACGCCTCCCGCAGGGTCCCTTATGGGCGCGGCCGAACACGTCCACGCCTGGTGAGCCCGGCAGAAATGCTCGTCGCCAGCGACCTGAGCAGGACGCCCGCTCGCAAGAGCGATGCCGATGGCGGTAGTGCCGACTAGCCTCTCAGTCCACCGGACCCCGGGCACGAAGTTCACGGCGCGCGCCGACTCCAGCACACTCGGGTCGCCGGTTGCGGAAAGCACGTACCCGTCGGAGTCCACGAGCACTATGACATGGCCCGAGCCCGCAACGACCTCATACAGGCTG
>JBLNCC010000021.1:0-11881 GCA_050260395.1 Betaproteobacteria bacterium
AGATCCCGAGCGTAGTCATGTTCTCGCACATGTTCGGCATTCCCATGCGGCAATACCGGCACCTGCCGCACGTGAGGTTGGGATCGACCACGACCCTGTCGCCTTCCTGCAGGCCCTCCACCCCCGGGCCCGCCTTGAGAACGGTCCCAACGTATTCGTGGCCGAGAATGGAGCCGGGCGTGGCCGGGTGGCCCGGCGGAACCTCGAGGATATGCACATCGGTGCCACAGATGCTGGCCGCCTCGACCTTGAGAAGGACCTCATCGTCCTTGCGAATCACCGGAACAGCAACCTCTTTGACGGCGAGCCTGCCGCTCCCTTCGAAGACCGCCGCCAGCATGGTCTTGTCATCCATCGAAAACCCTCCCGAGCCCCAAGTTTGGGTCGCCGCGGATCGTCCGCGCTCACGGCGCCGCCGCCGGATCGTCACGGAGACGCGGGGACGCGGAGATGCGGAGCCGGCGGAGCTAGATCTAGATGAGAGCGGTGATCTTGCACTCGCTCCTGTCCGTCTGCAGCCTTACGATGTTCTCGGGCACCTCGTCCATGGTGATCCTCTTGGTGACGAGAGGCAGGACGTCCATGCCCGACGCGATGGAGCTTATCACCCTCGGGAACGTCCCGTGACCCGAGTGGCCCTGCGACCCGACTATGCGCGCCCGCCTCACCTGGAAGACCTCTCCGGTGACCGGGATCTTCGCGTCCGCGCGGGCGACGATGGATACCGTGGCCTCTATCGTCTTGCCTTCCCAGATCGCCTGCTCGATGCCTGGCCACACCACTGCCGGAAGGCCGGTGGCCTCGAGGTACAGGTTCGCGCCCATGCCGCGGGTGAGCTCCAGCACCGCCTCGGTGAAGTCCTGCTCGACAGGGTTGATGACGTAGTCGGCCCCCATCTTCTTGCCGAGCTCGGCGCGGCGCTTCGACGGCTCCGAGAGAATGACCCTCGCCGCGCCCGCGCGCTTCATGATGGCCACAGCCGCAAGCCCGATGGGCCCGCCGCCGCATATCACGACGTTGTCGCCGGGGCGGATCCCGCCCGTGACGTCGATCACGGCCGTGTACGCCACGGACGTGGGTTCCACAAGGGCTCCCGCCACGAACACGTCGTCACCGGAGTACCTCTCTTTGAGCTCCTCGATGCTCCAGACGTACCTAGCGTCCACCGTGATGTATTCCGCGAACGCCCCGTCGCAGCTAAACCCGAGTTCCTGAAGGGCCTCGCACTGGTTCGGGTACCCGTCAGCGCACGGGCGGCACGAACCGCACCACAGCATCTCCTCGGAGCACACGGCCTCCCCGGGTTCGAAGGGTTTGCGCGTCCGCTTGTTTATGGCGTTCTTGCCGGCCTCGACGACCACGCCGGAGAACTCGTGGCCCAGCGTGCACGGGAACGCGGTGAGACCCGGATAGAAGATGTAGCCCTCTTCGTCCGCCTGCGCCATGTGGACGTCGCTTCCGCAGATCCCGCAGGCCCTGACCTTGATCAACACCTCGGTGGGACCGGGCTTGGGAACTTCTTTCTCCACCACCTGGAGTCTGGGATTCCGCCACACCTTGCTCCCTAGGTACGTGAGCTTGCCATCGATGTCCTTGGCACCGAGCTTGAAACCAGGCCTGGGCTGCCAGTCACACGATAGAACGACCGCTTTCATCTCTCCATACCTCCCATCAACACGTCTACGGCCTATCCGGCTCCGCCGCATCGCGCCGGCCTTGATACTCCCCGCAAGTCCGACGGACCACCAGACGCGGAGGAAGGACCACGCGGCGTGGCGGCTCATCCTCGACTTTGCCATCGATCCGCTCGAACAACATGCGCGCAGCTATCGCGCCGATATCGTACTTGGGCTGGGCGACCGTCGTGAGCTGCACTAGGTGAAGACGGGCGAACGGGATGTCGTCGAACCCGACAACGGCGATGTCCTCCGGCACCCTCAGACCGCGCTCGTATATCGCCTCGAGCGCCCCCATGGCCATGTAGTCGTTCGCAGCAAACACCGCGGTGACGCCCAAAGCGCGGTCCAAGAGCGCGCTCATGGCGCGGTACCCACCCTCCTGCTTGAAATCCCCTTCCACAACGAGTTCCGGATCCGGTTCTATGCCGGCTCGGCGAAGCGCCTGGCAGTATCCCTCGTACCTGTCCATGCTCGCAGAGACGTGGGAGGGACCAGCCAAATAAGCGATTCTCTGGTGGCCGAGCCTCACAAGATGGGTCGCGGCCTGGAACCCGCCGAGGACGTTGTCCACGACCACGCTATCGGCGTCCACATCAGGCAAGGTGCGGCCGGCGAAGACGAAGGGAATCTGCTTCGACCGCAGGTCCGTCATGTCGCTCTCCCCCGCCTTGACGGAGGTGAATATGATGCCGTCCACCCTCTTTTCGACGAGAAGGTCTATGTACGCGGCCTCTTTCTTCGGCCTGCCGTCGGTGTTGCAGAGGATCACGTTGCTATCGAAGTCCGAAGCGAGGTCTTCTACGCCGCGCGCCACCTCCGCGTGGAACGGGTTGGTTATGTCCGATATGATGAGGCCAATCGTGCCGGTCTTCCGAGTGTTCAGCCCGCGGGCGAGCGCGTTCCGGGAATAACCTATCTCCTTTATCGCGGCGAATACCGCACACCTGGTATCTTCGGCAACGTTCGGGTCGGCGTTCAAGACACGCGATACGGTCGACTTCGAGACACCAGCGACCCTGGCCACGTCTCGAATTGTCGGGCCCAACTTCATCCACTCCATCCTTACGTGGGGATGCGATAGCCGCCGCGTTGCCAGCGGCTGCCGGGTTGCCGGTCTTGCGCTCGGGGACGGCGCCCCGAACGGAGAGCGCTTCGGCAAAACCCGGCCGACGAGGCCGGCGGCAGGGTATTGAAGCCCCTCATGTGCGGCTGCGGCCGCCGGCAGCCTCTCCAGAAAGGCGGGAGCGTTTCTGCACCCCCACTTGACACTGGTTCTTGGTGTAACAGAGGCGCGATCCCAGGCGAGGCTGGGACCGGTCCCAAGATAGGTGATTCGCCGCCCGTGCCCGAACTCCTTCCTTACCCGAAAGAAATCTCTGACGGGCGCTCAATGGCCTCTTGAAATGGTCTTCTTCCACAGCCCGTATGGTGGTTCGTCGGCGGCTCACAGCGGGCAGCAAACGGAGCGAGAGAAACCGAAACCGTGGGAAGGAACGGAACGAGTGCCTCCGGAACCGGGCAGCCCGGGTTCCGGCTTAAGTACGAGGCAATACAACCCAGAGACAATGAGATGGAGCGCCTGGCGTGGCGGGACCACGACCGTCGGTGAGGTGGACTTGTCCTGGGAGCGGTACCAGCGGGGCTGGGGCTCTAGAGCTTATAGCTGGGCGGTACGCATTGCGCGGCTGACGATGCGCCTCATGCCCGCGCTTGCGCGACGGCATCGAGGAATAGCCTCGCCCTTTCAGCAAGCTCATCCCACTTTCTCTCGGCCACAAGCTTCTTATCGATCATCGCGGTTCCGACGCCAAGGAAGCAAGCCCCCGCCTTAATGAACTCTCCCGCATTGGTAAGGTCGATTCCCCCCGTCGGACTGAGAAGAACCTGGGGAAGCGGACCTCTGACGTCTCTGAGGTATTGGGGTCCGAGCTTGGTCGCAGGGAACACTTTGACCACGTCCGCCCCAGCCTCCCACGCCGCCAGTATCTCGGTCGGCGTGAAAGCACCGGGCACGACTATCTTGCTGTACCTCCTGCATACGGCGATGACATCCCTGCTGAGAACGGGGCCGACCACGAACTCCGCCCCCGCGAGAATCGCCAGCCTCGTGGTCTCCGGATCGAGAACCGAGCCCACTCCTACCAGCACGTCGTCGCCAAACTTCTTGCTGGCCTGGCGTATCACGTCTATGGCGTCCGGAGTGGTCATGGTGATCTCGACCGCTCTGAGCCCGCCCTGACGCAGCGCCGCTACCACCTCCATGAGCGAGTCCGCGCTCTGCGCTCGTATGACCGCCACCACTCCTGTTTGGATCATCAACTGAAGCTCCCGCTCCTTTTCAGTCACCGGAACTCCCTCCAATACCGCTGTAGCTCTGGTGCCCGGCCGCACCGCGCGATGCCACCGCGGGAGCCGCCCCCTGACCGCGGCACCACCATCCGGTAGGACCTCCAGTAGGGCCTGTCCCTCCAACGCGGAAAAGGCTGGCGCGCTGCCGCGCAGGGCAGCCGGCCAGATGTGCCAGACGTGCTGTCGCTCCATCAGTAGCTCTCGAAAGCCCTCCTCCTCCACTGGTCGAACACCACGACCGATACGATCACCATCCCCATGACCACCCTCTGCCAAAACGCGGACACGTTGAGGAGGTTCAGGCCGTTCGCGAGTATTCCCATGATGACCGCACCTATCACGGTACCGACGATCGTCCCTTCGCCTCCAAAGAGGTTTGTGCCTCCGATCACGACGGCCGCTATTGATTGCAGCTCGGCCCCATCGGCCATGAGCGCGTTCGCAGAATTGAGACGACCTGTCAGCACGAGACCTGCGACCGCCGCCATGAACCCCATGATCGCATATATGTACGTCTTCGTTGCCTCGATGTTGATGCCCGATACCCTCGCTGCCTCCCTGTTTCCTCCAATGGCGTACATGGACCTCCCCAAGACTGTGCGCGTCGTGATCACCCAGCCGACCACTGCGATCCCGAGGGCAACCAGCGCAGCCACGGGGATGCCTAGAATGTCGCCGCTCCCTATCCAGATGAGGCCTTCCGGTAAATAGGATTTGAGGGTCGTTGCAGTGAGGTGGGAGGGTACCGGCAGCCCACCCGTCACGATCAGCGCAATTCCCCTTGCGGTGGAGAGCATGCCGAGTGTGGCGATGAAGTCTGGTATCTTGCCCCGGGTGATCACGAGACCGTTGAGGAAACCTGCAGCAGTGCCGACGATCAGGGCTAGGAAGACCCCGACCCACATGCTGAGGCCCCAGTACGTCATGGCTACGGCCCCGAACGAGGCGGACAGTGCGAGCAGCGCGCCTACTGAAAGGTCTATTCCTCCTGCGATGATAACCATCGTTTGTCCTACGGCAAGAATGACGTTTATCGACACCTGACGTGCGACGTTCACAAGGTTATTCGGTGTGAGAAAGTGCGGGCTCGCGAACGAAAGATACGCGGACAGCAGCAACAGAGCGATGACCGGCCCCCCGCGAAGGAGACTCGCGCCCAGCATGCCGCGAAGTGCGCCCCTTGCCACGCCCTTTTCGCCTGTTATGCTCTTTCTATCGGGGCTGGCGTCACCAGACAGAGCAAGCCCCTCCCCTGAGTTTCTTGGTCTTGCCTCTTTCAAAGTTCATCCCCCTATCCCACTGGCCATCTTGAGCAACTGCTCCTGCGTGGTGCAAGACGCCTGGAATTCCGCCACGAATGTGCCCTTCCGCATCACCAGGATTCTGTCGCACATGCCGAGCAACTCCGGCAACTCAGAAGAAATCATGAGAACGCCGATGCCTTGCTGTGCCAATCCGCTCATGAGCTGAAACACTTCCGCCTTGGCAGCCACATCGATGCCGCGCGTAGGTTCGTCGAATAGCATTATCTTGGACTCCCTGCACATCCACTTCGACAAGACGACTTTCTGCTGATTTCCGCCACTGAGCCGCGCTACCTTTTGCCTTAGGCTTGGGGTCCTGATCCTCAAGTCTCGCACAAACCGCTCCGCCGTCTCTTCCTCAAGCCTCGCCTTGAGGAAAGAGAAGCGGGAAAACTCCCTCAAGCTGGATAGCGTGACATTGGGAGGGATGGGCAAGCAAGGCACCAGTCCCTGCCTTCGATCCTCGGTCAGATAACCTATCCCCAGACGGATGGCATCTATCGGAGAGCGGATCGCCGCCTTCGCTCCGTCGACGAATACCTCGCCCGAGTCAAGACGTTCCAAGCCGAATAGCGCCCGTGCAAGCGTCGTCCTACCCGACCCCATCAAGCCGAATACGCCCACTATCTCCCCACGTTTGACTTCGAAGCTCAGATCGTGAAGAACCCCGGAGATGGTCAGATTCTTGACCTCAAGCACCGGCCGGCCGACCGTTGTAGCCGTCTTGGGAAACTGCTCGCTGAGCTTGCGTCCCACCATCATGGTGACAAGGCGGTCCTCCTGAGCCTCACCCACGTGGGTAGTCCCCACCTTCCTACCGTCCCTCAGAACAGTTATCCTGTCAGCAATCTCTAGAACCTCGGCCAACCGGTGCGAGATGTAGATGATCGACATGCCGTCCTCTTTGAGGGACCTGATGAGGCCGAATAACCGCTCACGCTCCCTATCGGACAGCGCCGAGGTTGGCTCATCCAACAGCAGGATGTATACGTTCTGGGAGACCACTTTTGCTATCTCCACGAGTTGTTGCTCCGCGACGCTCAGAAGGCCTACCTTGGTCCTAGGGTCCAGGTCAAGTCCGAGCTTCTGTAGCTCCATTCGGGCCGCTTCATACAGGCGTCTCCAATCTATCGCCCCCGACCTGCGTCGCGGCCACCTCCCCAGGAATATGTTCTCGGCGACGCTCAGAGTAGGAACGAGGCTGAGCTCCTGATAGACCATGCCGATCCCGAGGTTGCGGGCGCGAGCGGGGCTCCCGATCTCCACCTCTTTCCCCCGGAGAAGGACCCGTCCCGAATCCTTGCTGAGAGACCCGCCCAGTATCTTGACCATTGTGGACTTCCCGGCACCGTTCTCACCCAACAGCGCGTGGACCTCTCCCTCGTACAGCTCGAAATCCACCTTGTCCAGCGCCCTGACGCCCGGGAATTCCTTGGTTACACCTTCCATTATTAGAATCGGTGCCTGGGACATGTAGCGTCCCTCCCCAAATCTTGTGGGCGATGCCACGCATGGCCAGCGCTGACCCCACCCCGGAGGCCCAGGCGTGGGAAGAGGGCAATGCCTCCCACTCCGGCATACCGCGGATATGCTCCTCCTCCCACGCTCGAGACGTCTCCCGGTCACGCGAGCGCCATACGATAAGGATGCAGAAGTCACAGGACCCGTTTCCCCTGATGGGGAACTGGTGCTCCCGGCTTCTACTTCGTCGCTTTCGCGCTCGCCTTGATCTGCTCCCAGTCGATAGGCTCGAGTTTCGGCAGAGGATAGAAATCGTCCGCGTTGCCCTTATACTCCGTTCTTGGCCTGATGTCGAAGATCTTCGGAACCTCTTCGCCGAGCGCCAGCATGACAGCGAACTTGGTGCCGTACCAGCCCCACTCCGGGAAGCCGTGCCATGTCTCAGCTATGAGTCTCTCCTCCCGGATGCGGTCCACGGACTCCGGAGTGCCGTCGTTCGTGAAGACCTTGACCTCCTTCTGTCTGCCAGCCGCCTCAACCGCGAGCATAGCACCGAGGCCCATCTCGTTCGATGCGGCCCATATGAAGTCGAGAGTCCCAGGCGGGTTGGACGACAGGAAGTCCTCAGCCGCCCGTATGCCTTTCTCGCGGTTCCAGTCGGCCGGCAGGGTGCCCACGATCTTGATGCCGGGGTACTGGTCTACCACGCTATGGAAGCCCTTCAACCTGGCAACCGAGAAGAAGCCGCCGGCTATGCCCTCTATTATCGCCCCGCGCGCCCGGATAGCGGCTTTCTCCTGAGCCGTTACGGTCGCATACAGGTTCTGCCACCATTTCAGGTCGAGATAGGTGCCGGGCTTCACATCAACCTTCCTTCCGGTCCCCATGACTCCTGGGCCGCCGAAGTAATCCAGAACCGCGTATCCTGATATCATACCAGCAATCGTGTTATCGAATCCTATGTATGATGCCACGTCTATTCCTTCAATGGGTTCCAGAAGGTTGACGATTATCACCGGGATTCCGGCCTTGTTCGCTTCCTTGACGGCTGGCTTGATAACCTCAACTTCAATCGGGGAAATGGCGATCACGTTGACTCGTCTCTGGATGAAATCCTCGATGATGGAAACCTGGTCGGCGAATGCTGTGTGGCTTGCGGGAGCCTGTGTTATGATCTCGACGTTTATGCCATGATTCCTCGCGTCCGCGGCGGCCTTCTCAAAGTAATCTGTAGCCGTCTTGAACACTCCGGTTATATCCGGCGGTGTCCACCCAACCACGATCTTCTTGGGCAGTTCTGCCGCGGGAGCCGCCCAGGCAAAGACCAGGGTCCCCAGCAGGAGCACTGACAGGAGCCACATAGCCTTCTTGAGGCTTCTCATACTCAACCTCCTCCTTTGTTTTTGCTGGCTTTAGGCGTACTTCTCAACAAATCGACCTCTCTCGCCCAACGCAAAGGCCACACGTCACATCCCGTCACGTTCGACTCACGCGTTCTATCTGGTTGTCACACGTTTCCAGGCATTCACCTCCTACAGTTGCAATACAAACCGCACCGTCGTACTCATACGTCGTACTCATACACGATCGATCGCTGCCTCATTCTGAAGCGCTGGCCATGAGAGGCCAAGGTGTCGCCGTCACGGCAGCACTACCGTTTTCAGCGCTTTGACGTCTCGTGCGCCCCTAAACACCGTCTCGACCTCGTTGAGGGTGACGCGCGCGGTAATCACGGGTTTGATATCGAGCATACCAGACGCCAGCATGTCGAGGGTTTTGCGGAACTGATGGATGCTGGAACGTGTAGTCCCCGTGACCAAGAGCTGCTTGTAATGTATCAGGTTCGTGTTCAAGGCGACCTTCTCTTTGCCCCTGGGCAGCCCTCCAAAGAAGTTGACGCGGCCTCCGGTTGCGGCCAGCTCCAGCGCTTGTTGCTGGGCCTCGCCCGATGAGCACGCGACGATCACGACGTCCGCCCCCCGACCTCGGGTCCTATCCTTCACCGCGTCCGCGAGGTCGCGTCTTGCAGCGTTGACGGTCAGGTCCGCGCCGAGCGACTCCATGCTCGCCAGGCGTTCCTCCACGACGTCGCTCACGATCACGTCCTCCGCGCCGGCGAGCTTCGACAACAGGAGATGCAAGGCTCCGATCGGGCCCGCTCCGATGACCACGACCGTATCTCCCGGCTCCGTCCGACAAGCCTGAAAGCCGTTGTAGCAACACGCAAGCGCCTCGTTCACAGCAGCCTCTTCGTAGGAGACACCTTCGGGTACCCTGCAGACGTTTCCGTGCGCCACGGCCTCCCGAGGAAACAATACGTACTCCGCGAAGCCCCCGTCCAAGGAAACGCCTATCGCCTTGTAATCAGGGCAGAGATGATCGAGCCCCCGGACGCACTGCGCGCACGTCCCGCACCCGATATTGGGCGCGACCGTGACCCTGTCACCCGGACTGAAGCCCGTTACCTCGCTCCCGACCTCTTCGATATCGCCGGCAAGTTCGTGCCCGAGTATACGCCCTCTTTCGGAGCCGCCCGCGTCAGGTTTGCTGAAGCCTGACGCGAATATCCGCAGGTCTGTCCCGCAGATAGCGGCCGCCCTGACCCGGACGAGCACATCACCGGGTCCCACCTCGGGTGTTGGGACAGTCTCTATTCGAATGTCCCCGGGTCCATGGAAGACGGCAGCGATCATGCGTCCATCCCCTTTTTCTCTCTTCTACACTCACACTTAGGTCTCCAGGTCTCGCAGGCGCTGCAGGCTTTCCCGCGCGTATGCGTCCCAAGACGAGACGTAGCGCGCCGTTCTCATGGCTATGAACGGATCCGGAAGCGGAGGAAGGGGCTCGAGCGTCAGGAGACCGTCATAGCCTATTTCCTTTAAGGCCTTCATCAGTGCCGCGAAATCGAAGTGGCCGCGCCCCACTGCCTGGCGGTTGCTGTCGGAAATATGGACGTTCACGAGGAGTTCGCCGGCGGATCGCACGGCGCGTATGGGATCGCTTTCCTCGATGTTCATGTGGAACGTGTCGAGGTGAAGCTTGACAGACTCCGAGCCGACCTCCGAGATGAACCGCATCCCCTGCTCGGCGGTGTTCACCAGGTATGATTCGTACCTGTTGATTGGCTCAATCGCGAGCAGGACCCCACGTTCCCCCGCGTACCTCGCGGCCCTTCGAACGGACTCGACAGCGTACCCCCACTCATCTCGATAAGCGCTCTCCCACGCCTCGCCGTCGCGATGCTCTCCGACCGGCCCCGTCTTCCCCGCCGCGGAAGGCACAACTATGATTATGTGGGCCCCGACATCGCGCGCGAAGTCAACACACCTACGCAAGTACGCGACGGCCTTCTCCCTGACCTCAGGGTCTGGATTTGCCAGGTCCCGCTCGCGCGTGGGCCAGGGATACATCCCGGCGATGGACACGACCTCAAGATTGTACTGGCCGCACAGTCGCTTCACGTCCGCAGGGCAGTACCGGTCCGGCTCCCCCACCAGCTCGATTCCGTCGAATCCGCATCGGGACAGGCGTTGGAACGTGGTCTCGAGAGCTTCATCCCCGTATATCCAGTTACTGACAGCGTACCTCATCACTGTTGCCCTCCCGCTCAAGTTGTCTCTTTCGCCTTGGCAGCACGGATGATCTCAAACGAAGGCCGCAGCGCCTCGAACAGCCCTTTGTATACCTGCACGTAAGGCTCGTAACGCTTGTGAACCTCCTCATCTGGCTGCACGCGGTTCACGGGATGAGTGAAGGCTTTCGCCGCGTCAACCAGGTCCTCGAAGACCCCCACAGCGTGCCCGGCGATGAGCGCCGACCCCCATACCGCGACTTCGCTGCGGTCCAGTTGAACGTAGGGTATCCCTAGAACGTCGGCCTTGATTTGGTTCCATACGGGACTCTTGGCGCCGCCGCCTATGACCCGGGCCTCTTTCAGTTCAAGGTCCGGCAAGAGCTCGGCCAGAATGTCAGCGTAGCATCGATATTCGTAAGCTACGCCCTCGAGGATGGCTCTGTAGAGATGTCCCAGGCCGTGGCCCCACGTAAGCCCGACCCAAGCACCGCGCACGTTGGGGTCACTCGGGGTAACGCGGCCCCCGAAATGAGGTAGGAAGACGAGGCCGTCTGAGCCGGGCGACACCTTTGCCGCCCGCTCATCGAAAAGCGCGTACGCGCTCCCGCCCGGACTGGCCTCTTTCAGCGCCGCCGTTCCGAGCGCCATTTCGTCGCGGAACCACTTCAGGCAGAGGCCGCCGCCGTTTATGTACGCAATCGGCACCCAAAGGTCGCGGACGACCGATCTCGCGCACAGGAACGTCCGGTGCTCTGTGTCCACGACACGCCGGTCCACGCAGACAGAGAAGACGGATGCCGTGCCCGCCACATCGAAAACCTGGCCGGGCTCAACGATGCCTGCGCCGAGCGACGTAGCCGCCTGATCACCCGCACCAGCCGCGACGGGAATCCCCGGCACCAGCCCAGCACTGTCCGCGGCCTCGGCGGTGAGTCGGCCCACGATGTCGTACGGCGCGACTATCCTGGGCAGTTTCCCGACCGGAACCGCGAAGGCCGCGCATATTTCCTGGGACCACGTCAGGTTCTCGGTGTCTCCGAACCCTGAGAAATGCAGTTGAGTGTAATCGATGAACGCGTCCGCGGCAGTGAGCCCCGACATCCGCATCGCCGCGTAGGCCGAAGGAACCACGAACTTCGCAGTGCGCTCGAACGCCTCGGGTTCCTCGTGCATCCACCACAGTATTTTCGGGCCGTGGTCATACGTGGGCGGGCTTCCGGATACGGCGAGCACCGCGCCCCCCGCTTCCCTCTCCATGAGGTCTATGTATGGCTCGCAGCGGGTGTCAAGCCACGAATCGTACCTGATGGACGCCATCCCGTTCTCGGCCACGCCGCCGATGCCCGCCATCTGCCCGTCCACCGCTATTGAGGCCACTCCCCGAGGCTCGATCCCGGCCTTCTCAACGGCCGCCTTGATGGTTCGGAGGCAGGAGCCGTACATGTCCTCCATGTCTTGCTCCACGCAACCCGCGCGTGGATACACCAGCCTCGACTCCTCGAACGCGTCCCCGA
>JBLNCC010000022.1:0-4310 GCA_050260395.1 Betaproteobacteria bacterium
AGACGCGCCGGATTTTGGCGAAGCGCGCCGCGCTTGGGGTGCCGCCCCCGAGTGCAACACCGGCGACTCTGCTCGTCGCGTGCGCTTTCTGGAACCGGCGATAACCATGGCGATCTACATAGATCGTGGTCGGGAGGGCTGTACGATGAAAGCCGTGGAGATAAGGGTTACGCTGGATAGAATCGAGGATGGCAAGGCCGTGCTCCTTGTGCGCGAGTCCGAGGCCGATGTGATCATATGGCCTGTGCGAGCCTTGCCCGAAGGCGTTCGCGAGGGCATGATTCTCAAGGTTCGCATCGAACTGGACGAAGAGGCGACCCAGGCCGCGAAAGAACGTGTGGAAGACTTAATCAAGAAGCTGGTTTCGAAAGGGCGGTGACAACGCTCTGATCGGGGGGCCAGGCGGGTCTGAGAAGGCCCTCTGGGCCTCCGCTACTGATATGAGTGGGCGACTGCAGACCTGTGCCATAACCGAGCGGCGGGCACCGTCACCATCGAAGGCTGAGAGCGGAGAATTGGAACAAAGGCCTAGGGAAGGAACACGGCTGGGTTCGTCGAATGATCGCCCTTGAGGGAGTAATCAACCGATTCTGTGAAATCTTTGGGTGAGGAGGCTTAGGAAATGAGAAGGGTCGTGTTGGCCGCTATCACCGTGTGTCTCGTGCTCGGCGTGGCGTCCGCGTCATTCGCGGCCGTGGCCCAGCTTGTCATGGCTACCGGCGGAACGGCGGGAACCTACTATCCTCTGGGCGGGGCCATGGCGCAGCTCATCAACGAGAAGGTGAAGGGTGTCAATGTCACGGTTCAGAGCACGGGCGCTTCCATCGCGAACCTGAGGATGATCCATCAGAAAGAAGTTGATCTCGCGCTGGTACAGACCGATACCGCGGATTATGCCTGGAACGGGACGGAGTTTTTCGAGAAGGACGGGAAGCTGCAAAGCTTCGGCGTGATTGCCTCTCTTTACCCTGAGCTCATCCAGGTCGTCGCGTCCGCCAATTCGGGGATAGATTCCGTGGCCGACCTCAAAGGCAAAAGGGTGTCGGTCGGAGCGCCTGGAAGCGGAACCGAGGCGAACGCCAGGCAGATTCTCGAAGCGTACGGCCTTAGTTACAAAGACCTCGCCCAGGTGCAGTACCTGAGTTTCGCCGAGTCCGCGGAAGCCTTCAAGGACAAGCACATCGACGCCTTCTTCGTTACGTCGGGCATACCGAACGCAGGGATCCAAGATGTGGCCACGCAGCATAAGATCAAGATCGTCGAGGTCCCGGACGACATGTACAAGAAGCTGCATGACAGGTACGGCTTCTACGGGCAGGCCGTTATTCCTGCAGGGACGTACATCAACCAGACCAAGGACGCGAAAACCGTGGCCGTTCAGGCTGTCCTCATCGCCCGCATGGACCTTGACGCGGGTCTGGTTTACCAGATGACCCGGGCGCTGTTCGAGAACCTCCCCGAACTTGCGAAGGCCCACGCCAAGGGCAACGAGATAACCCTGGCGGGCGCTCTCGCGGGTGTCAGCACGCCGCTGCATCCCGGGGCTGAGAGGTATTTCAGAGAAAAGGGCCTTGTGAAGTGACGTGTGTGTGAGTAAGGGGATGGTCCGGGCACATCCATGGGGCGCTGCGATGATACCGGGTGCACAGGGAGACTCCTTCGGCGCAAGGGCGGCACTATCGCCACCCTTGCGTTGGCAATTCTGGTGGCCGGGGTGGCGGCGCTCGTTCCTGGGTTCGCGGCCCTCGAGGTAAGGGAGGGCCCGTTCGGCCGCCTGTTGTATTTCGTCCCCATGCCGGTGGGAGGCAGGTTCGAGGTAAGGTTCATTCACTCCGTGGAACAGACGCCGGTCCGCGAGGTCTTTGCGGTCGGTCCGGACCTCGCGATCTACCTCGTTGAGACGGTGTACGAGTCCTTCGGCGCGGGGCTGCCGACGACCGCCGATGAGGGCGCGCGGTTCGTCCTGGACGGCGGGAAGATAACGATCACCGGGCTTCACCGGCGCATCGGGGAACTTCGCCTGGCCGTCAGCTCGGTGCCTGGGCACGCGCTTGCGATCCCCGGCGAGACCGTCATGCTTGCGAGCCTGGCGGAGCCGGGGACGGCCCTCACTTTGAGGGTGGTTCGTGCCCCAGCGGTTGCATTCTTGCTCAGGAGGAGGTTCTGGTGGAAAAGAGGATACGGGAGGCTCCGGAAGGAGTCGGTGAAGGCCCTGGCACGCCCCCAGGCGTTGCGGACCACGAGCCCGTAAGCCAAGCCGAGATCGAAGACATCCTCATGAAGTACGACAGGGAGGCCGCGTACCGGAGGATTCCAGGGGTTTATTCCGTTGTCATAGGCGTCATCGCGGTCGCGTTCTCCCTCTTCCAACTCTATACCGCAGCCTTCGGCGTGCTTCCGGCGCAGATACAGAGGGCTGTGCACCTGGGATTCGGGGTTGTGCTGGCGTATCTCCTCTACCCGGCTTCCCGCAGAGGCATTCGCAGGCTGGCGTGGTACGACGTAGCGCTGGCCGCGGGCGGCGCCTTCATCATGAGTTACCTGGTCTGGAACTTCAAGGCGCTCCTGGTGCGGGCGGGCGCCTATACCACGACAGACATAGCCGTGGGCGCCATCGGCATCTTGCTTGTGCTCGAGGCCACCAGACGTGTGGTGGGGACTCCCATACTGGTCGTCGTGGGTTGTTTCCTTGCTTACGCGTATTTCGGACGATACGTGCCGGGGTTCTTCGGGCATCGCGGTGCGTCTCTAGAGAGGCTGGTAGGACACATGTTCTACACCACCGAGGGGATCTTCGGCATCCCGCTCGGCGTCTCGTCCACGTTCATATTCCTTTTCATCCTCTTTGGGGCGTTTCTCGAGAAAACCGGCATCGGACAGTTCTTCATAGACATCGCGAACTCCATAGCGGGCCATGCCGCGGGTGGCCCAGCGAAAGTCGCTGTCATCACGAGCGCCTTCGAGGGAACGGTGTCCGGGAGCTCCGTCGCGAACACGGTTGGGTCCGGGAGCTTCACGATCCCCATGATGAAAAGGCTCGGTTACCGGCCGGAGTTCGCGGGGGCGGTTGAGGCGTCGGCGTCGACCGGCGGCCAGATCATGCCTCCGATCATGGGGGCGGCTGCCTTCCTGATGGCGGAGTTCATCGGGGTTCCATACTTGCAGGTCGCGAAATCGGCGATCATCCCGGCCATCCTCTATTTCACCGGCGTATTCATTGTCGTCCACCTCGAGGCCAAGAAGACAGGGCTGCGCGGCCTCCCCAAGGAGCAGCTGCCGAGGTTCTGGGACATCATGCGCCAACGCGGCCAGCTGTTCCTTCCCCTCGTCGCCATCGTGTATCTGCTCGTCGAGGGCAGCACCCCGATGAGAGCGGCGCTTTGGGGCCTCGTCGTGGCGGTCTTGGCGAGCTGTCTTTCGAGGGCGACCAGGATGAAGCCCCGGGATGTCCTCACCGCGCTTGAGCAGGGAGCCAGGAACGCCCTTGGTGTTGTGATAGCTTGCGCCGCCGCGGGCATGATCGTCGGGACCGTCACCCTCACCGGCCTTGGCTTGAAGCTCGCGAACGGACTCATTCTTTTGGCTCGAGGCCAGCTCCTTCCCACTCTTTTCTTCACCATGCTGACATCCTTGGTGCTCGGCATGGGCGCGCCGACCACGGCCAACTACGTCATCACATCGACCATAGCGGCGCCGGCCCTCATGAAGCTCGGCGTCCCGGTGATGGCCGCGCATATGTTCGCGTTCTATTTCGGCATCGTAGCCGACGTGACGCCGCCCGTGGCTCTTGCGGCCTTCGCCGGGGCCGGGATAGCGAAATCGAACCCGATCAGGACCGGGGTCGAGGCCACCAAGCTTTCGATAGCAGCCTTCCTGATCCCGTACTTCTTCGTGTATGCTCCCTCATTGCTTCTCATCGGCACGGTATCGTGGCTTGACACCGCCAGAATCGTCATCGGTGCCCTTATCGGCATGATCGCCGTTGGCGCGGCAGTGGAAGGATGGCTCCTGACGTCGACGCGGGCCGTTGAAAGGCTGCTTCTTTTCATCGGGGGGCTCCTGCTCATCCACCCTCACATCTCCACGGATATTGTCGGGCTCTTGCTGATAGGGGCCGTGTACGTGGCTCAAGTGGCGAGGGCGCGACGAGGGGCATTCCGAGCAGGGCTGCCACGCTGACGATGCCCTGACGAGGTGTTCGGCGTGGGTTCGGCTCGGTGGCGGGCAGGGTTGCTGTGTGAGGTGCGGAGGACAGACGAGAAGGGTTTTGTGACCGCCATGGTGAAGGAAAACTCTGTGATGCGGCGAAC
>JBLNCC010000023.1:0-5730 GCA_050260395.1 Betaproteobacteria bacterium
CGCTATCCAAGATTTCACCGACCGTACCCATTGAGCCGAGGATCCCCGCCTCTTTGAGGGTGCAACCAAATGCTATGGCAGCATACTGCTCCCCGTGATCGGAGTGGTGGATTACCCCGGGCGCGGGCCTGCAGTTCCAGACGGCCATGTTGACTGCATCAACTGCGTAGTAGCCGCTGGTGGAGACACCCAGTACCCGACATAGCGTGGACACCGCATGATCGGCCTTCTTGTGCTCCACAAACCGACACGCCTTTGTCGGGTCCCGCCGTGATTGTATGCGGACCCGGTGGTATAATTGTGCCAGGTGCTCCAAACAGGGCGCGGAAACGCTTGCGAGCCTTGGCCTGTTTCTACGGTGTCCAGCAAGCGCAAATCAGCGAGAAAGGCAGTGGTGCCGGTGGCTCGTTACGAGTCTGGAGAGCAGCTCCGGAAGGTGGCCCGGCGCATGGTGGATCTCATGAGGTCGGACGCACGGGTCCTCAGCGCGACCCAGGGGCTGAGGCTCACGGTCGGATTCGCCATCACAGACCTCGCCGAGACCTTCCTTCTCACCTTCAGGGATGGCGAGATAGGCGGTGAAGTGGGCGCGGACATAACATCCGCTCAGATCAAGCTTTCCATGGACGCCGAGACTCTCGACGGCGTGTTCGGCGGTGACGTGGACCCGATAGGAGCGGCGATGTCCGGCCAGATCGCGTTCTCCGGGGATCTGGGCCTTGCCATGAACCTGCTCGGGGTCGTGGACGACCTGCAGGAGATCTACAAGGCCGCCCGGGAGCAGGCGCACACGGAGTGACCGGATGGGGACCGCGCATGGGGCAGGGCGGGGTTTTCAGCGTCCACGTCACTGATCTGAACCACTCAGGCGAGGGCGTAGGCAGAAAAGACGGGCGCGTGGTGTTCGTGCCGTACGCTGCTCCTGGCGACGCGGCTGTGGTCAGGATAGTGGAGGAGCGGCGGGGGTTTGCCAGGGCGGAGCTCCTCTCGCTGGAGAAGGAGTCGCCGGCGAGAGTGCTTCCGCCGTGCCCCGTGTACTTCCAGTGCGGCGGATGCCAACTCCAGCACATCTCGTACGACGCGCAGCTTGCCTACAAGAGGCGCCGCGTGGAACAGGCGCTGCGGCGCATCGGGAAGTTCGATGACATTCCTCTTAGAGACTGTCTCGCGGCGCCGTCGGTGTTTCACTACCGGAACAAGGCGAGGTTCTCGTATTCCGCCCGCCGGGGCGGCGAGACGGGATTCGTGTCCGGGTTCTACGGCCGCCGCACCCACGACGTGGTCGACTTCAACGAGTGCCTGATCCAGCATCGGACCAACAACGAGGTTTTCCAGGCGCTGAACGCTCTCCTTGCCCGCCGCGGCACACCGGTATGGAGTGGCGATGTGAGAGAGCTAGGGGCGGCGGGCGGCAGCGGGGTGTGTGCCGCCGCCGATCCGCACGCGGAATCCGGGCGGGTGCGGGCTCGTCCGCCGCGGAGAGGCGCCCTCAAGCATCTCGTAACCAGGTGCAACCGCGACGGCGAGCAGGCCCTTGCCGTGCTCGTCCCGGGGGACGGGCATCTCAACGAAGTCGAGCAAATCGCGGATGAGCTCATGGTCGCCGTTCCCAAGCTGGTCGGCGTGGTCGAAGAGGTCGAGGAGGTCGAGCCCGCCGCGAGAGGCGCCGAGGAGCCCGGTCAAGGCTCACGGCTGAGGCAGTCGCGCCGCGCGGCCCCGAGGGTCGTGAAGGGTGTAGGTTTCTTCCGCGAGCGCATCCTCGGCCTCGAGTTCATGGTGTCTGCAGACTCGTTCCTTCAGGTCAACCCCGAAGGAATGGAGGTGCTCTATAACGAGGTGCTGCGAGCCGCGGACCTCTCCGGGGGCGAGGTGGCGCTCGACGCGTACTGCGGCGTCGGCTCTATTTCCCTTGTTCTTGCCCGCCGGTGCCGGCAGGTGTTCGGCATCGAGGAGGTGCGCTCTGCCGTGGCGGACGCGCGGAGGAACGCGGCGCTCAATTCCCTCACGAACTGCGACTTCATCGCGGGCAAGGTCGAGGACGTGCTCGCGACGGAGTTCGAGGGAGCGGCGGGAGGTCCGGCGCAGGCGGCGAGCTGTCTGCCCCGCAGCGTGGACGTGGTGGTGCTCGATCCCCCGCGCGCGGGCTGCGACGCCAAAGCCCTTCGGGCGTTGGCTTTCTTGGAGCCCAGCCGAATCGTGTATGTCTCCTGCGACCCGGAAACCCTCGCCCGCGACTTGAGGATTCTTGCGGGGATCGGCTACAAACTGGCGAGCGTGCAGCCGGTGGACATGTTCCCGCAGACTGCGCACGTTGAGACCGTGGTTCTGATGTCGAGTCCAGGGAGCGACCGCGTATGAGAGCGTCTCGCACGCGGACGGCGGCAACGGGTCCCGCGATGGCGCGACGGCTCGCCCGGACGCATTCTGGCGCTCGCAACCGCAAGCAGGAGGACGATGGCAATGACGGCACAGCACACGGGATGGATTCGCGGGCAGGCGCTTCCCGCCTCGCATCTCGCGAGGCATCCGGCGATCCCGGCCCTGCGGCGGGCCGACGAGGTGGACGAGGCCGCACGTTGCGGCGCGGCTCTCGTTTTCTTCCTCACGGGAACCATTTACGAGCTGTCCGACGTGGTTGTGAAGGCCCGGGCCGCCGGACAAGAGGTGTTCTGCCACGTAGACCTCTTGCAGGGGATCGGAAAGGACCCGGTGGGCATGAAGTGGCTCGCCAGGGAGTTCGGGGTCAAGGGCATCCTGACGACCAGGAGCTCCCTGATAAAAGCGGCGAAGGACGAGGGCCTCGTCGCAGTCCAGCGCCTCTTCGTACTAGACTCGGAGTCCCTCAAGACAGGCCTATCTGTGGTCGCTTCGTCGCGGCCGGATGCCGTTGAGATTCTACCCGCACTCGTGCTCCCCAGCATTATTCACCGGCTCCCGGTTGATGTGATATCGCCCTTCATAGCCGGCGGATTAGTTGAAACCGTCCCTGAGCTGGAGGGTGTGCTTGCCACGGGCGCGCTGGGCGTTTCAACGAGCAAGAAGGAATTGTGGGGCTATAGAAAAACGTCGTGTGAGACAGGAGGAGTCTGCGGGCTGCCGGTGAATACAGATTATTAGGTGAATACGGCAGGCGACGACCTCCCGTCACGGCGGGGTCATGTGCTGCTGATGTTGCGGCGCGGAGATAAGGAGAAGGCCGGAACGGAAAGCATTGTTTTCCGTTTTGGTGCTTCTCCTTTTTGCCTTGGGAGTCTCGGAGGGGTTGCTAAACGCATCACGGGTTACCTTCATTCACTGCTTGGCAGGGAATTGCCAACAACGGGGTGATGACCAGATGAACTCCGCGGCAACAACCACGTGGAGAACGCCGGGCGTCCGCCGCAGAAGCCCATGGCGTGAGGCTTTGAGACTTGGCGAAGGGATGCTCTACCTCCTCCCGGCGTTCGCGATCTTTGGAGCGTTCGTCTTCTACCCGCTCTTCAAGAGCCTGCGACTGAGCTTATACATCACGGACATCATGGGGCAGCCGCAGGTGTACGTAGGTTTTCAGCAATATCGAGACATTTTCACGTCGGGCGCTTTCGGCGAGAGCCTGGCGGTTACCGCTCTTTTCACCGTCTATACTGTGGTCCCGAGCATAGCTGTCTCGCTTTTGTTCGCTCTCATGGCTAATTGGAGACTCCGCGGGATAGCGTTTTTCCGTATGGTGTTTTCCTCACCGGTGGTCGTGGCGGTCGCCAGCGCGTCGATGATATGGATGATGCTTTACAGCCCTGCGCAAGGCGTGTTCAACTACCTTCTCAGCTTACTCCGCGTTCCGTCCGTCAATTGGCTCGCCGACCCGCGCTGGGCGCTTCCAGCAGTCTCCATTGTGGCCGTATGGCGCAGCCTCGGTTTCAACACCATCCTGCTTCTCAGCGGCATACAAAGCATACCCGAGGAGATTTACGAGAGCGCGAGGCTAGACGGGGCTGGCGCATGGACGATGTTCTGGAGGATCACCCTGCCGCTCCTTTCCCCGGTCCTGATGTTCCTCGTGATAACTTCGACGATAAACGCACTGCAGTCCTTCGGCGAGATCAACATCCTGACGGCGGGCGGGCCTGCGGGCGCCACCAACGTGGTCGTCTATTCGATCTACCGGGAGGCGTTCTTCAACTTCAACTTCGGATTTGCCGTCGCGGAGGCGATGGTGCTGTTTGCCATCATCTTCGCGCTGACCGTGGTGCAGTTCGTTCTCTTCGAAAGGCGGGTGTTCTACCAATGAGGCAGCAGCTGGGCTTGCAATACAGGCGGCGTCGACGTCTTGGCGTCGTTGCGTGCTATGCCGCGCTTGTAGCGGGTGCAGTCATTGTATTCTTCCCCGTGTACTACGCGATCGCAACTAGCCTGTTTTCGCCGGCGGAAAGCGTGAGTTACCCGCCGAGGTTCCTGCCGTCCCACATCCACTGGCAGAGCTATTCCGAGGCCCTTGCGAGGGCTCCAGTCTTTCGGTTCATTCTCAACAGCTTTATCGTGTCCACCTCCGTGATGCTGGGCCAGCTGGCGACCGGCAGCCTCGCAGCGTACGCCTTCAGTTTCCTCGAGTTCAAGGGGCGGACGCTCCTGTTCTACATAGTGCTCTCGACGATGATGATCCCCTGGGAAGTCACGATCGTGTCGAACTACATCACCATTAGAAACCTCGGGTGGACCGACACATACCAGGGCCTAGCCCTTCCGTTCGTTGCGGGCGCGTTCGGGATATTCCTCCTTCGGCAGTCGTTCCTGACTATCCCGCGCGAGCTTCGGGACGCGGCGCTCATGGACGGATGCGGGAGTTTCCGGTTTTTTGCAACAGTCGTGCTGCCGCTTGCCCGGCCAGCTTTGGGCACGCTTGCGGTGTACACGTTCCTAACCACCTATAATCAGTACCTGTGGCCACTGCTTGTCACGAACACAGACGTGATGCGGACGGTCCAGATAGGCCTCGCGATGCTGCAATGGGACGAATCCGTGGCGTGGAACAGCACTATGGCCGGGATCGTGCTCGTGCTCATTCCAACCGCGCTCCTGCTCCTGCTCGGGTATCGCCAGCTTGTGAGAGGGCTCACGGCGGGGGCGCTGAAGGGGTAGGCGAGCGGCGAGAGGGGACGCGCCAAGCAGACCCGGGCGGGACGCGGCATGTGCCAGCCGCACGCTCGTGTGGTTCGACCGGGGAAACGGAATGCAAGGGGGTGCGTATCCGGGGGAGATTCGAGTTGGCGAGCTAGGTTGAAAGCGTGGGGGCGTTCGTGGCGTGCGTGATCCGGCGTCTGAGTTGACCGTCTCGCAAGACAGGCGAGCCAGCGGCTCTTAGAAAACCATGGGAGGAGTTCAAAATGGTGAAGAAGACCGTTCTGACGGGTCTCGTCCTTGGGATGTTGGCGATACTCGTGTCCCAGGTTGGCATCGGCGCTGCGGAACCCATCAAGATAACCTTTTGGTACTCGCTGGGCGGAAAGATAGCGGAAACCACGAGAACGCTCGTGGACGAGTTCAACGGGACCCACCCGAACATCCAGGTTCAGGCCGTCTACCAGGGTTCGTATGACGACGCCATCAACAAACTCAAGACAGCCATTCAGACCAAGTCCACACCCCATGTCATGCAGGTGTACGATATCGGGACGAAGTTCATGATCGACAGCAAGGCCATAGTGCCCATGCAGAAGTGGATCGACAAAGACAAGGTGGACATAAGCACCTTCG
>JBLNCC010000024.1:0-10868 GCA_050260395.1 Betaproteobacteria bacterium
GCCTCCGCCGGTATGCCTCCACCTGCCCCGGGCTCCGCTCCGGGCCGACTACCGCTCCTAAGTGGGGGTGCGTCAGGCTGGGTCCGCAGGCCGGGTCTTGTCAAGGCGCCCCGTTTGGGGCGCCGTCACCGAGTGGAACGCCTGCAACCCCTCCCGAAAGTCGCATTTCCGCACCCTCACTTAGAGTTGCCCAAGCTCGAACTTCCACGAGGCACACGCGCTCGACGGTACAGCGTCCAGCCAAACACGGCGTGGGCAAAGGCAATGTTCTAGTTTGGCGCTTGGCTACCTATGGCATGGCGCGCCCAGCACGCCCGCCGCGACGAAGGGCTCGAGAGCTCTTTCGAGGACACCGTGGAGGTAGGCGATGAGCACCCCGTAGTTGACTACAGGCACCCCGGCGGCCCTCACTCGGGCGATCCTATGCAGCATCTCCTTTCTGTTGATCATGCATCCCCCGCAATGCACCACCAGGTCAAAGCTTGCGAGATCGTCCGGAAACCCCATGCCGGCAGCCCAGGAGAAGTTCAGCTTGCCACCGACCTTTTGCTCGAGCCATGTTGGGATTTTGACCCTGCCGATGTCGTCTCCGATGGGGTGGTGCGTGCACGCTTCTGCAATGAGGACCCGCGCGCCAGGCCTGAGACGTGCGACGCGGCGCGCGCCCTCGACGAGTGTGGCGAGGTCGCCCTTGTGGCGCGCGAAGAGGATGGAGAATGACGTAAGTTGGACGCTGCGTGGGACCTGCTCTGATACGGTCCCGAACGCCTGCGAGTCAGTCACGACCAGCGCCGGGCAAGCCTTGAGGTTTTCGATGGCGGCGCGGACCACGTTCTCCTTCACGACGATCGCCCGGGCGTCATGGTCGAGGAGGTCTCGCAGCGTCTGGACCTGCGGGAGGATGAGCCTGCCCTTGGGGGCCTCGATATCTACGGGTACCACGAGGACGACCGTATCTCCAGGAGCCACGAGGTCTCCAATTATGGGTGGACCCTCCCAGTCCTTCGGGGCCTCCTCGATGATGCGCTCCTTGAGCGCACCTATCCCCTCTCCTGTCCTCGAACTTACCGGGACGAAGCTGACTCCGAGTTCCCTGCCCCACACGTCGAGCATCGCGGTCTTCAAGGCGCCGTCCTGGCTGATGAGGTCCATCTTGTTCGCCACCCCGATCACCGGGAGACCGCGCTCACGTATCTCGGCCACGATGGAGCGCTCGTACTCCCCGATACCGCGCGTGGCATCGGCCACCACGACGGCAAGGTCTGATTTCGCCAGCACCTGCCTGGTCCTCTGTACCCGGAGCTCGCCGAGTTCTCCGGTATCGTCTATCCCGGCAGTGTCGATGATGACCACGGGCCCGACCGGGAGGATCTCCATGGCTTTGTACACGGGGTCGGTGGTGGTGCCGGGGACGTCGGAGACGAGGGCGATGTCCTGGTTCGTGAGAGCGTTTATGAGACTCGACTTCCCCGCGTTCCGACGGCCGAATATCGCTATATGCAGCCTGTTGCTGCGCGGAGTTGACTGCACGCGCACCCCTCCCTGGGATTTGCGTATGATGTCCCGGTGCTGCTCGCATCCGGGGGCAGCGCCCCATCAGAAGTAGAGGTCGCGCTCGCCGTGCTCCAGTCTGGCCAGGCGCGCTACCGTCTCCTGCCGAACTTTCGGCGACGGGATCATATCGAGATGCTGCCTTATGGCCTCCTCTCCTGCCTGCCTGGTCTCGTCCGAGGCGTAGTCGAGGAGGTACTCCTTGAACGTCAGGATCGCGTTGGGCTGGCAGAGGTTCTGGATCTCGCCGGTCTTGGCGAACTGCATGAACCTGTCCCCGGTGCGGCCTTTCCTGTAGCAGGCCGTGCAGTAGCTCGGGATGTAACCTGAGCGGGCAAGGCTTGCGATGATCTCGTCCGGGCTTCGGTGGTCGTCCACGGCGAACTGGGCGCTGTGCTCGCTCTCGTCCATGGTTGTGGCTGCGGCCCTATCGGCGGCCACGCTGGCGACGCCCGTGCTGGCACCGCAGGACGTTCCGTCCGCGACGCCGGGGCCTTCCTTCCTGTAACCCCCGACACCTGTGCGCGACCCTGCGCTGATCTGAGAGATCCCCACGGCGAAAACCTCGTCGCGGAACCCCGGCCGCTCACGGGTTGAGAGGATCATCCCGGTATACGGAACTGCTAGGCGCAGGATTGCGACGAGTTTCTTGAAGTCCCTGTCGCTCACGAGGTGCGGGAACCTTGCGAGCGTAACCCCGCGTGCTGGCCTCAACCTTGGGACTGATATGGTGTGCGGGCCGACGCCGAACGTGGTATCGAGGTGGATCGCGTGGTAGAGCAAGCCGAGGACCTCGAACTTGTAGTCATACAGGCCGAAGAGGACGCCGATACCCACGTCATCGATTCCCGCCTCCATGGCCCGGTCCATGGCGCCGAGATGCCAGTCGTAGTCGGCTTTCGGGCCAGACGGATGCATCGCTTCGTAGGTCGGCCGGTGGTAGGTTTCCTGGAAGAGCACATATGTGCCGATCTTCGCGGCTTTGAGACGCCTGTAATCTTCTACGGTGGTGGCCGCGATGTTCACGTTGACGCGGCGGATGCTCCCATTGCCCACTTTCGTCGAGTAGATGGTCTCGATGACCTCTTCGATGTAGTCCATGGGGCAGTTTACCGGATCTTCGCCGCACTCGAGCGCCAAGCGCTTGTGCCCCATGGACTCGAGCACTTTGACTTCCTCAACGATCTCGTCTTTCGTGAGCTTGCGGCGGACGAAGTTGTTGTCGCGCCGGTACCCGCAATAGACGCAGTTGTTCACACAGAAGTTGGAGAAGTAGAGCGGCGCGAAAAGCACCAGGCGTTTGCCGTATATCCTCTCCTTGACCTCGTGCGCGGTTTCGTAGAGTACGGTGAGGGAGTCCTCGTTCGTGACGTTGAGGAGCCTCGCGACCTCGCGGGGCGAAATGCCTCTTGCCTCGCGCGCCTTGTCCGCGATATCCTGCACCTCGCGAATATTGGGCTCGGTCGCGTCCTCGAGAAGACGTTCGATCTCCTCGTGGGGGATGAAATCACACGTCGCCCTTGCCACCATGAGATAATCACCTCCGGCCTTGTCTATCAACAGAATGTGCCGCACGACGCAGGGACCGCGCGGCGGACCTCAAGCTGAGAGTAACTACGCCAACCCAAGATGTTACAGCCGTCGTTGCAAGCGTCTGTCGTGGAGTTCCCGGCGTCTCACTCGGCCGTAGGCGTCCCAACTGCGACGCATCGGAGTAGCCTACGGCAACCGGGGTTCTGGCAGCTTCTAACCTGTCAGGAGGCCGGTCCAAGCCCCTAAATTCGGGCCTGGCCACCTGGCCGCTTTCCTTCTCGGGGACTACCCCGGGCTGTATGCGGCAGTCCAGGTGCCGTACCCCCCCTCCCTACCTTGTCCGGCAGTCAGCACAACCGCTACCCCCCTCGTGCCGGCCGCAGCTCCTCGTTGTACTCCCGTTCCTTGTTGTACTCCGGTTCAATGCGCCGAAATATCGGCAACCCGGGTAGCCATGGCCCACTCGGGCTTCGGACTGTGGCCGCAAGTGTCGGAAACCGGCCTGCCGAGACTCGAGAGCATGGTTCGAATCTCGGCGATTCCACCGTCCTCTGGCGCGCGAAGCGCAATGCTACCGGGATATATCTCGTAGAGACGCCGACATTCCAGCGGAGTGACGTTGGGCATAATCACGTTGGCGCCGCAGGCGAGCCCCATACGTCTCCCGTCCGGGTGCAGGGTAGCGAGGGCCGTCGTCGCAGGAAGGTGCGTGAGAGGCAGCGCAAGCCTGGCTACGGCGAGAGCCTTCAGGGACATGGGGAGGTCTCCTGGCGGACACGAAGCGAGCGGCGTATCTGGATGGGGTATGAACGGGCCGATCCCTGCCATCTCCACATCAAGCGTGCGAAGCAGCACGATGTCTTTTGCGAGTGTGCGCACGGTCTGGCCGGGGAGGCCGACTATGTTCCCCGATCCCACCTGGAACCCCAGGTCGCGAAGGTGCGCCAGGCACTCGAGGCGGCCCTCAAGGGTCATGCCTGGATGGAGCTTCCTGTAAAGGTCGGGGTCGGCGGTCTCGTGCTTGAGGAGGAACCTGTCGGCTCCGGCCTGCCTCATGACCGCGTACTCTTTCCGCGAACGTTCGCCCACGGAAAGCGTCACAGCCACAGCGGCGGTCCGCTTGATCCCGTCGACCATCCGCGCGATGTCATCGGCGCGGTAGTGGAAATCGTCGCCGGACTGCAGCACAATAGTCCTGTAACCTGCCGCGACGGCTTTTGCTGCGACTTTCATGGTCTCGTCGACGCTCATCCGGTAGCGGGCGAGCCTTCTGTTGTCGCGCCGAAGGCCGCAATAGAGACAGTTGCGCACGCAGTAGTTGGAAAACTCGATGATTCCACGAAGGTGGACGGCGTCTCCCATGAAATGCTTCCGAACCTTATCTGCAAGGGCGAAGAGGGTTTGCTGCTCCTGCGGGCCCGCGTCGAGGAGGGCGACGATGTCGTCCTCGGTCAGTTCTTCCCCCGGGAGCGGACTTGTGACCGCGCTGACCTCCCGTGCCTCGGGACAATCAGGCCCCAGGGTGTCCTGGACTTTCTTGACTGCGCTCGCGAAGTTGTGCTCGGTCATCTGCGGCCCTCTCCTCTCGCGGCCTCTCGCCGGGGACCGTCGACATCGCATGCTCCCCGGGGACCATGCTCGCGTTCTTCCTCCGCCCCGCCTTGCCCCGCGCGCGTGCCCGGGTGGGCAGCCCTGTGTACCCGCGACGTCGCACGCGGTGAGGCCGGGTACCCTGCTCCAGCCGGTGCACCCGTTCCGACGGCACCCGACAGAGTGCCGTTGCATGCAGAATGCCGTTGCATATGAAGAGCCCGCCTCCCTGTTGGAGACGGGCTCTCGAGATCGAGCACATTGTGGCAAGTGCCCACACTCAGACGCCTCCCCTTGCACTCAGGCAATCCCTCCACTCAGGGACGGCGAAAACCTCTTCAATTGGCTCCCGGTGCACCGCCTCGCCCTCCGGCCCGGGCCCGACTTCCATGTTCCGACAGGCGCCCCGACCGTCAGGATTCAGGCGATTGTGCGTGCTTTCACATGTATTCTATTAAACATCCGCGAAGAGATCAACCACCTGGACCACAAATCGCACCGAGGACAAGGGGCCGTGAGCCTGGCAAACCAGGTGAGTCGCGTTGGCTATCTCCTGGCGCAGCTCATCGCTCCTGGTATCGATTTTCTCGTGGAGCCTCTCGACCTTATCGTCGAGCTTGCCCAGCCGTTGCATGATCATGTTGAAGGGGTCGAAGGACGCCCGAAAGAACACCCCTTGTTCCTCGTTCCCTGCAGCCAGTTGCTTTCTGGTTTCGCTCTCGGCCACGATCGAGTCGCCCCCCTCCTCTACCCAGAGGTCACCATGAGCACGTGCCTAACGCAATCCCCGGGAGCAACAATCACCCATTTGGGGGACTCCTTTGGTGCGCCCCGGTGGGGGCAGGTGCTGCAACAGGTTCCGAGGGCTCACACTTTCGCATATGCTGGTACAGGAGGGGGGTGGACATGGGTGCTGGATCGCCTTGCACGCCTGATAAAGCTGCCCATCGAGTGGGCCGGCGGCGCTGTCTTCGGACAACACGGGCGCCGGGGCCGTTCCCTCGACACGATCCAGATCGTCGAGCCTGTCCACGTTACGAGGAGACAGGGACCGGTGGTTGGGCGCTCCCTGGGGTCGGACGGCACGCCGGAAGCTGCCCACTTGAAGCCGGGCAGAGAAAGGCTATGCGGCCCGGTCACGCTTGACGAGGTCGGCGTGGGCCTGGGGGAATTGAACATGTCGATGCGCCGATGGTTCACGTCCGACCTCCCACACGAAGTCTCCGTGTACATCCCCCGCGCCGAGGTGCGTATCCGCAAGAGCCGCGGCGTACAGGAAACCGAGATGGTGCTCGAGAGCATTACCATCGTGCACTCGCCGCGTTTGCCAGTGAGACCTAGAGAAACACCCGGGCAGCGTGAGTAGGCGATAAGCCCCCGGCGAGGGACACGGCTCTTTGGCAGCCTTCCTCGGCAGTTGTGAACTCCCGAATGTATGGCAACGACTTACATCTCACAGTACAGTCACAGACATCATCGACGACGCATGTCGTTGTTCACATCAGAAGTTGTACGCAGCCTGGGCCTTCAGCATCACGTTAGGCGTGCTGAAGGACGCGTTGGGGATGGCTCCGCCGATGAACTCGGCACCCGGTCTTCCTGCAAGGGCGCTCGCTGACAACGAGAGTGTCCACCGGTTGCCGAGAAGGATGGTTGTCCCTGCGGTCAAGACGGCGCTCCGATCCACGAGGTTCGCGAGCACGGAGCTCAAAACGGATGTGAACTCGTCGTGCTGATATGTTAGCTGGGTGAACACATAGTGGCGAGCCAGGTAGGTACGGTCGCCTGCGAGCCACGATGTGTAAGTGTAGGAATCCTGCGTTGCAGCACCGCGCGAGTTGTAGAAATACTCTCCGGCCCAGACGACCTTCCCGCCGCCCCAGCTTCGATCGGCGCCCAGTACCCCTTCCACCCACGGGCTCGACCCGTCATGCGGCGCATGGTGAGCGACCTCGGCATGCCAGCCGAGCGCGAGGCCTCCGACCGCGAGATCGCCCTTGGCGTCTACCCCTACCATGGTCGTACCCGTACCTCTCACAGCCGCGAGAGACCAGTCGATGCCACCGCAGTTTGCGTGATACCTCGCTCCGTACTGCCACGCGGCGCGGCCGCCCTGCTGCGTCGAGCTGCGCTCGTTCCGGGCTGCGACGAGGCTCAAGTAAGCCAGGGGTCCGGCGGGGACCCTGATGACGGCCGCCTCCACGGCCGGGCGCAAGCCGTCAGGACCTAGCGCGTTCGGCGGGTTGAAAACGTCCGTGGGGGACCAGACGTATCCTACACCCCAGGTAATCTGTTGTTTCCCGAGGCTGAGGTCGGCCCACGGCAGGAAGACCTTGAGGTACGCCCGCTCCAACTCGGTCGTCGTCCTCCAGCCACCGTCGGCTCCAGACGCGCGGCTGACCGTCGTCCCCACATCTGCGTAAAGCTTCCAGGGATAGTCCCCGAGCCGCAACTTCAATCTGAGCATGGACTCCACCGAACCCGACCACGAGCCCTGCGTCTGGGCAGCGTATACACCTGTTTGCCATTCGCCGCCCACCTGAAGCGCGGGTAGCGCGGCCGCATCCATCGTGGACTGCGCGGCTGCCTTCCCGCGTGAAAGCACAAGCGCGGCGGCAAGACAAAGACAGACCACGGCCGCTGGACAACGCACAGCTGTGTGCAGGGGCGAGACCCCCCGCTCGGTTGACTTGTGCACAGCATACCGTTCCGTCGTTTTCATCGTATCACCTACCACCCTCGGTCGCGCTTTGTCATGGCCACATGTTGGGCAGAGCCACGAGACTGACCAAGGCCTGCGTGGACCGGTCCGATGTCACATGCGCGGACTTGCGCACGACCATCCGGGATGGTCGGACCGGGAGCAGGCATGGGCGCTCTGCCGGCAGGCGGCCCCTATGCCTGCGCCACCGCGGCTGCCGGCAAATCAGCGCATCAAGTTCCTCAGAGAGAACATGTCGTCTGGGATCTTCACGTCGAACTCGACTTGCTCGATTATGAGTGTCGTCGAGGAGCCCCGCTTCAACTTGTCTTCCATGACCACCCTGCTCGCGTAGATGCGCCCGGCCCGCTCCTTGACCTCCTCGACCCGCGAGACCTTGAGGAGTTTGCCGCTTGCCGCGTATAGTTCCTCTCTCCTCGCCACGAACTTCTCGCAATCAACCCAGATCTTCCGCTTCGGGTAGGAGACCTGCTTGCCAGGAAGCGCCGTGGCCTCGAGAACGTAACACCTCGCTCCATCGTACGTCTCCACCCCGGCCAACTTGAACTCGTAAAGCTCGCCCATCTTCTCGCTCTCGAGGGCGTCCTGGTATGAGAAGTCGCTCCCCATCATGCCTTGTTTGAGCATGTGGCCTGAGATCTTCACGAGATCCTCGGCATCGGGAAAGAACATCCAGAGCTCGTCGCCAAGCTTGAGGTACTTCGTTCCGCGATCGCCGGGGTTGAGGAAGGTTACCATGGCCTTCTGATTCCCGACGACCCATCCCTCCATCTGCTTCGTAATCTCACGGCTGCCGGCCCGGATGACGAGCTTCGCCACCAGGTGGGCGCTGGCCATGTATGCATTTGCATCCATCCTGGCTACGATCTCTTCCGCAGTCAGGTCTGCCGCCTCCACCGCCGCCCCCGCTCCGCTAAGCTCCGTAGAACCGATGGCGAGTGCGACCAACAGGGCCATGGCCATCCGGAGCCCGATCTTCGTCCTGATCCCCGTTCCGACCATCATGTGCGCTTCCTCCCTGCGAATCCCTGTCGTCTTCGACCCTATTGTGTTCTGAGCGCCTGCGTTGGCTCGATCCTGGCAGCCTGGGCGCTGGGCCAGGAGACCGCGACGAGCGTCACCGCTATCCCTGCGACAGACGCAAAGGCGATGACATCCCAACTGAACCTCGGATAGAGCTTCGAAGGGATCATGAACACCTTGTCGAGGGTCGATGTCCCAGGGATGGGTATTCCCGTACCGGTCAATACCTTAAGAGCGATCGCGCCTATTGACGCCCCAATGGCACTTCCTACGACACCCATTACACCGCCTTCGAGCAAGAAAAGCCGCCGGATCTGCCCCGGCCGCAGGCCCAAGGCCCCCATCATGCCTATCTCCCTTCGCCGCTCGTTCACGATCATCAGCATGGTGTTGATCACTACGAAGCTCGCGAGGAAGAGGATAAAGAAGTAGACGAAGTTGTACGCCGTCTTTCCCACCTGGAACGTCCTCATCATTTCGCTGTGCTCGTACCAGGGTTCGGCGATATAGCGGGCGTCGGCACCTCTTGCCTTCAGCACCCTCTCAACGTCGCGCACAAGCTCGGGTACTCTGGCCTCGTCCTTCGCCATCACGAGCACCTCGGTCACCGCGGGCCCCATGTCGAGCATAGCCTGGGCGACGTCGAGGGGCACGAAGACCAAACCGTCATCGAGGTACTGCAGGCCGCTATTGAGCGAGCCGACCACTACAAAGGTGTAGCCCTTGAGGGAACCGAGCGCGGTATTGAAAACAAGAGTGAACCTGTCGCCCACTCCGAGGCCCAGCCTGTCCAGGGTCCTTTGGCCCATGACGGCTTCCCGCTCCCCGGGTCGCAATAGCCGTCCCTTGACAAGGTAGCGGGATAGCCCGATGAGCCTGTCTTCCGCTTGCGGTTCCACGCCCACGGCCATGAGCCCTTCGAGTTCCTCGCCACCACCCACCATGGCGCCGAAACGGAGGCGTGGGACCACATGCGACACCAGGGGAATCTCTCTCAACGCGTTCGCGACAGACTCATAGCCCTCGCCCTGAAACCCGTCCACCGGATAGTTCAGCGAGAGAAGTCGCTCCTTCAGTGGGTATTCCCTGGCGACGACCCTCACATGACCCGAGGTGAGCCTGATGGAGTTGCCTACCATTATGTCGAAGATGCCGTCGATGGTTCCTTTCGCGAGTACGACCACGAAAACGCCCACCGCGACTGCAATCAAGCTAAGCGCGGTGCGCGCCCGGGCTCTTCCGAGGTTACGGAACGCTATACGCATTAGGCTCACGGTTTTCACCCCCAATCCTAACCCCGGCGCAACGAGACGATCGGGTCCTGGGCTGCGACTCTCCTGGCGGGAATGTAGCTTGCCACCCAGCTCACCACTATGCCCAGCAAGAACGCCTCCGCGATCATGGGCCAGTTCCACGCGCCGCGGATAACTCCGGCGATCGGGTAGCCGATGTCGAGACCCTTATAACTCTCGAGGATGTTAATGCCGTGGCTCACCAGGTAAGCGTTGCCGGCTATGCCTATCAGGCACCCCGTGATCGAACCCAGCACGCCTATGCCTGTGGCCTCCAGCATGAACAGGAGTACAATCTCCCTAGTCGTCATGCCCATGGCCTTCATCATCCCGATCTCGCGGACGCGTTCCATGGCCCCGAGGAGAATGGTATTGACCACGCCCACCACGGCGATGACGAGTATCATGAAGATGAGCAAGGCGCTGAACCCTTGTTTGCTCTGGCTTATCGCGAGAAAGTCGCTGGCGGCGTCCCGCCATGTGAGCACCTCACCGGATATGCCGGCGTCTTCCAAGGCAGCGCGCACATTTCTGGACACATCCTCGACCCGCGCGCCATCCTGTGTTTTCAGGACGACCTCCGTTGCCGCGCCGCCCAGCGCAAGAGCCTGACTTGCAACGTCGAGCGGCAGGTAAACCTGGCCGCTGTTCACCTGCGGGTGAGGGCTCCTGATGATGCCGGCCACGGTGAGGTCGATGGCCTGAAACGCCCTGTCACGGGTGCGCGTGACGAGTGTAAAGGTGTCGCCGGGCGCAAGCTCGAGCACGCGCGCGAGATCGTACCCCACGAGCGCTTCCGCTGCGCCTCGCGTCAACCACTTGCCCTCAACGTACTCGGCTAGCGTAAACACTTGAGAGTTGCGTTCCGGGTCTATACCCACGCCCGTCACGGGGATCTCCTCCCAGCCGGTGTTGAGACGGGCGCCGAACATGAGCCTCGGCGTCGCAGCCCGTATCTTCGCCACGTCCTTCAGCGCCGTGAGCACTGCATCAGGATCCAGGGTGCGATCGATGGGAAGACTCTCTCGCTTGGCGAAATAACCTTGAGCGTGAATGCGCACGTCTCCGGTCTCCAGGTTGATGAGATTGTCTATGGCATCGCGGTCGACGCCCGCCATGATGCAGTCAACCTCGATGAGCGCCGCAAGGCCAACAGC
>JBLNCC010000025.1:0-10097 GCA_050260395.1 Betaproteobacteria bacterium
GGTCGTCTTGCCGCTGCCGTTGTCGCCCATTATCCCGACTATCTCGCCGCGGTTGACCTCCAGGTTCACGTCCTGCAGGACGGCCCTGTCCCCATACTTGTGGGTGAGGTCGCGCACCTGCAGGAGAGGAGCGCCGGGCGTGGCATGCTCGGCGGGGAGGCCGCCGCTGGACGCGGACGCGTCGCCACGCACGAGGGGCGAGGGGCCATCCCCGCGGCCAGGCAGCTCCGGCGGCGGGCCGTCGAAGACCACTGCGCCCTCAGATAGCCGCACTACCCGGCTGGCGATGCCGAAGAACCGCTCCGGCCTGTGTTCCAGGACGATGATCCCCAGGCCGAGCTGCGACTGCATCTTCCCGAGGAGGCACACGAGCGCGCCGGTGGCTCTCGGGTCGAGATGGGCCGTGGGCTCGTCCAGGATGAGCACGCTGGGGCGCATGGCTAGAACGGCCGCGAGGGCGACCCGCTGCTTCTCGCCGCCCGATAGCTCCGCAAGCCTGCGCCCGCGAAGGTGCGAGGCGCGCACGGCGTCGAGCGCCCAGTCGACGCGGCGGGCTATCTCCTCCGCAGGGCACAAGAGGTTCTCCGGGCCGAAGGCGACCTCATCCTCCACGCGCATGGTGCAGAACTGGGCCTCGGGGTCCTGTTGCACCAGGCCGACGAACTCGGCGAGGTTGTACACGCCGACTTGCGCTGGGTCGAGGCCGGCCACGCGCACGGAGCCCGTCACGGCCGCATCGATGGCGTGGGGTATGAAGGCCGTGAGGCACAGCGCGAGCGTGGACTTGCCGCACCCGCTCGGTCCGCTCACGACCACGCATTCACCGTCCCCGAGCGCAAGGTCGACGTTGCTCAGCGCGGGCGCGGCGTTCCCGGGGTAGCGCACCGTCAGTCTGGAGACCTTGACCACTTCCTCGAGGCGCCTCATTCCACCACGAGCCGGGTTACCATCCGCACCCAGTATCCTCCTTCGTACCCCGTCGCGATAAGCCGCAGGTTTTCCGCCTCCCGGATCAGGATCACGGCGCGGTTCTCCATGATATCACCGAGATCGAACTCGGCCTCGTACCCGTCAGACGCCAGCACGCGGACCCGCGTGGCGGATGCGTCGGGACGGGCGCGCTCGAGGATTCGCGCAAGCGGAACGCCGGTGTAATCGGCGGGGGGCCTGTAGGTGACCTGTCCTTTCAATTCGGCCGTCACCGTGACGAGCTCACCTTCGAAGTCCACGGGGCGGTATACGTAAGGGTTCGCCACCTTGCCTTCGACGGCGCAGGTCGGACCCCTCCAGAAAGGCTCGAAGACTTGCGCGTAGTAGTAAACCGCCCCTCCCGCAAGGGCGAGGCCCATGAGCAGCGTCGCGATGAGGTGTGTCCTGCCGGAACTGGAACGTCCGGCGCTCCGCGACGGGGGCGCGCCCGTCTTCAGCGGCAGGAGACGCGCCTCCGCGACTATTCCCAGCACCCCATGGGCGAAGTAGCCGCCGAACACGACTCCGGACCCGAAGGCGAAAAGGACCATGAGGGCGAGGTAGCCCCATGACACGCCGGAGAAGTACAGCGTCTGGAACACGACGACGTTTGACGCCGCGGCCACGCCCCCGGCTATGCAGAGCGCCGCCAGCGGCGGCCTGCTGAAGGGGAACAACGCGAGGTCCACCAGCAGGCCCTCGACCGCCGAGACCAGGACGATAGGAAGCCCGTGCGTGCTCCCGGTGAACATCTCAACGGTGCCCTTGAGGACGCCCGCCAGCGTGCCGGCGCCCGTGCGTCCCACGGCGACGCGGACGAGCACGAACCAGAACACGTGCAGCCCGGCCATCCACTGCCCGGCGCCGAACGGCACGCCGAAGGCCTTGTTGAGGAGGTTCCCAAGGTATCCGACGTACGTGCTGAGGACTCCTCCCGCGGCGCTCGCCACCGCGATGAGGACGAGGTCGCGGGTGCTGAAATAGTACTTTCGCCCCTTCAGAGATGTCCCGGGAGCCACCACGCCCGATGCCTCCTTTACTGGTCCCTGACTATGTCACCCCGCAAGGCCGTCACCCTTCGAGGCCGAGGCCGCTACCGCTACCACGTGGCTGGCAGGTCGACGAGGCGGAGTTCGGCGATCTGCTTAACCATGTACTTTCTCGACGGCAGGTCCTTGCCGGCGAGCATGAGCGGTGCGTCCTCTTCGGGGAGAGGCTCGCCGTTCTTCTTGTAGGCGAGCATGATATCGTTGTTCCGGGCCACGAGCGCGGCCTCGAGCTCAACACTGTAGCCGTCCTTCGAAATCACCTGAACCTTGTACCCCTGGCGCGCAAGGTCGTCGTTGAAGAGGTAGTGCCCGCCGGGCGCGTCACCACCGTCTATCATGGAGATGGCGATCCAGAGGGGGAGACCCTCGTAGACTTCCTTGTTGCCTTCCTTGTCCGTGGTCTCCCACACCACGCCGGGATGAGGCGTTGACGGGCAGGTCACAGTGCTCTCGAACGTGGACCTGTCCAAGAGCGCCTGCTCCACGCCGCTGAGCTTGACCGCCCAATCCTCCACGCCCGGGACGACTTCGATCTTCGCCACAGCCTTCGTCCAGAAATGTCCGTCGGTGATGGGGGGACTCGAGGCTTTATCGCTCGCGATATACACGATGCGGGGCAGCTTGTCGGCGGCCCCCGGATCGTCGGATTCGTACGCGAGAATCATGGTCACGCCGCCCGCGCGCAGGACGTCGCCGCCTTTATCGTAAGTGAGGACATTCCCGGCGAGCTGGGCGTACGTGTAGGTCATCGCGTAGCCGTCCCGGGCGGTGACGCGGATCGCTTCGGACGGAGCGATGCCCCCGACCTTCGCGAGGATGTCATCCATGTAGACGCCCTTGAACTCAAAAGGCCCCTCGATCTTGCCGGTGGTTTTCTTGAACGCCGCCTCCGCCGTCACCGCGCCCATGCCCTCCAGATCGGCCGGCGTGAGCACGATGGTTTTCCCGCCGCCCGCGACCTCGACTTTCCAAGCGTCCTCTGCGGCATTCGCGGCAAGGGCAACGCTCTGAGCAACGCCCGGAGAGAGTACGCTGGCCGCCGCGACCAGGGTCGCGAAGGCTGAGGCCAGGATCGCCAGCACCACACGGTTCGCTCGGTTCGCTTTCATTCCACATCCTCCTTTGGTTTAGTGAGACTTGCTATGTGATTCTGTGATTCAATGAGACTTGCCAGGGTTTCCACCGTTCGCGTGTCTCGCGCCTTCCCGTCGGCCGCCCGAGCTCGCCGAAGCCCACGGGAGCCCGCCGAAGCGGGGTGAAGCGTGCCGCAAGGCACCGCAAAGCAACGCAAAGTACCGCAAGGCACCGAAGGAACCGCAAGGCGCCGCAGCGCGCCGCTGCCAAACGCCCGCCCGGCCTCCTGATCCGCCTCACCTGACCTCGATCACCGACACGTTGCGCGCCCAGCGCCCGCCCGCCGACTTGTAAACGTTCCATCCCTGCCCGGGAAGGGACGTCAGCCTGCAATCGTCGTTGCCGTACACGCCGTCGGGTGGCGCGAAGATGAGGCGCGGCCCCTCGCCCCACTCGGGGGGCATCTTGCCGTCCTTCTCGTAAGCGAGGACCATGGGACCCTGCACCTTGGCCCAGTCCTTCGAGACATGAACGTTCTCGTACCCGAACTCCTGGGAATAGCCATCGCTGCAGCGGACGACGAGGGTCTGCCCCGGGCGAACGCCTCCGACCTGATCGAGCAGGGTCGCCATGAGGACCCCCTTGTACGTGCCGCCGCCCGACACGTTTCCGAATTGGTTCTCGAATGCGCTCGTGGCCTCCACGGACGGCAGCAGGGCTAGGTCGCCAAGGGTGAATTCCTTCTCGCCCTTCGGCCCGACCACCTTGACAACGGGCTCCTCCATCTTGACGGCGACCTGCTTCGCCTCGACGCTCACCCGGTTGCCGTCCACCCGAACCAGCGTGTAGTGGTAGAACCCGCCTTCCGCCCGGGGCGCATAGAGGGGCGCGCCCGCGCCGCCCGTCGTCACGTACGTGACGCCGTCCAGCGTGCGGCTGCTGAAGAGATGGACGTGTCCGCTGAAGACCACCAGCACCTCGTGCTCCCGAAAGAGCTGCCGCAGGCGGCGCGCCTGTTCAGTGTCGAGGAAAGAATGGTCGCCGCCCGGACGGGGGTCGAACAGGGGGACGTGCATGAACACGAACTTCGGGCCGCTCTGCGTAAGCTCCCGCTCGAGCCACGCCACTTGCTTCGCGTCGAGCGCCGCCGCGGAGCTATCCAGCCCGATGAAACGGTAACCCTTTTCCACGAACGAGTAATACCGGTCCTTGCCGGTGAACTCCGTGAACAGCTTCGCGCCGTCCCCGCGGACGTCGTGATTCCCCGGCACGGCGTGCCAGGGCATGCGGAGCCTCTCGGCCTGCTTCAGGAAGTCCTCGTACTGCTCGCGCGTTCCCGACGCGACCATATCCCCGCAGTGCAGCACGAAAGCGGGGCGGGTGGCGTTGAGGGCGTCTACGATGCGCTCCCACACGGGGGTCCTCCCCTGACTGTCGCCCACGACAGCGAAGGTGAGGCCGCCCTGCGAGAGGCCGGGAAGGCCAGGTAGGCCGGGTAGGCCGGCGCAGTGGCCCACCAGAGCCACGCCGAGGACGCACGCTGCGAGCATCGCAAACGAGACCAGCAAGACTAACGGTGGCCTCGTGGCCTTCCTGCAGGGAAAGCCGACCCCGTTCCGCACGACTCCCTCAGGTGCCCGCGACATCGACATCGTGGGTTGACACTGGAATACCGCATCGCTATGACGTCGCATCTGCAGCCTCCTCGGAACAGCATCTTGAAGCCCCGAAACAGCGTAGCATAATGAACCGGCGCAAAGGTCGCACAGCCATGCTCTCTCGTGCCCGTCCCGGAGATAACGAACTCACCCCAGGAATAGCGAAGGCCGGGTCCCACGAAAAGGCGGCAGGGCCCGGCCGAAGCACAAAGCGCGACCCAGTCAGGATTGCCTGCTCTCCTTTCCGTGATGGGAGGCGTGTCCGTTTCCCGACACACCCTGTCGGTCCGCCCGCCATAGCTGGAGCTATACGCCGAACCTTAGGCCGGGGGACTCGGAGAAGCGTGTAACTCTTGCTAGATACTTCTTGTTCAACCTTTTTAGAATTTCGACGCGGGGTAACGGATTCCTCCTCTTCCGTTTTCCGTTCGGGCCCTGCGGTCCTGGCTCTGCCGTTGTAGCAAGATCGAGGGTCGAAGGCCGGAGGCCGCGGCGCCGGGGCCGCAGGCGGGCTGTCTGTGCTGCCCGCCCGACCGAGGCGCCGTGAGATGGGGCCATGGAACCCGCAGCCTTCATGTGGCATGACAGGACTCCCAATAGGAACGCAGACCCAGAATTGAAGAAGGCTACCCTACTGTTCTTCACGTGGACGGAACTTGATTAGGGATATGCCTTTGCCATCCATTGTTGTATAATAATGGGTAGCCGTGTGCCTTGGCGTGCCCCTCCGGTGTGTTGCGGCTGCTCCTGCTGGAGCGAGAGGCGTGAGAGGAGTGGGAAGATGCTGAAAAGGGTCCTCAAAACGATCACCATTTTCGCAATACTGCTGCTCACGGTGTCGAGCGCGGCCTTCGCGTCGGAGACCGTCCGCAACACGTGGATGGTGGTAGAGCAGGGCGAAAAGCCCGTGGGTTTCGGGTATGACAAGCTTTATCGCTCTAGTGACGGGCTGTTCCATTATGTATCCGAATCCACCATGCAGGTGGGCTTTTTGGGGAGCGCTCCCCGCACCATAACCCAGTATCTCGAGATGGTGGCCGATGAAAGCTATCTTGCCAAGTCGTTCAAGTTAGTGGTGGACGTCGGGGGAACCCGCACTCAAGTATTGGGGACCGTCGACCGTACCACCGTCGACGGCGTGGAGTATTTTGACACCAATCCGGAGCGTCGCAAGCCGAATCCGGGTCAGTTGGCAGGATGTGCCTTTTGAGGACTTCAGTTGGAACGACAACCGGCAGAGGTTAGTAGAACGAGTGACCTCGGAGACCGGTCAGGAAGCCCTGGTGGAGATCAAGCGGGATGACCGTGATTTCACAGGCCGCGTAAGGCTTCCGGTCGTGAACCCTGTCCTCGAGCCCTACTTTGGCGACGGTAGGTTCATCACGGCCTCTCTCCCGGAGATTCAGGCTATCGTACGCGAGGTCGTGGGCGATGAGACCGATGGCTGGGCAGCCACGAAGAAGCTCGTGGAGTGGGTGTTCAACTATATCGAGCCTGCGATGATCCCAGAGACCCTCACCACGAAGCAGATCCTAGAGAAGAAGAGCGGAAAATGCTCGGAGTACGCCGTGCTTTTCGCGTCCGTGGCGCGCGCCGCAGGCATTCCTACCAGGATTGCTTTAGGCGAGAGGTATCAGGATGGGGTCTGGGTTGGACATATGTGGAACGAGGTGTGGCTCGGCGAGTGGGTGGCCGTCGATGCCTCCCACAACCAGGTTGCCCCTGACGCCCTTCTGCTCAAGTTCGTGGATTCGCCCGATGTGATGGGCACCCAGAAGGTGCGCTATGGGCTTGCCGGACAGCTTGGCATCACCATTGAGGAGGTGGAGGTCCCGGCTGACGAGTCCTCAGGGGCAACCGAGCTCAAGACCGGAATAGAGGGTCAGACCTACACCAACGCCGACTTCGCGTGCCGGATAACCGCTCCGGAAGGTTGGAACCTAATGGAAGCCGAGGAACAGGGACTTCCAATGCTCGTTATTCAGCCGTCAGGGGTGCCCGAGGCGCAGGCGTTACTCGTCATGTTCAGCGCCCCGGCGGGCAGTGAGCCCGAGCAGATCTTGAGTTCAAGGATACCCGCCCTCCAGGGGGCGCTGCCTGGCTTCAGCTTGGTCAGCCAGGAGACGTCCTGGATAGGAGAGTACCCAGCGACCGTCGGCACTTGGACGTTCGACCAGGGCGTTGAGTTTCGCCAGCAGAACTGGATCGTGATAAACGGCGACCTCGGGTACCTGTTCGTGTTCACCGGGGTCAACGCTAAGTGGGCGGATTACGAGCCGGTTTTCCAGAGCATCCGCGATTCGTTTGAGTCATTCAAGTAGACTTGTGCGCTGCCAGGCTTGATCGAAGACTCGCTGGCGCCGGTAGGCCTGACGTATAAACAGATGTAATGTATAAACAGACGTGGCGCCGAGGCCGGAGAGCGGGCTACCTGCGGGATGCAGGGTGAAGGAAGGGCCCGCCCGGGCGAGGGCGTCCGTCACCATGAGGCCACGCCCGACCCGCGAGGGACATGCCCTGAACGCACTCGGTCGCGATGATAGGCCCATCTTTCTGTATGTTTCCACGCACTTTTCCGTTGACAGGTATGCCTTGCAGAAAATCTTGACGCAAGAGGAAACGCCAGGCTATAATACCGTTGAAAAACGCATACGTGACCGTTCCGTGGGGGAGCGGAAGCCACCACCAGGTTGACTGGCGATAGCGGTTGCGTCTTGCGCGGCTGTGTACAGACGTCGCGCCACGCGACACCGCACAGGACACCGTAAAGTGGGTGCGCGGCGCGGCGCGCGCGTAGCGGGGCCGGGGAGCCGCGACTCGAGGTGGCTTGAGCTGAGACGGGTGTGACCCGAACCCCTTGAACCTGATGTGGGTAATGCCACCGTAGGGAAGCGGGCGGCAAGACAGCCGGCGGCCTTCGCTTCACATCTTCACATGCGTGAGTGTCGCACCTGCGTGTCGCCGGAACTGCAAGGCCAGGAGCCGTGACCCCAGTGGCGCGGCTCCTTTTGTTGTGTGTTGCGGCTCGCGCCTGGTCGATGCCCAATCGCCACGTCAATCTCCGAACGGACATGGTCACGAGAGTTCTTGAAGAGGGAAGAGACACTATGGCACCAGAGGTCGAACCAGTTCCTCCAGTTCCTGTAGACCAGCGAACTCTCAATCCGTTAGCGTTCTTTTTCATATGGACGGGTGCGGGCATATCCCTTGCTGAGGTGCTGGCAGGCGGGTTTCTGGCCGAAGCCGGCCTTCTGCCGGGCATGGCGGCGAACTTCCTGGGTCATCTCGTTGGCACCACGCTCCTCGCGCTGGGCGGCGTGGTCGGCACCGACCACGGCATACCGTCCATGGTCTCAGTGAGGCCGCCTTTCGGGGTGAGGGGCTCGTACCTCGCGTCTGTGCTGAACGTGATCCAGCTTGTGGGCTGGACGGCCGTTATGCTCATCGTGGCCGCGAGGTCTCTAGCTGCTGTGAGCCTGGAACTCTTCGGCTTCCGCGGTTACTTGGTGTGGGTGGTAGTGATAGGCGTGGCCACGACCGTCTGGGCTTGGGTGGGTCGAGAGGGATGGAAATGGTTGGAGCCCGTCGTCTCGGGTTTGCTCCTGGTGCTAAGCCTCTACATAGGGTGCAGGATCCTGTCCACGGCCGGCCTGCGCGGGCTCCAGGCGGTGAATGAGGGTCGGGGTGGCGGCATGAGCTTCGGGTACGCGACCGACCTAGTGATAGCGATGCCATTGTCGTGGCTTCCCCTGGTAGCGGACTACTCAAGGTTCGGGAGGAGCGCGCCGGGCTCGTTTTTCGGATGCTGGGCAGGCTACTTTGTCTCGAGTTCCCTCATGTACGCGTTGGGATTGACCGCTGCTCTAGCCACAGGGACAGCGGACATAGTCGGGATCCTCACAAGGCTGGGGATGGGGGCAATTGCCCTGTTCATAGTGGCGTTCTCCACGCTAACCACTGCTTTCCTCGACGTATACTCAACTGCCGTATCTGCTCAGAACCTTCTCCCTTACCTGCGTGAGCGTCGCCTCACTCTTGCAGCTGGGGTCGCCGGGACTTTGGTAGCGGCTTTCTTCCCGATCGAGCGCTACGAGAGCTTTCTCCTATTCATTGGGGCCGTATTCGTGTCACTCTTCGGTGTTGTCCTGTCCGATTACTTCTTGGTCAGGCGAAGAAAACTCGTCGTTCAGGACCTCTTTAGACCGGGGGGCATCTATTGGTACAACCGCGGCGTGAACACCGTTGCGATGATCGCGTGGACCGCGGGTGTGGTCACGTACTACGGATGCACTCGCACGAGTTTCTGGGCGGGAGCGTCGATACCCAGCCTTGCGGTCGCTGGTCTTGTTTACGTATTGGGGACGTTCTTGAGGAGGACGTCGAGGAGGACGTCCCTGTTGAGTGCTTCGCGGGATGATGTTGCATGATCCTCTATGATCTTCCTTGTTATGGTTATGCGGCGCGGGCCGCGGTACGGTTTATTGTGACGAAAGCTGGAGGTGGATGCATGTGCGAATCTCAAGATACAGAGCGCCCGATTTCGCGCGGACCGAGCCTGAGACCGTCCCGGTTGCACTCACGATCGCGGGCTCCGACAGCGGCGGGGGAGCGGGCATAGAGGCGGACCTCAAGACCTTCACGTCCCTGGGCGTCTTCGGCGCGGTTGCCCTTACCGCGGTGACCGCTCAGAACACCCTTGGAGTGCCGGGGGTCTCCGTGCTCGACCCAGGCTTCGTCGCCGCCCAGCTGGACGCGGTCCTGACCGACTTTCAGGTGGGCGCGGCCAAGACCGGGATGCTTGCCACCGCGGCCATTATAGAGGCGGTCGCGCACTCCATCCAGCGCTACTCCGTGGGGAACGTGGTCGTGGACCCCGTGATGGTGAGCAAGACGCGCGTGCCGCTCCTGGAACACGAGGCGCGACATGCTCTCGTCCGCCGGCTGCTGCCGCTCGCCACCGTGATCACTCCCAACATCTCCGTGGCCGCGGCGATCCTGGGCGTCACCATCCAGCGCACGGCGGACGCGCGGCTTGCGGCGGAGAGGCTGAAAGATTTGGGGCGGGGGTGGGTCGTGGTGAAGGGCGGCCACCTCCAGGACCAGCCCGAAGACTCCGTGGACATAGCGTTCAACGGCGAGGAGTTCATCGAGTTGTCCGCCAAGCGCTACGCCACCGCGAACACTCACGGGACGGGGTGCACGTACTCCGCGGCGGTAGCGGCGTACCTCGCGCTAGGCATGGGAGTCCCGGAGGCGCTGCGGGCGGCGAAGGACTACATCACCTGGGCGGTGGCGAACTCGTTCTCGCTGGGCCACGGATGCGGGCCCACCAATCACTTCTACTTCC
>JBLNCC010000026.1:0-2559 GCA_050260395.1 Betaproteobacteria bacterium
GTGAGGTCGTGGAACACCCGGGCGGGGTTGCTGTGGTCGCTGTCGACCACGACGGCTCGGTGATCCTGGTCCGTCAATTCAGATACCCGGTCCGGTCGGCCTTGTGGGAGATCCCCGCGGGAAAGCTCGAGCCAGGCGAGGACCCACTTGGGTGCGCCGCGCGCGAACTCGAGGAGGAGACTGGTTACCGGGCGGGCGTCCTTGAGGAAATCATGCCGTTTTACACGTCCCCCGGGTTCTGCGACGAGGTGCTGCGCCTTTTCTTTGCGACGAGCCTTGCGCCCGGAGATGAGAGGCCGGACGAGGACGAGGTCATCGAGATCAGGCGAGTGCGCCGCGCGGAGCTAGATGACATGATAGCAAGGGGTGAGATCCGCGACGGGAAGACCCTCCTCGGCCTTTTCATGGCGATGGCAAGGGGGCTCGTTTAGGTGGAGCTGAAACGGTTTTTCGTGGATCTTCACGTTCATATCGGACGCGACAGCCACGGGCGTCCGGTCAAGGTGTCTGGAGCCAGGAACCTAACGTTCGAGAACATAGCGAAAGAGTGTTTCCAGCGTAAAGGCATCGACGTTGTAGGCATCGTTGATTCAGCGTCCCCTCGAGTCATCGAGGATATCGAGAGCCTTCTCGACTCGGGCGAAATGGCCGAGATCCCCGGAGGCGGCGTGGGGTACCGCGGCAGAGTCGCGGTTCTTCTCGCAAGCGAGGTGGAGACCAGGGAGGACGATGGTGGGAGCAGCCACCATCTGGTGTTCTTCAGAGGCCTTGACCAGGCCAAGGGCTTCTCAAGGCGTCTCGCGAAGTGCGTGGCGAACATCCACATGAGCACGCCGAGGTGCGGCATGCCCGCCCGGCGTTTGTATGAGATGGCGTATGATGAGGGAGGGGTGCCGTTTCCTGCCCACGCGTTCTCGCCGCACAAGAGCATCTATGGCAACTGCGTGCGTCGTCTCTCCGATGCCTTCCCGCCGGATACCCTGGCTCGCGTTCCCGCCATTGAACTTGGGCTTTCGGCCGACACAGACCTCGCGGATACCATTGGGGAGCTCACGGCCTTTACGTTCCTCTCCAACTCGGACTGTCATTCGCTAGGCAAGATAGGCAGGGAGTACAACGAGATGCTTCTCGGCGCTCCCAGCTTCGATGAGGTAATGAAGGCGCTCTTTCGCAAGGATGGGAGAAGCGTTGTGCGGAACTTCGGGCTCGACCCGAGGCTGGGCAAGTACCATCGGACATTCTGCCCAAACTGCGGCCGCACGCTCCGCGATGTGCCGCCTCCAGCCGTTTTCTGTCCGCACTGCCCTGGTTCGCCCGTGGTAATGGGCGTGCTCGACCGCATCGTCCAGATCCAGGACCACCGGGAACCCAGGCATCCTGCGCACAGGCCGCCATACCAGTACCAAGTGCCGCTGGAGTTTGTCCCGGGGATAGGTCCGAGGGCCATAGATAAGCTGATCCAGAGATTCGGGAGCGAGATGGCTATCCTCCACGACGCGAAGGAAGAGGACATAGCCGCGGTGGTGGGCGCGAAAGCGGCTCATCTGGTCATTCGAGCGCGCGAAGGCAGCCTGCCTCTGCTTGCCGGCGGGGGCGGGCGCTACGGGAAGGCCTTAGCGGACGCGGATTGAGGGGGTGTGAATGGTCGACCGCGTGGAAACGCCGGGAAAGCACGTCTTGCGCACCGGGAATATCGCCGTGGGAGTGGACATACACATCTAGGGAGGTAGTCCGGAGGAGGGTGGAGCGATGCTGGACGATTCGCGTTCCCTTCTCGTGCCTTCCGGCGATTCCCTGAGGCGGCACCTGCCCGTCCTCGTCCTGGTCATGTTCATGTTTGTCATGGGGGTCATCTTCGGCTCCCTTTCAGTGAAAGCGTTGCCCGGAAGCCAAAGGGCCGAGCTGGCAGAGGACCTCATGGTTTTCTTCAGGGGGTTCGGCGGACAGGGGCAAGGCCAGGCCGGCGCGGTGGCCCCATCCAGGCAGGCGTTGTACAATAACCTCAAGACCCTCCTGCTAGCCCTGGTGTTAGGGCTTTCCGTCATCGGGGCCCCCGGCATCCTGGTTTTGCTCTTCCTCAGAGGCTTCGTCATCGGGTTCACAGTTGGTTTCCTCGTTGACGAGATGGGCGCCAAGGGCGTGATCCTCGCCGCGGCGTCGGTGCTCCCCCAGCATATCTTCATAATCCCCGCGATGCTCGCGGGGTGCGAGGTTTCGCTTGCGTTTGCGGTAGCCCTCGCCATGGACAGGCTGAGCCGAAGGAAAATCCAGATCTACCCGCAATTCGTCTTCACAGCGGCCGTGTGTCTCGGCGCCGCGATCCTGCTTGTCATGGGAAGCGTGGTGGACACGTACGTGGCCCCGGCGTTCATCAGGCTGGTGTCCAAGTACTTGCTCTAAGTAGATCGCCATAAGTAATCGCCGGTTCCAGGGAGCACACGCGCCGTGCAGGGTTGCCGGTGTTGCACTCGGGGACGGCGCCCCAAGGGGGGCGCGCTTCGCCAAAATCCGGCCCGTCTGGCAAGTGGCCGGATTTTGACACCCCTCGTGCAATCACCG
>JBLNCC010000027.1:0-39566 GCA_050260395.1 Betaproteobacteria bacterium
TGCCCGCGGGGTGTCAAAATCCGGCCACTTGTCTGCCGCGCCGGTTTTTGACGAAGCACGCCCCGCTTGGGGGGCCGTCCCCTAGTGCAACACCGGCAACCCGGCACGGCGCGTGTGCTCCCTGGAACCGGCGATTACTTATGGCGATCTACTTAAAGGTAGCGGGCGGCGGGTGTCAGGTTGCAGGAAACAGGCGCCCGGGCGGAGTATAGCCCGATCATGAAAGGTACGGAGGGGAATAGATGGTCGACCTTGTTTCCATCCTCGTGACGCTGCCCGTCATACTCCTGTCCCTGACTGTGCACGAGTATGCTCATGCCGCGGCGGCCAACGCCCTCGGCGACCCCACGGCGAAATGGCAGGGGAGGCTCACCTTGAATCCCTTGGCCCATCTCGACGTGTTCGGGACTCTCACGTTGATCCTTACGCAGAGGTTCGGGTGGGCGAGGCCCGTGCCGGTGAACCCCGCGTATTTCAAGGATTGGAGGCGCGGGATGATGCTGGTGGGGGTAGCCGGGCCTCTCGCGAACGTGGCTTTCGCTTTCCTGCTGGCACTGCCGTTGAGGCTGGGAATTCCCATGCCGCTGTGGCTGGCGCGTCTCGTGATATCGGGGATCGTGATCAACCTGGGGCTTGCCGCGTTCAACCTGATACCCATTCCACCGTTGGACGGGTCGAGGCTGTTGCTGGGAGTGCTGCGGGGCAAGAACCTTTACATCTACCATCAGTTGGAATCATACGGGTCGTTCATCCTTTTGCTCCTGGTGTTCAGCGGCGCGACTAGGATCATAATGGGGCCGATCATAAACCTCCTGGCGTTGCTGGTGCTAGGCCAGAGACTTCTATGAGGGCACGCGACGTTCGCTCGCGGCAGGTTTGATGATGCGAGGGGTCGTCCACCGACAGGCTTCATGACGGGCCGGGCTGGCGGCGCCGTGCCGGGCGAGCCGGGGTGGCGCGCGCGACGGATCGTTGAGGAGGATGGGGACATGCCAAAACCGAGGATATTCAGCGGTATGAGACCAACCGGAAAGCTGCACTTGGGCAACCTCTTCGGTGCTCTCATAAACTGGGTCAGGCTTCAGGACGATTATGACTGCGTGTACGGGGTCGTGGACTGGCACGCGCTTACCACGGCGTACGAGGATACGAGCGAGATCAAGTCAAACACCAGGGAACTCGTGCTGGATTACCTCGCCGCAGGGATAGATCCAAGGAAGAGCATTATAATGAGGCAGTCCGATGTGAAGCAACATGCGGAGCTTTCCCTCCTTTTCTCGATGATCACGCCCCTCTCTTGGCTCGAGCGTTGTCCGACGTACAAGGAGCAGCTCCGCGAGCTCGAGGGACGGGAGATCATGACCCACGGGTTCCTAGGGTACCCCGTTCTCATGGCTGCCGACATCCTCGTGTACAAGGCCGACGCCGTGCCGGTGGGGGAAGACCAGCTGCCCCATCTCGAGCTGACCAGGGAGATAGCGAGGCGGTTCAACTTTCTGTACGGCCCGGTCTTCCCGGAGCCTCAAGCCAAGCTGAACGAAGTCGTTCTGCTTCCGGGCACCGACGGGCGCAAGATGAGCAAGAGCTACAATAACGTCATCGAGATGTCCGCAAGCGCCGACGAGGTGCGGAAGGCCATAGAGAACATGGTTACCGACCCCGCGAGGGTCCGCCGGACGGATCCGGGGCATCCCGCGGTCTGCTCCGTCCACGCGTTCCACAAAGTCTTCTCCCGCACCATGTTGGACGACATAACGAGGGAGTGCGTAAACGCTGGTATCGGGTGCGTGGAGTGTAAGCGGCGGCTCGCTCTTGCGGTGAACGAATTCCTCGAGCCGATCCGTGAGCGCAGAAAGGCCGTGGAAAGGGAGCCGGGCCTCGTCGAGGACATCCTGGCCGACGGAGCGAAGCGGGCGCGGGTGCTCGCAGAGGCGACCCTTGAGGAAGTCAGGAAGGCGATGCGGATTTGACCATGATCCCCGTGAAGGTTGAGGGCTTTTCCGGCACGCTCGAGGAGCTGGCGCGGGCGATCGAGAGGAGAGAGGTTGACGCTCGCACCGTGTCCATCCATGAAGTGATTCATGCTTGTTTTGAAGAGCTGGAGCGTTCTGGGGAAACCGGGCTCGACGCGGTGGGCGGGTTTCTTGTGGCCGCAAGCGCCCTCGTGGCTGCGAAGTCGAGAGCTCTCCTCCCGCCTGAGCCCGAGGCCGACGGGGCCGCTGGTGGGTCGGGTGAGTGCGAGGGCTCACCCGAAGAGGACGGCGACTCCGGAGATGACAATTGCGAGTGTGACGGCAACAGCGCCTTGATAGCCCATCTCATGGAGTACCGCATCTTCAAGGAGGCCGTGGAGGAGCTCGCGAGGCGCGATGAAGCCTGGCGCCTGGTGTACTTGAGAGACACCTCTCCACCAGGGACGCGCAACGCGTCGCCCCCCGAGGGAGTCGGGTTATCCGACCTTATTCAGGCCCTTCGTAGCGTGCTCGAGGGCATCCCGGAGGACGAGTTCACGGCTCTCCCGGCCGACGACCTTTCCATTGAGGAGAAGATGGACGCGATCCTCACCCGACTGCGCCAAAAAGGCAGGCTCGTGTTTGGTGAGCTTTTCGATGGCCCGACCGTGACCCGTTCCGAGGTAATAGCCGTGTTTCTCGCGCTTCTGGAGCTCATCAGGCTTGCGAAGGCCGTGGTCCGCCAGGATGCCCACTTCGGTGAGATCCTGATACTTCCCGCGGTCGGGGGCGCCGACCATGGAGTATGAAGAGGCGAGGGCCGTCATCGAGGCCATGGTTTTTGCGGCACCACGTCCCGTCACCTCACAGGAGATGGGCGCTATCCTCGGCATAGATCCGCGCACGGTGAACGCTATAGTGGACGACCTCCGGCAGGAGTATGACCGGGATAGGCGGGGCATACAGATAGTGTTCGTTGCTGGTGGCTACCAGATGGCCACTAGGCCTGCGCACGCAGCATACATAGCCAAGTTGAACGTGGGCGCAAGGCAGGCGCTCTCCAGGCCTGCGCTGGAGACCGTGGCCATGATAGCTTACAAACAGCCCATTACCAAGGCCGAACTGGAGACGCTCCGTGGGGTCCGGGTCGACGGCGTGCTCACGACCTTGATCGAGCGCGGGCTAGTCCGGCCCGTGGGCCGCAAGAAGGCGCCCGGGCGGCCCGTGCTTTACGGGACTACCTCCGAGTTCCTTCGCTGGTTCGGCTTGGCATCCCTCGACGATCTCCCGCCCATAGAAGGAGACGTGGCCACCCTGCCCGGATTCGGCCTTCGCTCTGAGTTGCGGCGGCGACCCCGGCACGGGGGTGGGGGTGCGGCTCCGCCTGCCCGAGGGTGAAACTGGGGATACTAATGAAGCGGCCGGCTTCGCAAAGGCACGTGCGCCGCGCGAGCGGTCGCCGGCGTCATTGCGCAGGGCGGCGCCCAGCCGGCGACCGGCCATCGACGGCGCGCGGCCCATCTGGCCTCGTACGGCTCACACTTGGGTTTGGTCGCGAAGCCAGTATCCGGAGGCGGGAACGGAGGCGACCGAGTTGCGCTGGCCCCTTATCGCCACTGCTTGCATCCTCGGCGTCATAGCGCTCTTTCTCGTTCTGGTCATGCTGCCGGTGAAAGTATCAGTGCGCTTTGTGAGGACGCGCGGGCGCAGTCTCATCCGCGTGCGTGTGAGCTTTCTCTCGGGCCTCATATGGATCCCAGTTTACGGCAGAGCCTCGCGACCGGAGTATGGGAACGATGGCAAGGACGCGGTGACAACCCGGGATGGAGCGTCGGTTCTCGCGGAATGGGCGTCCCGTGTCCAGGCGCTGTTGCGGTCTGCCGGAGAACCGGGCAACGGCGAGGGCCTCCCGGGAAACGGGCGCGGGGCCGAGCGGGCCGCCTGGTTTCGGCGGTCCGGCGCAAGCTCCGGGAAGGGGCCGCGAAAGGCACGGCGCTGGCGCGAGGTGCGACGGCGCGTGGGGCGCTTTCTTTACCTGGCCCTGAAATCCGAGGGCCTTGACGTTCAAAAGCTCCGCATCCGCCTGGAACTTGGATCAGGAGAGGCCGCGACGAGCGCCATCGGCGTGGGTCTTGCGTACGCCGTGATCAACACGGCGCTTGCCGCGTTTCCGGTGCCGCTCAGGTTCCCCCGTGGAAGGCCGGAGGTGAGCGTCATCCCACGCTATGACCGGGCCGCTCTCGATGCCTCCGTAGACTGCATAGTGGCTTTGACGCCAGGTTATATTATCCTCCGAGGCATCCAGACTGAACGCAGGAGGCGACGTGCGTCATGCCCGACCACCCGATAGAAGCGCTCATGAAGACGACCATGGACAGCATCAAGGAGATGGTGGACGTCAACACCATCCTGGGGGACCCCGTGGAAACTCCCGACGGGACCGTCATCCTCCCGGTGTCCCGCGTGACGTTTGGGTTCGCTGCGGGCGGTAGCGAGTTCCAGGTGGCGGGTGGAGAAGCTCCCGGGCAGGGCCAGGGAAGTGCGGCAAACGGCGCAGCAGGTCTTCCTTTCGGCGGAGGCGCCGGAGCGGGGATAACCGTGCAACCCGTGGCGTTCCTTGTGGTAGGGCAAGGGCAGATCCGCGCGCTGCCTGTGGACGGAGGGGCCATCATAGATAGGCTCATCGACGTGGTGCCTTCCCTCCTTGGCCAGATGTCCGGCAGAAGGCGCCAGAGCCACACTGCTCCAGAGACCCAAGCGGACAGGCCTAACGTTCAGGGCGGAGCCCAGTGAGCCGCGTCCTTCCCCAGGTTGCGTTCTTCCCGGTTGTGCTGTAAAATCTTTCTGATACAAGATACCCCTTGCGGCTGGAGGGCGGGGTGGCGCGTCCCTATTCTGTGCGCTTCGCTTGCCCGCCGACTACTGTACAGCCGGGATGGAGATGATAACCATGCGCCAGTTCGCCGTGATCGGCCTGGGGAAATTCGGCACCAGCGTGGCTCGGACTCTCACCAAGATGGGCCACGAGGTCCTCGCCATCGACATAGACCCCGACAAGGTCCAGCACCTTGCCGACGACGTGACGCACGCGGTGCAAGCTGATGCCACTGACGAGGAGGCGCTCCGGGCGCTCGGAATCCGCAATGTTGACGTGGCAGTCGTTACCGTCGGACAGGATATCAGGTCGAGCATTCTTGCGTGTATGATACTGAAAGAGCTCGGAGTCGGGTATGTGGTCGCCAAGGCCACAGAGGAGCTCCACGGCAAACTCCTCGAGAAGCTGGGCGTGGACAGGGTGGTGTACCCGGAACGGGACATGGGGGTCAGGCTGGCTAACAGCCTGGGCTCATCCAACATTCTCGAATACATCGAGCTATCCCCTGATTACGGCGTGGCCGAGATCGTGGCGACGGAGGAGTTCGCCGACAAGAGTCTGAGGGAACTGAACCTCCGCGCTCGCTATGGAGCCAATGTGGTCGCCATCCGCAGCGGCAACGAGGTGAAGGTTTCCCCTGGCGCTGACGACAAGGTACGTGAGGGCGACGTTCTCGTGATCCTCGGCTCGGTCGAAAGCCTCGATAGGCTGAAGAGGATGAGATAGCCGCGGCCGGTGGTCCTGTCATGGAAAGACTTCAGAAAGTGCTCGCGGAGGCGGGGGTCGCTTCCAGGAGGCACAGCGCTGATATCATCAGGCAGGGCCGGGTCGAGGTCGACGGGGTGGTCGTCCGGGAGCCCGGCGCAAGGGTGGACCCAGCGCGCGCTGAGATCAGAGTCGACGGGAAACGCATCGTCACGGATGACACGAAAGTGTACTTGCTCCTCAACAAACCCGCAGGTTACCTTTGCACGGCTCGGGACCCGCAGGGGCGCCCGACCGTGCTCGATCTTGTCCCACATCAAGGCCACAGGCTTTTTCCCGTCGGGAGGCTTGATTTCGATACTGAGGGGCTCCTTCTTCTCACAAACGACGGCGAGGCCGCCTTCGCGCTGACACATCCCAGATTCGAGGTGCCGAAGACGTACCTGGCGACGGTGCAAGGGGTGCCTGACGAGAGCGCGCTTGCGGCGCTCAGGCGCGGGGTGAGGCTGGGCGACGTTGTCACGGCGCCGGCACGCGTGAGAGTGCTGAGGCGTGACTCCGGGTCAGCCGTGCTGGAGGTAGAGGTCCACGAGGGCAAGAAACGCGAGGTGCGGAACATGCTGGCTGCCGTGGGCCACCCGGTGGTGCACCTGATAAGGACGCGCCTCGGCAGGCTTTCCCTGGGTGACCTAGGGCTCGGCGCGTGGAGGCATCTGACGCCCGAGGAAGTTCGGTGGGTGCGGCGAATTGCAGCTACAAGCACCGATCGCTCGAGGGCCAATGGGGAGCCGAGCGGCGCTGCGGATGCGGGACCGCAGGAAACGGGACCGGCGAATGCGCGAGAGCTCGGTCCGCGGCGTGCAGGATACTGAAGACCCGTGCAGAATAGTGTGGCGTGTGCCCCACCAGAGCCCGTGCGCGGTCGGATATTCTGTATGAAATGCGAGGTCTGCTGAGGGTTGAGCGAGCGATCTGGCCGAGGACGACGCGTGATCGTGATAGGGGGCGGGCCCGCCGGCCTCATGGCCGCTATCATGGCGGCCACTGACGGCGCGAGGGTCATCCTGCTCGAGCGCAACCCCGAGGTCGGCCGAAAGCTGCTCCTTACCGGAGGAGGCCGGTGTAATTTCACGCATGATACCGATGTCGAGGGCCTCGTGGCCGGCATGCCGGGGAACGGCAGGTTCCTGTACTCTGTGTTTACGGCTTTTGACTCCACGAGGTTGAGGCGCTTTCTGGCGGGGTTGGGCGTGGGGAGCAAGGCCGAGGACGACGGGCGGGTCTTTCCGTTCTCTGGAGTCGGCAGGGACGTCCTTGGGGCCCTGGTAAACTGCGCTCGCAAGAAGGGCGTTGAAGTGAGGTGCCTTTGGAAGGCCGAGCGGATTCTCGTGAGAGGTGGCAGGGTGCGCGGCGTGATTGCCGGCAGAGTGCCGATGAGCCCTGGGCTCGTGTCTTGTGATGCGGCGATAATCGCGACCGGCGGGATAACGTACCCGATGACCGGGTCCACGGGTGACGGCTTACGGATGGCGGCAGAGCTGGGCCACACGATAGTGGAGCCGAGAGCGTCCCTAGTGCCGCTCGAAACCGAGGAGCCGTGGGTTCCGAACCTTGCGGGGCTCACTCTCCACGGAGCGGCTGTGACGTCCTTCGTGGCAGGCCGGAAAACGGGGATGGGGTTCGGAGAGGTGCTTTTCACTCATTTCGGAGTGTCCGGGCCGGTGATCCTTGGCCTTTCACGCGACATCGCCCTCGCTTTCGGGCGCGGGGACGGTCCCGTGAGGCTGGTCATCGATCTTAAGCCAGGGCTTTCCCATGAGGAGGTCGACCGGGAGCTTCAGGAGGCATTCAGTCGGTACCCTCACCGCCGGGTACCCAACGCGCTCGTCGAGATGTTGCCGGCGAGGCTTATATCCGTCGTGGTGCGTGAGGCGGGCATACCCGAGATGAGGCTGGCTTCCCAGGTGACGCGCGGAGAGAGGCGCGCGTTGGGGGCGACTATCAAAGGCCTCCTTCTGACCGTCAGAGGAACGAGACCGGTTGAAGAAGGAATGGTTACCGTGGGCGGGGTGACCGTGGACGAGATCGACCCGCGCACCATGGCGTCCAGGTTGGTGCCAGGGGTATACTTCGCCGGAGAGGTCATCGATGTGGACGGCACGACTGGCGGGTTCAATCTTCAGGCCGCGTTCTCCACGGGTTACGTGGCCGGCCGTTCCGCGGCTGCCGGAGAGGAGGCGGCGGGGGATGTCCGTTAGGCGCGGTGCGTCGGCGGAAAGCCGCTTCCTTGTTCGCTTGGAGAGAGGTTTCTGGCTGGGGTTCTTGGTGTTCCTTGCTGCGGCTGTCCTGGGCCAAGCTGCCCTTCTGAGCGAGCGGGGGAGGCAGCGGCTAAGCAGGGTGGACCGCCTTGAAGGGACGGTGCTCCGGATAGTTGAGACTCTTCAATGATTTACCCGGCAATTCCGTGTGGAAGAAGAGGAATCGTGGCGTGTATGTCGAATAAGGCAAGAGCTAGAACCAAGGGTCCCGTGATCGCCATTGACGGCCCAGCGGGCGCCGGAAAGAGCACCGTTGCGAAGGCCATCGCCGCCATGTTCGGGTTCCGCTACGTCAGCACGGGCCATTTTTACAGGGCGGTCGCGTTCAAGGCCTTGCGTCTTGGCGTGGACATGACGTCGGAGGAGTCTCTCACGGCGCTTGCCAGGTCCACGCGCATCAGCGTGTGCCAGAATGAGCGCGGCGATCTGCGCACGCTCCTTGACGGCGAGGATGTCACGGAGAGCCTTGCGTCACCCGAGGTCGACGCCTGTGTGTCGGAGGTGGCCAAGGTGCCCGGAGTCAGGCTCGCCCTTCTCGAGCAGCAGCGCTCGCTCCTGCGGGACGGCGGGGTTGTGATGGACGGACGCGACATCGGGACAGTAGTTGCACCCGATGCCGACCTCAAGATATTCCTTGTTGCTACGCTTGAGGAAAGGGTCCGGAGGCGTCTCGCCCAGGCCAGGGAGCGAGGAGACGAGGTATGTGACGGTGCGGTGGCCGACGGGGTGGCCCGCCGGGACCGGACCGACAGCGAGAGGGAGGTCGCGCCGTTGAGGCCTGCTCCGGACGCGGTCGTCATCGACACGACCGGCAAGGCTCCAGAGGAGACCATAGCCGAGGTGGCTCGGCTTGTGGCATGGACGACGGGCGACCGGTCGCTTTCTCCTGTGTCGTCGCGCGTCAAGGGGGAGCGAGCTTGTTCTACGTGATAGCGCGGGCGATCTTGAGGGTGGTGCTTAAGATCGCTTTTAAGACACAGATCGAGGGCGAAAGCAATGTCCCGTCAGAAGGCCCTGTGATACTAGTGGCAAACCACTTGAGCATGCTCGATCCAATAGTGCTCGGGTGCGCTGTGTCGAGACCCGTGAGATTCATGGCGAAACATGAGCTCTTCTCGAATCGGCTGTTCGCCTGGGTGCTTGAGAGCCTGGGCGCATTTCCGGTGAGGCGGGGGCAGGCTGACAGGGAGGCGTTCCACAAGGCATTCGAGGTGTTGTCCAAGGGTCAGGTTCTCGGAGTCTTTCCGGAGGGCACGCGGAGCCTGACAGGTCAGCTGCTGGCGCCGTATTCGGGCGCGGTGGTTCTCGCGGAGAAGACGGGCGCGCCGATCGTGCCTGTGGGAATCGTGGGTACCGACAAGATCCTCCGCAAAGGCGCGGTGGTGCCGAGGCCAGGGAGGATCTCCGTCAGGATAGGGCGGCCGATATACCCTTCCTGCCCGTCGCAAGGCCAAGCGCAGGAGGGTGAGAGAGGCGCGGTCGATTTGAAGAGCGTCATGATGCAGCACATAGCTGAGCTCATCGCAGGCGGCGCTCGGGCGACGAGATAATCTTCGTTGGACATCGGGAGATAATAAGTGCAAGGGAACAGAGGGTTTGAGGTCACTTTGAGCGAGCGGACTGGGTTCTGTTACGGGGTCCGCCGCGCCATAGAGATTGCTGAGGAAGCGGGCTCGCGGGGGCCGGCTTTCACACTTGGGCCTCTCGTTCACAACCCGCAAGTCGTCGAAAGGCTGAAGAAAAAGGGCGTTACTCCTGTTGCGGGGCTCGGGGAGATCAGAGCTGGCACACTCATCGTGCCGTCTCACGGGCTGCCGCCAGATTTGCTGGAAGAGGCTGAAAGACGGGGGCTCGACGTGGTTCACGCAACGTGCCCCAATGTTCGCAGGACTCAGAAGCTGGTCGCAGACCTAAAACACCAGGGTTATCAGGTCTTCATCGTCGGAGACGAGGGGCATTCCGAGGTTGTCGGGCTCGTCGGATGTGCGGATGGCGACGCCCGCGTCGTGAGGTCGGCCGAGGATGTCCTTTCCGGCCTCGTGAGGCCCAGGGTCGGTGTCGTTTGCCAGACCACCCAGACTGTTGAAGCGTTTTGCCAGGTGCTTGCCGCCCTAGCTCTGCGGGCGAAGGAACTTGTGGCCTACAATACAATCTGCAATGCAACGGAGGAGAGGCAACAGGCAGCGCGCGCGCTTGCACGGTCAGTGGATGCCATGATCGTGGTGGGCGGGCGGGCCAGCGCGAACACGCGGAGACTCGCCGAGATCTGTGAGGCCGAGGGAGCGAGGGTATACCGGGTTGAAACCGCATCCGATCTCGATTCTCTGGATCTTTCCGGCGTGAAGTCGGTGGGGATTGCGGCGGGGGCATCGACGCCGAATTGGGTTATCGAGGAGGTCATGGAGAGGATGAGCGTGCTGGGCGAAGACAGGATGGACGAAAAGAAGGAACCAACGATCACACAAGGGGACGAGGAAGGCTCGGTTGCGGGCGGCGGCGACGCTGTGACCGCCCCTTGCGCGGGGGCGGAGACGCACCCGGAGACCGGGGTCAGTGAGAAAACTAGCGGACCCGGGGATTCGGCAGGGGCGAGCGGAGACGAGCTAGGCAGCGAGCCGGAGCCCGAGACTAGCACTCCAGCTGGGGTGGAGGGTGAGACTGACACCGACGTGCCTGGCGAAGCCATGCCCGATGCGGCCGGCGGCGCGGCCCAGGCAGAATCTGAGGAAGTGCCCGCTGGCGAGGAGATATCCGAAGGAGATATCGTCAAGGGAACGGTTGTCGCCGTGCATCCCGACGAGGTGCTTGTGAACATCGGCCTCAAGTCCGAGGGCGTCGTGCCGAGGTCCGAGATCTCCAGAAGGCCGGTGCAATCATGCCTCGACGTGGTGCGGGAAGGGCAAGAGATAGAGGTCCTCGTGGAGAGGCTCGAAGACAAGGAGGGCAGGCCGCGGCTTTCCAAGAGGAAGGCCGACACGGAGCGCGCCTGGGAAAGGGTCCAGAGGGCGCTCGAAACGGGCGAGACCATTGAGGGCGAGGTCACCGATGTCGTCAAGGGCGGAGTGGTCGTGGACGTGGGTCTGCGAGGGTTTGTGCCGGCTTCCCACGCGAGCCGTCGCCCCATGGCGGACCTGTCACCTCTTGTCGGGCAAACCCTACGGATGAAGGTCCTCGAAGCGGACCGGACCAAGAGGAACGTCGTCCTCTCGGCGCGCCTGGTTCAGGAACAGGAGGCGGCTGAGGCAAAGGCGAAGGTGCTCGAGTCGCTTCAAGAGGGCGAGATAGTTGACGGTGTGGTCAAGCGCGTGGTAAACTTCGGTGCCTTCGTGGACATCGGAGAAGGCGTCGAGGGGCTATTGCACGTCTCTGACATGGCGTGGACGCGGACCACCGATCCCCACGGCGTCGTGAAAGAGGGCGACCACATCAAGGTGAAGGTGCTCTCGGTGGACAGAGAGCGGGAGAGGATCTCCCTTGGGCTCAAGCAGACCCTGCCCGATCCCTGGGAGGACGTAACGTCTCGTTACCCGGTTGGGAGCATCGTCACGGGCAAGGTCACGAAGCTCGCGGACTTCGGCGCGTTTGTCGGGCTCGAGCCGGGGATCGAGGGGCTCATCCACATATCTCAGCTTGCCGACAGGCGGGTGTCTCGACCTGATGAGGTCGTCAAGCCCGGGGACGAAGTGTCAGTGAAGGTCATCAGTGTGAGACCCCGGGACCATCGCATAGGGTTGAGTCTGAAGGAGGCTCAGGCTGAAGGGGACAAGCAGGCGTTCAAGAAATACGCCGACAAAGAGGACGAGGCTGGGCCGACCCTAGGAGACGTGTTCGGGGATCTCCTGAAGAACTCGAGGGAGGAATAGCCCCGTCCAATCCAGTCTGAAGGGTTCGCTCGGGCTGCACACGAAGGGATGTGAGGCCGGCGGCTGGCTTGTGGCCAGAGCTGCCGGCCTTTTCATGTGCGCATAAGCCCTATCGTTTCAGGGTACCCTACCTTCCAGAGTGTGGCAGAATCGTGCTTTACGCACGGTTGAGCTTTCCGCACTGGGAAGGGAGGCAAAGAGAGAGCATGACCGTTGGGCTTGTCCTCTTGCTCGGCGTGAGCGTCCTGGTTTTCCTCGGGCTGACGCACCGGGTGCTGGACAGGATGCATCTCACGGACAGGCAGGCTCTCGTGGCGCTCGGCCTGATGCTCGTCGGAAGCTTCGTCGACATCCCCGTCTATCGCGGGGTCCAGTCGGTGAGCGTCAACCTCGGAGGAGCCGTGGTGCCTGTCATTCTTGCAATATACGTCCTTACCCGCGCAGACACGCCCCTGGAGAGGGGGCGAGGGGTTCTTGCGGCCATCATAACCGGGATCGCGCTCTTCGCCCTCACCAAATCGTTTACCTTTGAGGAAGGCCGCGCCATCCTCGATCCCCTGTACGCATTCGGGCTTGTGGCTGGAGTCATCGCCTATCTCGCCGGAAGGTCCAGACGTGCGGCGTTCGCTGGGGCAGTCTTGGGGGTAGTGCTCCTCGACGTGGCCCATCTCGTGGAGGTGGCGGTCAGGCGCATACCGGCCACGGTCCATCTGGGAGGGGCTGGGATTTTCGACGCGGTGGTGATAGCGGCGGTCATCGCGGTGGGCCTTGCGGAGATATTCGGTGAGGCTATGGAGCGCATACAGGGCGGTCCGGTGTCCAATGTCCAGCGTGACGTGAGAGTGGACTCGCCTGTCAGGGGGAAAGGCCCCAGCGCGAGTGGCCGAGAGGGTGAAAGCACGCCCGCGCACGGTGAAGGCGCAAGGAGGGATGAGAATGACAGCGGCTGATGCGAGCCGGTCTGACGCCGAGCCTCGCGGCCAGCGGGTTCGGGTCGCGCCTGGGGTGAGAGCGCAAAGAGCGTCGAATGCCCCAACGCACGTTACGGCACGGGTCCCCGCGCGAAGCCTGACGCGGGCCCTGGTGACGCTGGTGGTCGCGCTCGCGGTCGCGGTTGGCGGCAATTCGCACCCCGCGTTCGCTCAAGAGGAGCGGAGCGAAGGGTACTACACGGTGCTCGACGAGGATAAGCGCGAGATCTTCATGACCGCGATCATGGTGGCCCCAGGCGACATCTTCATCGCCGAGGACAACCGCGCTTACGAGATCAGTTACGTGGAGGGCGACAGAGCCCATGCGGTGTTCCTCGGCGTTATGGGGCCTGAAGAAAAGCCTCAGAGCGCAGCCGAAGGGACGTTGGGAGGGGCGCTGGAGCGAGTGTTCTCCGCCGCGGTGTCCGCGCTGCGCGGCGTGTTTCTGGGACAGGGCGCGACGGGCAGGGGCCGGACGGTCGTGCTTTACAACACGCACAGCGACGAGTCATACGAGCCCACAAGCGGTACCCCCACCAAGGACTGGGGAGATGTGTACAGCGTGGCGGCCACGTTTGAGAGCGCCCTCAAGAAACAGGGCTTTCGCGTGGTGAGATCCACGGCCAACCACAACCCGCACGACGGCGCAGCGTATGCGAGGTCCAGGCGGACCATGGCTCAACTCATACGGCAGAACCCAATAGCCGCCTTCGACATTCACAGAGACGCCGTGCCGCCCCAGGCGTACGGAGCGACGGTGGCCGGTGAGGACGTCACCAGGATAACACTGGTGGTGGGACAGCAGAACCAGACCAGGGGCCAGAACATCCAATTCGCGAAGCAACTCAAAGCTGCCGCCGACCGCCAGGCGCCGGGGCTGATCAAGGGAATCCTGTGGGCCCAGGGCGATTACAATCAGGACATGCTCGGTCGGTCCGTGCTCCTCGAGGTCGGCGCTCACACCAACCGCCTCGACGAGGCCGAGCGGGCCGTGGATCTCTTCGCGTCCTCCATAGCCCCGGTGCTCGGCGCTGCGGCGCCCGGGGTCGGCATGGCGAGGGGCGGGGTGGGGCGTGCTGTGGCGTGGCTAGTGGGCATCGTGGCGGTCGCAGGAGGAGCGTACCTTGTCGCGAACTCGGATAACTGGCGGAAAATCCGGTCGAGGCTCGCGGGAATCGGAGCGCGCGGGTTTCTGAACCTCCTAGGCCTGCGCCGCAGGAGGAAGCAGTGACCATCCGTGGCTGAGGGACATTTCCTGCGCATCGCCGCCGCGGTGGCGGTCGGCACATTCAGCCGCCTCGTCATGCTTCGATCGGACTACAGGCAGTACCCAAGTTACCCCCACGCGTACGTGGTTCACCTGGGCCTCGGAGTAATAGCGGCAGGCCTCGGAGCGCTCGCGGTCCCCGCGATAGTGACGCGCAACTTCATGGCGGCGAGCATCCTTGCCCTCGCTGGTCAGCAGTTCCGTGAAGTGCGGGACATGGAGAGGCGAAGCCTCGAGAAACTCGAGGATACCGAGCTCGTGCCGAGAGGCTCGGCGTACATCGAGGGCATAGCGCGCGTGTTCGAGGCCAGGAACTACCTTGCCATGGCCGCGGCTCTCGCAGCCAGCCTGGTGTCGTACGTGGTCCCCGTCCCGCAGGGGATGGCTGTCATGGTGGGCGCCGCGTGCGGGCTTCTCACGGCCGCTGTCATCGCCGGGGTCTTCGGGCGCAGGGCCGTCGGGGACATAGCCATCGTGAGGGAGGGCCATATCCGGTTCGACGGGCCGCTCCTCTCGGTGGACGGGATAGTGCTGGCGAACATCGGCCTGCCGGAGGCGCGGTCGGTCATCGAGACCGAGGGAATCGGGGTAGTGGTGGAGCCGAAGGACGACAATGCCAGGGCGACGCTGGCGAACGTGGGCCAGAGGCAGGCCATCGTGCACGATGTGGCGAGCATAATGGGTGCCAGGGTTGACGTGAGTGAGCGCGATTTCACCCCGCTCATGCGCCTAGATGTCAAGACCGGGAGGGCGGGCATGGTTATAGTGCCCATTGAGAGGGACATAGAGGCGCTTCTGGAGGTCGTGAGGAGGGTGCCCGTCATCGAGACGTCCGTGCGAAAACCTCTCGCGACCCGTGCAGGCCGTATAGCGGCAGACTGACCCGGGCTCAGGTTGTAGGGCGCCGGAACCACGGCCGGAGGCGAAGGCATCCTTATGCCGGGTCGCAGCGGCGTCCGGGCACGACTGCTGCGCGAGGCGGGCGGGATGCGTGGCAGGGGAGCCGCGTCGAACCTCGTCGGCGCGGGCGAGACGCGGGTGCGTCGCGCGCGGTGGGGCGTCACACGCGTGCGGCGGCGCTATGCGAAGGAGCGGGAGGGGAGCGTCGCGGGGCGTGCGAGGGCACCGGGATGCCCGGGGGTGGGGAAGGGCCCATGGACGTGACGTTGGAACAGACGATCGCCGCGATCGTCACGACAAAGCGTGACAAGGTAGGGGGCGGAGCTCCCATATTCTTTGCGGACGACGAGGACGACCTGCATAGGATGGCCGTGTACCTTGCCAAGATCCTCGATGGCGTGGTGCACGACCTGGGCGGTGGGACGTTCATCGTGGTCAAGCATTAGGAGCATAGGCCGTGGCGGTGCGGCGTAGCCGGGCTTGCGGACGGAGGATGCCCCCGGATGAAGGTAATTTACCACTGTTACGGAAGCTCGCATTCGTCGGTTGTAGCGGCAGCCATTCACCTGGGGTGGCTGCCTTCTGATAGGATACCCGAGCCGCACGAGATCCTGAGGCTTCCGCACTATGACAAGACGAACCCCGCCCAGATCGGCACGTGCTTCTTCATGGGGACCGACGAAGCGGGGAGGGAGGTGTACATCATCGGGATGGGTGCTGCGAAGGGGGTGGTTAAACGCGCGGTTGAGAGCGTCTTCCGGATTTGCGGGCTCTCGCCCGATGATTACATGCTCGTTGACACGTTGCCCCAGGTCGGGCTCGTCACAAAGATCGGGGGATTCCTCTCAAGGGCCGTGGGGCTCATCGGTCTCGGGCGTCCCCTCACGGTGTGGGGGATGAGACGTTCATACCCGAGATTCGTGAAGCTGGTAAGAGGGGTCAAGCAGCGTCTGGAGAGCAGCGGCGCGGTACCGGGGGCGGCGGGTCGGAGTTGACACCCCAAATGGGGTGTGGTACACTGGTTTCGTCCTTCTGATGCCCGCAACGGGCGCGAATCGAAAGGAGAGGAACCCGGCGTGAAGAGCAAAAGATCGCTAACCATAGTCATAGCCGTAGTGATCCTTGCCCTTATAGCTATCGGTGCCGTGTGGACGTACTCTGATCTGAAGGCTGTCGCTAAGGTTAACTCCACTTCGATCACATGGAAGCAGTTTTATTCCGCACTGGAGAAACAGTCCGGCAGGCAGCTTTTGGCCAACATGATTCGTGAGGAGCTAATCAAGCAGGGAGCCGCCAAGTACGGTATCCAAGTGACCGACGAAGACGTGGCCGCCGAGATCGACAATCTCAAGACGCAATTCGGCTCCGACGCGAGCTTGGAGCAAGCGCTTTCACAATACGGAATGACGCTTGACGATCTCCGGAACCAAATCCGGACAAGCCTGTTGCTCGAGGCGATCGCTTCGAAAGACGTGACTGTGACCGACGACGAGATCAAGAAGTACTATGATGAGCACAAGGACGACTTCAAAGAGCCTGAGCAGATAAAGGCTCGACACATCCTGGTCAAGGACGAGAACACAGCGAAGGAGATACAGAAGGAGCTCGCCAATGGCGCGGATTTCGCCGAACTCGCCAAAACGAAGTCTGAGGATACGGCAACGAAAGACAAAGGCGGAGACCTTGGCTACTTCCAGAAGGGAGCTATGGATCCCGCCTTCGAGAAGGCCGCGTTTGCTCTGAAGGTGGGCGAGACCAGCGGTCCTGTGAAGTCTTCGTTCGGGTATCACATCATAAGAGTTGAGGACCGGAAGCCCGAGCGTATTCCCCCTCTCGAAGAGGTACGCGACAGAATCATCAAACAGCTCAAGCGTGACAAAGCCAAGCCCACGTCCACTGTAATGAGCGAACTCAAGGACGCGGCGCAGATCAAGATCAACGACAAAGCTCTGCAGGATGCTCTCTACGACATCATTTATTGATTGGCAGAAGCGAGGTTGTCTGCGCTCGCTGTGACTCGTTAAAGGCGCTGTGCGAGGAGGGCATACGTCCCTCCTCTTCTTGTAGCTCGTTCTAAGACGGGGTACATGAAATACGTGAGTGAGTTCCTATGAAGAGAGGTCGTTTCAGGCCGGACGGGAGGGCAGGTGGAGGGCACACGAGCAACACTTCAGGACGTTCGACGCGCGGCGCCGTCGTCTGTCGGGTGGATGCGGGGAGCATCGCCGAAGAGGCCGGCATCGCGCCGGGGGACAGGCTGATAACCATCAATGGCAGGCCGGTGCGGGACATTCTCGAGTACCGCTTCCTTTGCGCCGAGGAGGAGCTATCCCTCGTGGTCGAGAAACCCGATGGGGACACGCTCGTGGTGGAAGTCACCAAAGACTATGATGAGCCATGTGGCCTGGAGTTCGGCGAGGCGATCTTCGACGGGGTGAGGAGGTGTCGCAACCGGTGTGTGTTCTGCTTTGTGGACCAGCTTCCACGCAAAGTCCGCAGAACCCTTCGCATTAGAGACGACGATTTCAGGCTCTCATTCATGACCGGGAGCTACATCACTCTCACGAATCTCACGGAGGAGGACTACGACCGCGTGGCGGCGATGAGGCTTTCTCCGCTGTACGTATCGGTGCACTCGACGGACCCTGTGACTCGCGGGCGCCTCCTCGGCAGGAGGGGCCCGTGCCATGTGATGGGCGGCCTCGCAAGGCTCGTGGCCGCGGGGATCGTCGTTCACACTCAGATCGTGCTCTGCCCGGGGATGAATGACGGCGAGGAACTTGAAAGAACCGTCCGCGACCTTTCGTCGCTTTTCCCAGGGGTCAAGTCATGCGCGGTGGTCCCGGTCGGCCTGACCAGGCACAGGCGGGGGCTTTTCCCGGTCGCCCCTGTTAGCCAGGATGGAGCGGCGCGGGTGGTGGCCTCCGTTGAGAAGTGGCAGGAGGAGTTCCTCGAACGGTTCTCCTCGAGGTTCGTTTTCGCTTCGGACGAGTTCTACGTGCTGGCCGGAAAGGCGGTTCCGAGCCGCGAGGCGTACGAAGGGTTTCCACAGATCGAAAACGGGGTCGGCCTCTTGCGGGATTTCATCGACGAGCTTGACGAGATGAGGAGAACGGCCGACCTGCCGCGCTACGCCAAGGCTCCCGTGAGGCTCGTCGCTGTCACGGGGGAAGCGGCATACCCCGTGATAGGTGAGGCGTGCAGGTTTCTTGAGAGTGTAAAGGGTCTTTCGTGTCGCGCGCTCCTGGTGAAGAACAGGTTCTTCGGGCCGCGCATAAGCGTTGCGGGCCTCCTTACCGGGCAAGACATTGCGAGGACGTTCACCGCCGCGATCGGCCGGGGAGGATGCGACGCCATCGTCATCCCCAGCGTCTCGCTGAAGGCTGACGCGCCTAGGTTCCTCGATGATATGACCGTGGGCGAGCTCGAGCGCGTTTGCGGAGTTCCGGTGGACGTGGTCGACCCGACTCCGGCTTCCCTCGCGGCGCGTGCACTGAAGAGAGGTGGCTGCGCGTGGCAGCTCCGGTAGTCGCCATCGTGGGCAGGCCGAATGTGGGCAAATCCGCGCTGTTCAACAGGATGGTCGGGACACAGCACGCCATCGTGGAGGAGACACCCGGAGTGACGCGGGATCGCATCTACGCCGACGTGGAGTGGGGTGGCCGCAAATTCGTCCTTGTGGACACCGGGGGCATAGAGACTGCGAAAGGCGGCGACGCCATCCAGGAGATGACCACGGCCCAGGCCAAGCTGGCCGTGGAAGAGGCCGATCTCGTGGTGTTCGTCGTGGACACAAAGTCCGGCCTCATGCCGCAAGACCGCGACATAGCCGACATGCTGAGGCGATCCGCCCGTCCGGTGATGCTTGTGGCCAGCAAGGCCGAAGGCGCCCGGCGCAGCGACTATGTGGAGTTCTACGCCTTGGGGTTTGGGGATCCGATCCCTGTTTCTTCAGTCCACGGAACTGGGATAGGTGACCTCCTCGACGCCATCGTCACGCACCTGCCTGAGCGGGGGCCTGCGACCGCGGGCGAGGAACCGGAGGCCGGCGAGGCGGTGAAGATCGCGGTCGTGGGTCGGCCCAATGTGGGAAAGTCCTCGCTGGTCAACGCCGTCCTCGGACAGGAAAGGTCCATCGTGAGCCCGGAGCCGGGGACGACGAGGGACGCCATCGACACGCCTTTCACGTGGCGGGGCCGAAGGTTCGTGATCATCGATACAGCCGGCATGCGTAGAAGAGCAAAGGTCAAGAACGCTGTGGAGTACTATGGTGCGTTGCGGGCGGCAAAGGCTGTGGAGAGATGCGACGTGGCGCTCGTCGTGCTGGATTCGGTGGAGGGGATCGCGGCGCAGGACGTGAGGATAGCGGGGTACGCCGACGAGGCCGGGCGCGCCTCCGTGGTTGTGCTGAATAAATGGGATCTGGTCGATGAAAAGGAAGAAACGCGGACAAGGCTGGAGAACGCTATCCAAGCCGACCTGGTGTTCCTTTCGTACGCGCCGCGGGTGTTCGTGTCCGCCTTGAATGGCGCCGGGGTCTCGAAGCTCATGGAAACCGTCGCGAAGGTCGCGGATAACCACGCGCGCCGCGTGACGACGTCGGTGTTGAACGAGGTGGTGGAAGAAGCCCAGATAAGGGTCGAACCGCCACACGACAGGGGACGTCAACTCAAGATCTTCTACTGCACGCAAATCGGGGTGCGGCCTCCTGCGTTTTCCTTCTTCGTGAACGATCCGAGCCTGGTTCATTTCTCGTACAAGCGTTACCTCGAAAACAGGCTGCGCGAAGCGTTCGATTTCGAGGGGACCCCGCTGAGGCTCAAGTTCCGCCGGAGAGGATAGCAGGAGACAAGAGATCGGGGGAGAAACCGTGGCTTGGGAAAGACTCGTCCCGTTGGTTATCGTAAGTTATTTCATTGGTTCGATTCCCTTTGGGTACCTCATCGGGAGGTACTGGAAGGGCGTGGACGTGAGACGGCGCGGTAGCGGGAACATCGGCGCCACGAACGTGCTGCGCGTCCTCGGCCCGGGGCCCGCGCTCATCGTGCTCGCGGGGGATGTGGGAAAAGGGGCGCTCAGTGTCTACCTGGGCCAGGGAGCCGCGGGAACGGTGGGCGCGGCGGCGTGCGGCATCGCGGCGGCTGTGGGCGGCGCGTGGTCCGTTTTCCTTCGCTTTGGCGGAGGCAAGGGAATGGGCGTCGGCAGCGGCATAGTCATCGCCAGCATGCCCGCGGTCGCGCTGGTTCTCGCGCCTATCTGGGGAGTCCTGGTGGCGCTCACGCGCTACGTCTCGCTCGGGTCCGTGGTGATCTCGGCTCTCGCGCCGCTTGCGGCTTACGTCCTGGGGATGCCCGGCGAATACGTTTTGCTCGTGGCCGCTGTGGGTGGAATCGCGCTCGTAAAGCACGGCTCCAACATCAAGCGGCTTATCGCGGGCGAGGAGCGCAAGCTTGGAGAGCCCGCGGACTAAGCGGCCGGGTTGGAGAGGCGCGGGAGGCGGGGAACTGGCTACATGGAGGAGGGCTGAGCGTGGCTTTGGCGAGGCACGCAGGCGTGATCGGCGCGGGAGGATGGGGCACCGCCCTCTCGATGCTCCTCACGCGCAACGGATTCGAAGTCGATCTTTGGGCGCATGAAGAGGAAGTGGCGCGGGAGATCTCGAATTCCCGTACCAACGAGACGTTCCTGCCGGGGGTCAAGATCCCGGAGGGCGTCCGCGCCACGACCAACCTGGGCGAAGTGGTCGAGCGCAACACGCTGCTTTTCATGCCCGTCCCTTCCCAGCACATGCGAGGGGTGGTTCGGGCCGCCAGGCCTCATCTCAGGCGAGAGCACGCTGTCATACACGCAGGAAAGGGAATCGAAGAGCGGTCGTTGCTCCGCTTGTCTCAGGTGATCGCGGAGGAGCTCCCGCCAGAACTCCACGACAACATCGGGGTGATCTCCGGCCCTAGCCACGCCGAAGAGGTGGCGCGGGAGGTGCCGACCGCCATCGTGGCCGCATCGTACGACGGCAGGGTGGCGAGGCTGGCGCAGGAGGCTCTCATGTGCCCGACCATGCGGGTGTACACGAGCCACGATGTCATCGGGGTGGAACTGGGGGGCGCGCTGAAGAACGTGGTCGCGCTCGCGACGGGGATCGCGGAAGGGCTCGGGTTCGGCGACAACACGAGAGCCGCTTTGATGACACGAGGCCTCGCGGAGATCGCGCGGCTCGGGATAGTGCTCGGGGCGAACCCTCTGACGTTTGCTGGGCTTTCCGGAATGGGCGATCTCGTTGTTACGTGCATGAGCATGCATTCGCGCAACCGGCGCGCGGGGATCGAGATAGGTCGCGGCCGGAAGGCCGATGAGGTGCTGGCTTCGACGAAGATGGTGGTCGAGGGCGTTCCGACGACGAGGGCTGCGGTGATGCTCGCCCGCCGCATGGGAGTGGACATGCCGGTGGCGGAGAAGCTGCACGAGATCTTGTTCTCGGGGTTGGACCCCATGCAGGCGGTGACCGACCTCATGACGCGCGACCCCCAGGCTGAGACCTTATCGTTTTTCTCGAGGGATCCGTGCATCTAGTACCGGGGGGAGGGGAGGCTGGCCCTTGCGGCGTTGAGCGAGTCGCGGCGGGCTGGCGTGAGGAGACATGAAACCTGGTGTGAACTGGACCGTCGTCCTCGCCACCCTTGCAGTGGGTGGAGTCATGGCGTGGTGGGCTTTCCGGGACGCGCGCGGGCGGGATGCCAATCCTTTGCTTTGGGCCGCGGGGATTGTGGTGAGCGCGCTGATGGTGGGGTATATCGGCGTTTTGATTGTATTCTGCGCGTATCTGCTCTTGAGGCCGCGTGGAACCCTTCTCGTGTGTCCACATTGCAAGCGGAGGTACATTCACAACCTGGCTTTCTGTCCTCATTGCGGGAAACCCGTGAAGAAAGAATGTTTGAGGTGCCACGATACCATGCCCTTGGATGCCGAGACGTGTCCACATTGCGGCATGAAGGCTCCATGATCTAAGTTTCGCCGGCCCGGGAGGAATCGCCGTGGGGGCGTCGAAGCAGTAAGGCGCCTCCCGATTGCGCCCGCTTCCGTTGCCATGCGGCGGTGAAGCATCCTCGTGCTGCGGCTTGACGTTTGCCCACTGCCCGGCAGGCACGGCGCCGCAAGCTTTCGCCGATTTCACAGGTGGGGCGAGGGCCGCCGGGGTTTCGGCGCCCGTGCGGCGGAGGTGGGGCGCCAGGGCGTGGGGAACGCGGCGTGGCTATGCGGAGTCACTGCTAAACGCGGCGAAGGCGCGCTGTGCCCGGGGGCCGATACCGGTGGCCCCCAGCCGAGCTCACCCGCTGGAAAGCGGTAAAGGCTTGAGGTGGGTTACTCACCGCCTGCGCGAGCGAAACTCGGATTTCGCTCTGAGGCTAGCCCTGCGGACGTGACGGAGGGGCCTGGTCGGATCCTCCGGCGGGGTGCGGGGGTGATCCGGATGTCCGAGAAAACCGATAGGATCGACGTCCTCATCCACCAGCTGACTCGCCTCGAAGAAGATCTGGACAAGCTCGACGGCGAGGGGCGCGAACAGACCAGGGCCGAGGTTGCGGCTGTCCGGCGTCAGATCGTCGATGTCCTCATCACAGCGCTTCGAGAGGGCGACGTGTTTGCCCGCAGGCGTGCCGCCTACGGCTTGAGCAAACTGCCCGAGCCGCGCGCGGTCGACGTTCTCATATACGCCCTGGAGGACCCGGACGATTCCGTCCGGAGCTGGGCTGCGGAGGCTCTGGGGTCAATCGCGGAATTGAGGGCGCTGGTGCCGCTCGTGAAGGCCCTGCGCGAAGAGAACCCGTATGTTGCGTACAGCATCACCCATGCGATAATGAAGTTCCCCAAGAACGACGTGGCGCGAACCGTGATGGCCGCTCTCGAGAATCCCGATAGAAACGTGCGTCGAAGGGCGGCGAAGCTCCTCGGCGAACTCAAATACAAGAAAGCGGTTCCTCGCCTGGCGGCCTTGCTCGGTGATGCCGATCCCCAGGTCAGGTACGAGGCTGTCGAGGCGTTGCGCAAGGCGGGGGATCTCAGGGCTCTCGAGCACCTCATCGCCGCTCTGGCGGATGAGTCCACGGATGTCCGGTACGGCGCCATTCAGGCTTTGCGGTCCCTGGGCGACAGGAGGGCGGTGGAGCCCTTGGTGCGGGTGTGCGTGGAGAACGAGGATCTCCGGTTCTACGCACTCCAGGCGCTGAAGGAGCTCTGCGGGGAGGATGCCGTGGGGCCAGTACTGGAGGCGCTCGAGCACTTGAGAGGCGTGGTGCACACGGTGGCGATGCGCGTGCTGAACGGGCGCGAGCAGGGTTCCCAAAGGGCGAGCGGTTGAGCGGAGACCCGAGCGCGAGTTGACGGGCGATCGCGGCGGCGTGTAAGTTCGGCCGGCGGTCTTGAACGCCGGAGCACACTGCCGTTTCTTGTTTTTCTCCTCTCTTTCCGGCGATGGGAGCGTGTGCTATAATTCAATGCAACCGGCATGCGGGCGGCCGCGTGCCGCGACAGGACTCGCCCAGCGTGTCGGCGGGGACGTTCTTTGAAGTCAGGGACGGGCTGCGCAAGGAGGTGGCGGTGTGATTTCCCAGGCCGAAATGGTGCTGCGCCTTGTTCTTGCGGTAGTGTTCGGCGGCCTCATTGGCCTGGAACGGGAGAGTCATAAGCGCCCCGCGGGGTTTAGGACACACATCCTCGTATGCGTCGGGTCCGCGCTCATAATGATGATCTCCCAATACGCGTTCGTCGGTTTCACACGAGTGATTCAATACGATCCCGGGCGCATCGCGGCTCAAGTGGTGAGCGGTATAGGATTCCTAGGTGCGGGAACCATCCTCAGAGAGGGTGCGAACATCAAAGGGCTGACCACCGCGGCCAGTCTCTGGGTAGTGGCCGGCATCGGGCTTGCCGTGGGAACGGGCTTCTATCTTGCGGGCGCGATGACCACGGGCATAGTCGTGGTCGTGCTCATCGCCCTGGATCGTTTCGAGCGCAGGTTCATCTACACGAAGCGGGACACTCTCTTCGTGCAAATGCAAGACAGGCCGGGGCAGCTCGGGGCCATCGCCACAGTGCTCGGGAAGTACGGCGTGAGCATCAAGGATGTGGAAATGGAGACGTTGGAAGCTGGGCATGAGGCATCTCTTCACCTCGCGCTCGAGGTGCCGTTCTCGGTGCACAAGGACAAGCTCCTCGATGAGATAGCAGGGGTGGAGGGGGTGTACCGGGTCGGATATGAGGAGTGATGGCGCGGCAGTGAGAATACTGGTGACTAACGACGATGGAATCCTCGCGGACGGCATTCGCATCCTCGCCTCTGAGCTCTCCACGCTCGGGGAGGTTGTGATAGTCGCTCCGGACAGGGAGAGAAGCGCCACTGGACACGCGATCACCGTGCTCCGTCCGCTGCGCGTCGAGAAAGTTGCCGTCCCGGGGTTGGCTGCCGAGGCCTGGGCGGTGGATGGAACGCCATCGGATTGCGTCAAGCTGGCGGTGCAGGCGTTGCTCGAGAGGCGGCCGGACGTGGTCGTGTCGGGGATCAACCGCGGTCCTAACCTAGGCACGGATGTGCTATATTCCGGCACGGTCTCGGCCGCGGTGGAGGGCGCCATCTGTGGGCTTCCCTCAATGGCGCTTTCCGTGGCGGCCTTCGAGAACTGCCAATACGAGTACGCCGCGAAGTTCGGTGCGAGGATGGTTTCGAAAGTGCTCGAAAAAGGCCTCCCGCCCGACACGCTCCTGAACATCAACGTCCCTTCGGTCGACCAGGAGAACATTGCCGGTGTCGCCATCACGAGGCTCGGGACACGGAAGTGGAGGGACGTGTTCGACCGAAGGGTGGATCCAAGAGGACGCACGTATTACTGGATGGCGGGGGACGCCGTAGATTGCGACGAAGATGAGGACACCGATGCGGTCGCGATCCGAAACAACCTTGTTTCCATCACCCCGATCCATCTGGACCTTACGAAGTACGAGCTCATCGACGAACTGAAGACGTGGGGCATCGGTGGGAGCCTTTCGCATTTTCCCGGCGGGCGGCATAGTATATAGAAGACTCGCTTCCCGACCGGGGGTATGACCGTGGGTCTTACGTGGATGCTGAGATGCGCGGCCGTCCTGTCCCTCGTGATCATTCTTGAAATGGCATGGGTGATCTACGCTAAGAGATCCCAGGCACTGCCGCGGGAGGTCATCTCCATCGCGGTCGGCGTTGTGGCGGCGACCGCGGTCGTGTATGTGTCGTTGTTGTCGTTCATAGCGGTGCGGGTCATGGCGCCGCTGATATACGGGCTGTAGGCGCCGCCTCTGAGTCGTACGGGGGCGCATGGCGGCGCGGAACAGCTTATGGAAAGGAGAGGGCGCGCCCTGTCACGGCCCACGTCACAGCCATGAAGAAGAGAGTCGCTCTGATACTTGGCGGGAAATCGGCAGAGAGAGAGATATCGTTGCGCACCGGGCAGCAGGTGGGGATCGCGCTAAAGGCGAAAGGCCACGACGTGATCTCCCTTGACCTGGATGACTCGCTGGTGCCTGCTCTCCTCAGGGAGAGGCCAGACGTGGTCTTCATCGCACTGCACGGCAGGTACGGCGAGGACGGTTGCCTGCAGGGGCTTCTCGAGGTATTAGGCATTCCCTACGTGGGATCAGGTGTCCTCGCGAGCGCGCTCGCCATGGACAAGGTCATGTCAAAGAAGATCTTCCGCCTCGAAGGACTCACGTGTCCCCGGGCCATCACCGTGACAACGCAAGATCTCGACTCGATCGATCGCGGCGAAGTCACGCGCCGCGTCGAGGAGACGCTGGGGTTTCCGGCCATCGTGAAGCCCAACAGGGAGGGCTCTACCATTGGGCTAACGCTCGTGAAGGAACCCAGCAGGCTTGCGGACGCTCTGAAGCATGCCTTCTGTTACGACAATGAAGCTCTCGTGGAGGAGTATGTGGCCGGAACCGAGATCACCGTGGGCGTCATCGGGAACCTCGAGCCGCGCGCGCTTCCTGTGATCGAGATAGTGTCTTCCACAGGGCTCTATGACTACAAAGCCAAGTACACCAAAGGGATGAGCGAGCACATCATCCCGGCCCGCGTGCCCGAGAACACGTACAAAGCCGCGCAACACGCCGCTGTTACGGCCCACAAGGCCCTCGGGTGCCGCGGCATGTCCCGGGCTGACTTCATCGTCGGACCGGGCGGCGTGCCGTATATCCTTGAGGTGAACACGATCCCCGGCATGACCGAGACGAGCCTTCTTCCGGACGCCGCCAGGGCTGCGGGCATCGAGTTCCCGGACCTCGTCGACATGCTCATCGAGTTTGCGCTCGAGCCTTCCGCCTCCGTCCCCGCGCCAGGCGCCGGGCGCGCTCCGAGCGCGTGACGGCGCTGGCGGAACGATACTGCGATAGCCTTTCCCCAGACGGCCCCGCGAAAATGTGGGGCCGTTTCTTCGTCTGCGGAAGGAGATTCCGGATAGGCGTCGAATGGATCCCCAGGTTAGTTTAACCAGAGTCTAAAGATAGGTCAAACCGGTAAGCCGGACCAGACCGGAGGCGGCAAGTCCGGGGTTGGGTGCGTCTCAGCCTGGTCGCGTCCATGTATGCGTCCGCCCGTCCGGAAATCGCGCGCCGCCCGGCGCGTTTGCCCGCCAGGGCGCCCGTCGCTCCTATTCCGGGTCGTCATTGTGGGTCGTATTCGCGCTGATGAGAGAGCCTGCTCGGCATTCCGGCATGGCGGCGCCGGCGGCGCGAGCGCGTCGGTAAGCAGCGTCTTGTTTGAAGGTGGAAGCGCGCGAGCGCGAAGTGAGGTGCTGCTCGGCTTTGATCCCGGGTGGGGGATGGGGCGACGGGAAGCGAAGAGGGATCGGTGCGGGAAGTTTGTTCAGCCAGACAAAGAAGTAAGACCGCACCACAGGGTGGCAGCTGGACATGTGCGCTGGCTAGTCGGCTGGCCTGGGGCCGGCGCGGGGAGGCTGTGGGAGGCGGACGCGGCGGAGCGCGGGTACCCAGCAGACGGCGGGCGTGCGCTATGAAGCGGAAAGGCGTGGGGGGTGAGGGACGCTGGCTCGGCGCTTGGCGGGCGCGGAGCTTCTCCAGGCGGGGGATGGACGGCTGAACCCGCCCGAGGGCTCGAAGGGCTTCGGAGGCAAGAGTGGATGTGACGAGGTGTGATGGACGAGTCCCTTCAGGCGAGAGTCCCCATGCGAATTCGGAAGGAGGTTTCCAAGGTGCGAAAGACCATCCTACTGGCGCTATGCGTGGTTGCGCTCGTTGCCACCTGCGGCCTCGGGGCGTCGGCGGCCGAGACGCTCAACGTCATCTACATGGCTCAGGCTGGGTATCAGCCCGATGATATCCGCGACATGGCAGACCTCTTCGAGTTCCTGACGGACACCAAGGTGAACATCACCTTCGTCAAGTACGACGAGCAGCATGAGAAGATCGTGGCCTCCGCTGTGGCACCCGTCGCAACATACGACGTCATACTCCTCGACCTCATCTGGACCGCTGAGTTCGCTTCAAAGAAGATGGTGATACCTCTCGATGATAGGATCACTCCGGACATGCGGAAGGACATAGCCCCAGCCATCATGGACGCCTTCGTGTTCGACGGGAAGACGTGGGCGATGCCCTTCCTGGCGAATTTCCAGTTGTTCTTCTATAACGCTGACATGATTAAGAAGGCGGGGTTCAGCGGCCCGCCAAAGACCCTCGAGGAAATGGTCGAACAGATGAGGGCCATGAAGGCCAAGAACATCGTCAAGTACCCGTGGACCGACTCGTGGAACCAGAAAGAGGGTCTCGTCTGCGAGTACGTGTGGCTCACCGGGGCTTTCGGCGGTGATACGTTCGATGCCAACGGTAACCCCATCTTCAACGAGGGCCCGGGCGTCAAGGCGCTCGAGTTCATGGTGAGCCTTCTAAAGGAGGGCCTCGCCAACCCGAAATGCCTGACCAACGACGAGACCGCTGCGAAAGACGACTTCATCTCCGGCAACGCTGCCTTCACCACGAACTGGACGTTCCAGTATGCCCTCATGAACGACCCGGCGGTCTCCAAAGTGGTCGGCGCTGGTCAAATGGGGCTGATCCCCGTGGCCAAGGCGGTGGCCGACAAGACCAAGACGGCATCTGTAAGTGGATTCCAAGGCGCTGCGATAATGGCAAACTCCCGTAAGAAGGACCTCGCCTGGAAGTATGTGAGGTTCATAACGAGCCCACTCGTGCAGCGGTCTTACTTGCAGGAGATGCCTGTGTGGACGTCGGTGCAGAAGAGCGCTTACGCGAACATGATGGACAAGACGATGGCCATCAAGAGCGAAGAGATCGCTGCGGTTCACCACAGGCCGAAGGTGCCTCCGTACCCCGAGGTGTCGTCCATCCTGCAGAGGTACATTCACGAGGCGCTCCAGATGAAGATGGAACCCAAGGCCGCGCTGGACAAGGCCGCGGAGGAGATCAAGGCGGTGCTGGCCAGGAAGTAACGCGCGGGCGCGGCAGCAGGGCGCGGGCGGGGCGTTGGGACGCCCCGGGCCGCTCTGCACGCGAGGACTAAGGCATTGGGGGCAGCACGCGGCTCGCGTGCCGCCCCCAATGCGGGCGGCGCGCGCGAACTCTGGCCAAGCTGGCGAAGGGAAGAAGGCGAATGGGGCCCGCAAGCCTTCCAGGTTAGGCCAAATCCAAAGGGGCTCCGCGGGGGTAACTAAGGAATGATCTCACGAAGGCGCGATTCAGAAGGGCGAAGGCTCGCATGGTGGCTTCTCAGCCCAAGTGTCGTCCTCATACTCGCGGTGGTCATAGGCCCTCTGCTTTTCGCGTTCTACCTCAGCTTCCAGGAGGCAGAGCCGACGGTTGGCGGCATAAACACGAAATTCGTTGGGCTTGCCAACTACGTGTACTACTTCGCCCAGTCCGACCTTTTCTGGCCGGCGGTGCGGGTGACGGTATATTTCACCTTGGTGTCCCTCCTTGTCGAGCTCGTGCTCGGGATCGCCATGGCGTTGGTGCTCAACGCGAAATTCGCGGGCAGATCCTTTGTGCGGGCCATCATTCTCCTTCCGTGGGCATTGCCCACCGTGGTGAACGCCCGGATGTGGGAATGGATATTCGCGGGCTCCAAGTTCGGGGCATTGAACGGGCTCATGAAGGTCCTCCACGTGTTTCCACCCACATATGACCAGGTTTGGTTGGGGTTCGACGTGCCGTTCGAAACCGTCCCCGTGCTGGGTCCCTTCCTGAAATGGATGGGGGTCACGCGGGCGCTCAACATGATCATTGTCGCGGACACCTGGAAGGTGACGCCGCTCGTGGTCCTGCTCGTGCTGGCGGGGCTGCAGACGATCCCCGAAAGCCTTTATGAAGCAGCTACAGTGGACGGCGCGGGCTTCTGGCGAAAGCTAACTCACATAACGCTGCCGCTGCTCAAGCCTGTGCTCCTCGTCGTGCTAGTCCTGCGCACGATGGAGCTCTTCCGCGTGTTCGACATCATTTACATAATCATGCAGTATTCCATCAGGGTGCTGGGTGTGCTCACATACGAAGTCGGCATGAAGTTCCTGCACTTCGGGAGCGGTGCGGCGCTGTCGTTCCTCGTGGCCTTGTTCATACTGGGGCTCGCGCTCATATACATCCGGCTCTTTTACACGGAGGAGGGATACTGACGCAGTCGAGGACGGTTGTGCCAAACATTGACATCGCCGCTGTGGAGGTCCGGACAAGTAGGCAAAACCTGGGGGGATCGACGTGAGCGCTCCTGGACGAAGAAGGAAGACGCTGCTGTGGGCGCGGCGAATCATGCTTTACGTCGCGGTCGTCGCCATAGTCGTGTGGACCCTCGCTCCGGTCGCGTGGCTTGCCATTTCGAGCATCACCCCGTACAACGAGCTCATTTCCGACCGGGCGACGCATTGGTTTCCTCGCCACCCGACCTTCGCGAACTTCAAGGTCATGTTCGACCTTTCGAGCGAGGTCGGCGAGAGGTTCGTTTACGCAATCCGGAACAGCATGATCGTGGCGGCCTCCGTGACCGCGATATGCCTCGTTACAGGCACCCTTGCGGCGTACGCCTTGTCGCGTCTGCCAGTCAAAGGGAAGAAGACGCTTGTGCTGTCCCTCATGTCCATACGGATGTTGCCGACCATCGCCCTAGTCATACCGTTTTTCGTCCTCGTGTCGTACATCGACTATGGGTTCATGAACATAGGCTCGTCCTTCCATCTCTTCGATACGAAGCTGTGTCTTGTCATCCTGTACACCACGTTCATCCTGGGGTTCGTTATCTGGATCATGAGGGGGTTTTTCCTTACGATCCCGACGGAGCTCGAAGAGGCCGCACGCATCGACGGCTGCACGAGACTCCAAGCGCTCCGCTATGTCGCGCTGCCCCTGTGCGCGCCGGGGCTTGTGGCCACCGGGATACTCTCTTTTCTCTTGGCCTGGGACGAATTCCTCCTAGCCTTGATCTTCACGCGGTCGAACAACGCCATCACGCTTCCTCTCTTCATTGCCGAGCTTGGGAGCCAGTACATAACCGCTTACGACCAGATATCCGCGGCTGGCGTCATGGCCGCGATCCCTCCGGTGCTCTTGGCCCTCTTGTTCCAGAGATTCATCGTGCAAGGGCTGACATCGGGGAGTGTGAAAGGGTGACCATTGCAGGGGAGCCTGCCGCATCGGATCCTGCGATGACTCTCTGAAGGACTTTTCATCATGTACGAAGAATGTATCATAACCGTTGGGCCTCGGGCGAGCGAGGGTACGCCAGGCAACCCTTCGCCCGTGACGAAAGGGGCGCAAACGCGTTGGCAGGGATCTCTCGTCTCCGGGCCGGCACGGTCCCGAAGGGCAACCAGAAGCTTGTCAAAACCATCAATCGCAACATCATCTTGAACATCGTGAGACAGCACGGCCCCATCTCGCGGGCCGACGCCGCCAGGATGAGTCAGCTCTACCCTGCGACGGTGTCGTCCATCGTGAACCAGCTCATCGCCGAGGGATTCGTGCGCGAGGTGGGGCTCGGGGATTCCACCGGCGGCAGGCAGCCGGTCATGCTCGAGCTCAACCGGGGGGTGTACGCGGCATGCGGGGCCTCCATAGAGGTGGGCCGGGTGCGGATATGCCTCACGGACCTTGACGCCCGCGTGCTTGCAAGGGCCGAGCGGACCCTCTCGTGGCAGGAAGGCCCGCGCAAAAGCCTCCCGGTCATCGTGTCCGCCATACGCGAGATCATCGACTCAGGCCGGGTGCCCGCGGAGAAGGTGCTCGGCATCGGCGTTGTCTACCCGGGGCCTGTTGACACGTCCACCGGGGTCATTCAGGCGTCTCCGCACATGCCCGGATGGGGCGGGTTTGCCCTGAAGGCGGCGCTGGAGGATGAGCTCAGTCACGAGGTGCTCGTGGACAACGATGCGAACGCGGCCGCCTGGGGAGAGAAGTGGTTCGGCGCCGCAAGGGGCTACTCGAGCTTTCTATACGTCATGGCTGATTACGGCTTCGGCGGCGGCATAGTCATCGACGACAGGCTCTACCGCGGCCGCAACGACGGCGCGGGCGAGATCGGCCACATGACCGTGGACATCGACGGCCCCCAGTGCAGGTGCGGCAATTTCGGATGTCTCGACGTCATGGCGTCGGGTACGGCCATCGCGCGAAGAATGATAAGTGATATCAAACGTGGCGTCGAGACGGTGTGTGAGGACCTCGCGGGCGGGGATATCGAGGCTATCACCATGGATACGGTGTTGGAGGCGGCGGCGATGGGCGATGCGCACGCCCAAGCGATAGTGGAGGAGAGCGGTCGGTACGTCGGGATCGGCCTTGCCAACCTCATCAACTGCTTCAACCCCGAGCTCATCGTCCTCGGCGGGCAGCTCGCCCTCCGAAGCAACCTGTTCTTCACGAGCGCCAAGGAGACCGCGCGACGGCGGGCGTGGCCTGTTCTGGGCAAGGACTTGGATGTGGTTCTCTCCGCGCTCGGCCACGACGCCTGTGTCATCGGCGCGGCGAGCCTGGTTCTGACGAAAGTGTTCGAGTCTCCAAGCGTTCGGGCATACGCGTGAGGTCGCTTCCGGGTGAGAGTGGAGAACACGCAAACGCTTCCTGCTCTTGGGAGGGGTTGGCGGTGGCCCAAGGAGCACGCGCTTTCGGGGGTCGCAGAGCTTTCTGGGGGAGCCGGGGATGCGCCACACGTGTTGTAGTCGCCGCCATCGTCGTTATGGCGTTTGCCGGTGCATTGCCCCTGCGTGCCGCGGCTGGCGCTCAACCGAGGTTGAACGTGATCTACATGGCCCAAGCGGGCTACCAGCCTGAGCAGTTCGCGGAGATGACGCGGGAGTTCACGAAGGAAACCGGCATCGACGTCACGGTGAATTTCGTCCGCTACGATGAAGAGTACCAAAAGATCGTCATGTCTGCCTCGTCACCAGTGGCCACGTACGATGTGGTGTTGATGGACCTCATCTGGGTCGCGGAGTTTGCGGAGAAAGGGTACGTGGTGCCGCTCGACCGCAGCCTCGCCTCAAAGGCGAGGCAGGACATCCCTCGCGCGATCCTGGACGCCTTCGAGCACCGCGGCCGGATCTGGGCCATGCCCTTCCTGGCGAACCTCCACTTCCTCTTTTACAACGCGGACATGCTGAGGCGCGCGGGTTTTGACTCGCCGCCCGCGACCCTGGAAGAGATGGAGACCCAGATGCGAGAGTTGAAGCGCAAGGGGATAGTCGCGTATCCGATGATCGCGTCGTGGAATCAGAAGGAAGGCCTTGTCTGCGAGTACGTATGGCTGGTTGGGGCTTACGGCGGGGACGTCTTTGACCAGCGGGGTGAGCCCACGTTTAACGGGGGACCGGGGCTGGTCGCTCTGGAGACGATGGTCCGGTGGGTGCGGGAGGGCCTCGTGAACCCGTTGGCTCTCACCGCGGACGAGCTTGTGGCCAAGGACGTCTTCATCGCGGGCAAGGCGGCCTTCGTGCCGAACTGGACGTTCCTCTGTGGTCTCATGAACGACCCGGACGTGTCCGCCATCGCGGGGCATGCCAAGATGGCGCTGCTTCCCGTGGCCAGCGCGGTGCGCGACGTGTCGCGCCGCGTCTCGTCGTCGGTCAGCGGGTTCCAAGGGCTTGCGGTGACCGCCAACTCCTCTCGCAAGGAGGAGGCATGGAGGTACGTGGAGTTCATGACGAGTCCGGCCGTGCAGATGAAGTTCCCGGAAGAAGTGCCGGTTTGGACCTCTCTTCAGACGAGCCCGGATGCGCGCACCCGGGATCCGTTGCTCGGCATCAAGCTGGAGCAAATGCGGTGGCTGCATCACCGCCCGAAGCTGGTCCGATACGCCGAGATCTCCGCCATCATGCAGAGGTTCCTCCATGCGGCGCTTGAGGGGAGCCTTTCGCCGGAACAGGCGCTGGGCCTGGCGGAGGAAAGGATACGGAACCTGCCCTGAGCAGCGCGGCACCTCTCGTTGCGTTCCGTGTCCCGGTGCTCGTTGGGCTCCATGCCGGGCTGGAGGTGGGGGAAGCTGGGTTACGCATGGCACCGGGCTGGTAACGCCGGCCGACGAAAACCACGCATGCGTGTGACCGAGCGAGTGCGTCTCGGCTTTGCCGCGACGGTCTGGACCACGTTTGTCCTCAGCGTTCTCACGTTCTACGCCATTTCCCATCTTACGGCGGCCCTTCATCAAATGAACACGTGCGACGTCCCGGCCATACAGCTTAGCGGGGAGATCTCCAAAAAGATATACCAGACTACGGGGAACGTGTACCTCACTATCGCAGGTGGAGGCGAGGTCGCGCGGCCGGAGGACCAGCTCAATGAGGTGAAGATGCTCCTCGGAAGCCTTGAGGAGCTTCTCCGACGCCATCCCAGCCGCAACGTTCGCGCCATCCTCCCGATGTTAACCGATATCGCGGATGCGGCGGCGGAATACACCACCGTCCTCGTGAGCATGCAGGGTGAGAAGGATCCCGAGAAGATATACATGCTTCTCCGCGCGCTCTCAGGCAAGGGCGAGTGGCTCATCAGCCGTTCCGAGTACATGCAGCTCCGCATATGGGAGCAGATAGGCCCCCGTATGGCGCGCACCGAGCGGCTGTCGACCTTTCTCAAGCTGGGGGTGGCGCTCGCCTTCGCCTTTGCTTTCGTATTCGGCCTGCTCGTTTCGGGGGTCATCACGAGGACCCTCGCGGACGTTTCGCGCGGCATCCGCAAAGCCGCCGAAGCTACGCACGAGGAGAGTGAGCGGTCGGCGCGCCTTTCGGCCGGCATGAGGACGTCGGCGGACGCGACCCAGTCCGCGCTCGAGGCCGTGCTCCGGGCGTTCCGCGGCGTGGTGGAAACGAGCAAGGTCTGCAGCGACGCGTCACAGACGATAGCCGCGCGCATGGAGGTGGGAGCGGATGCCGCCCGGATGCTCGCAGACCGCACGCAGGTCACGGCGAGGGCCGCGGAGAGAACGAAGTCCATGGTATCTTCGTTGGGCCGGAGGGTGGCGCTGGCGAACGCGGTGATACGCGAGACCATCTTCATGGTGGACTGTAACGTGAAAACCACGACCGAGGCGAGCTGTCACGTGGATGCCCTGCAGGAGCAGATGGACCGGATCGACGCGGTCTTGCAGGGGATCACGAACATCGCGGACCAGGTGGGGCTCATAGCTTTGGATGCGCGTATAGCGTCGGCGCGGTCCGGAGATCAAGGCCGCGATTTCGGCAGGGTCGCCCGGGAGATAGGCGGGCTCGCCGAGATGAGCGCAAGCGCGGTGGAAGAGGTAAAGAAGTTGATGGACGGCATAAAGGCTTCCACGCTCGATGTGGTAAAGTCGCTGGGCGCCTCGGTCGAGCGCGTGAGGGGGCTTTCGCGGCAGTCTTCTCGCGTTGAAGAGGTTTTTCGGGCGGTTCAGTCCTCATTCGACGAGATCCTGAGCCTGATGGCGGATGTCGAGGACGCCGCAGGCAAGGGCGCGACCGAGGCCAGGTTAGTTGAGGATTCCATGGCGGAGATCCTTGAATCCGCGCGACAGGTAGCGCGCCAGGCTGGGGAGCTTGCCGGCGACATGCAGAACCTCGTCGAGAGCGCGCGGGAAGCTATAGGGGCGAGCGAGGCTCTGGTCAACGGGATCGCGGCCCAGGCCAAGTCAGCCGAGGAGCAGTCCCGGCTAGCGCACGATGTGCTGAAGGAGATCGAAACGCTCGCTTGACCGCGACCGATATCTTTTCGAAGTTGTGATGGGGATCACATCGCCGGGCCGTCCCGGCGTTTAACCTCTAAACCAGAGGAGGACGTACAACAATCGGTGGGGGGATTACGTTGAAGCTGGCGACTTTGAAGATGACCGTTGTGCTTGTGCTGGCGGCTTTCATGTTGGCTGGGACGGCGTACGCGGCGAGCATTGCGACTCCGAACGATGAAACCGTTGCTTCCAGCGCATTCATCGCGAACATCATCGATGGGTTCCCTGAGCTCGCTCTTACGCCTGATGTGGTCCAAGCGCTCAGGGATGCGGATTACGGCTGGGGCGAGATAGTCATCGCGTGCAGCATCGCAGTGAATTCCGGGACGAGCTTGGACGAGGTGCTCGCTCTTGCGACGGAAGGCGCAGGGTGGGGCGAGATCGCCAAGCAACTCGGCGTTCCGAACACAGCGTTCGGCCAGTACGTTCGAGGGATCATCGGCAAGGGCGGTGCCAAAGTAAAGGCGCAGAACGGCAGGAAGCAACTGGACGACGCGGCGGCCATGGACATGGTGCAGGACCGCTTCGGCTTGCAGGACGACGACGTTCAGGCCCTGGCTGCGGCTGGCCTTGATGTGCAGGACGTCCTTTGCGCAGTGAGCATCACCGCCAGCGCGGGGGATGCGTCGAGGATAGGGCTGGTTCTCCAGCTTCGCGTGGAGCAGCACAGCTGGCTTGCCATCGCCGAGGCCGTGGGAGTGGGCAAGGATGGCGTGGTTGAAAAGGGCGTGGCTATACGGAACCAGGTTGAGTTCAAGAACGCACTCAAAGAGCAAATAAGGGCCCGCGCGAAGCTGCAGGGGAATGCGGAAAAGCAACAAGGCAAGCCGGAAGATACGGCGAAGGGCAAGGGTTCCTCAGGTGGCTCTACAAGCGGCTCGGGCAAGGGTGAGGCGGGCGGCACCGCCGGCCGCGGCGGGAGCGGAAAGTAGATTCGAGGCAGGCTCAGGGACAGGGAACCGCTTTGTGGAAAGACGCCCCGGCCTTGGTGCCACCCGCGTATGGCAGGCCGGGGCGCCTCCTTTGTCAACCACCGCTGGCGTCGCGCCCGTCGCCGGCAGGTCCCGTTGGCGCGGAGTGTGATGAGCCCAGGACCAGCCTGGGATCGATCGCGTCGCGAAGCCCGTCGCCCATGAAGTTCACGCTCAGGACCGCGAGCAGTATGAACAATCCGGGGAACACTGTAAGCCACCACGGCTGGCCCCACTCGCCGGCAGCGCCCAGTATGTAGTCCATGGCCCGTTGGAGCATGTTGCCCCAGGACGGGGTCGGAGGCTGTATTCCGAGCCCGAGGTAGCTCAGGGCCGATTCGGCGAGGATGGCCGAGCTGACGCCTAGCGTGGCCGCGACTATCACGATTGGTACTAAGTTCGGCAACATGTGACGCGCGAGTATTCTAAGGGGGCTCGCGCCAGCGGCCCGGGCTGCCTCGACGAACGGTTGCTCCCGGAGGGAGAGGGTGACTCCCCTCACAAGACGCGCTGTAGGCATCCAGCCGAACACGGCAAGGATAATGATGATGTTCGCGAGCCCGCTTCCCAGGAACATGGCGCCTATGAGAAGCACTGGAATGGTGGGCACCGAGAGCATCATGTCGGTGAATCTCATGAGGACACTATCCACCCACCCGCCGGCGAACCCGGACACGAGGCCCACGGCCGTGCCAAGAAGGGCGGCTGACGTGGCTGCCGCCACTCCGACGAACAGAGAGATGCGACCGCCGTACATGATTCGAACGAACACATCGTGCCCGAGCTCGTCCGTGCCGAAGGGGTGGCTCCTCGACGGCGGGGCGAAGAGGTTCTCAAGATCCATGTCCTCGATGTCATGCGGGCTTATCAGCGGCACGAGGGCCGACGCGAGCACGAGCGTCGCGAAGACGGCAAAACCCGCCACCGCCAGCTTATGATGCTGGACTCTCTTCCACACGCCTCTCCAGTAGCTCATGAATAACTCACCCGTGGGTCCACCACGGCATAGAGAACGTCCGCTGCGAGGTTCGAGGCGATGGTCAGCACCGCCAAGAGCATCAAGCAGCAGAGCGCGAGGTTGTAGTCGCTTCCGATAACAGCTTGGTACATGAGACGGCCCATTCCAGGCCATGAAAAAACGGTCTCCACGACAACAGCCCCTCCGAAGAAGTAGGGGATGTCGAGCGCGGCGATGGTGAGCACCGGGATCAGGGCGTTTCTCATGGCGTGTTTCAGCAGCACCTTTCGCTCGCCGAGGCCTTTGGCTTTGGCGGTGCGGATGTAGTCCATCCCCAGCACCTCGAGAAGGCTGGTGCGCACGTACCGTACCCAGTACGCCACCTGTACCAAGCCGAGCACTGTCATCGGCAGGATGATGTGTCTCGCCCTGTCCGCCAAAAGCGCGCCAACGGTCCCAGTGGCAAGGTCGGCTACGCCCCCGATGGGCAGCCACTTGAGCTTCACCCCGAACAACATGATTGTGAGGAAACCGAACCAGACCGGGGGCATCGAGAGCGCGAGAAACGCCGCGAAAGTGGCAGCATAGTCGAACACGCTATACTTTCTGGCCGCCGAGACGATCCCGATGGGAAGAGCGACGACCAACCCGAGCAGCCACGCGCTCACCGTGAGAACGAGGGTATTGGGCACCCTCGATATCACGAGGTCCTTCACCGGCACCTTGTAAGTGCTGGAGTAACCCCAGTCGCCCTGGAGCACGCTCTTCAGCCAGTAAAGGTACCGTACCGGAAGAGGATCGTCCAGATGGTAGTAGGCCCTGAGCCTGTCGATGGCCTCGGGCGATACGGCCCGCGGGTTCTCCACGCGCATGGTGAGGAGCGGATCTCCCGGCGCCAGCGCTATTAGGGTGAACACTATTGCAGAGATGAGCATGAGGAGCGGGATCGCGCCCGCGACCCTCCTTACTATGTAAGCTCCCACTTCGAACCGCCTCCCCGCCTGGCGAGAAGCGCTGGGCAAGCGGCCCTGTCCGCCTCTCCCCCAAACCTGGAAGAGCCTCTGACCGCCGCATTCCGCCAGGCATTCAAAGGTCAGACCGCGTCCTCGCCCAGGACATACCTGGCAAAGAGAAGCCCGCTTGCAAGTTGGACGCGAACGAGATCGCGGATGGGCACCACGCGATAGTCTAGCTCAGCCTCCAAGGCGCCGCATTCGAGCGAGAGCTTGCGGTCGAGCTCGCGCTCAACGTCTCCGAGCACCCGCAACCTCTCAGGGTCCGACGCCTGGGCAAGCTCTTCGCGGCACAGCCTCCAGAGCATTCCGATGGAGAGCTCGTTGTAGAACTTTCGCACGACCAGGCTGTCGAAAGCCTCGGCGCCGGTGGCGGGGCGAAGCAGGTCCTCCGCGGTCGTCGCCCATTTCCGTTCGGCCTCGATGGAGCCCGGGACACGTTTGAGGTTGTCGTCGATGGCCACTGCGAAGGGCGACGAGGGGTTCTGGAGCAGAGGACGCATTTTCTCATACGTCTCACGGATGAACTCCCACGCCCTTTCGCTGGCCTCGAGGCTTTCAAGCACTGTGTCGCGGCGGGTCCGGTCGGTCGGGCTCGCGTCGTCGATCCTGGGGTCATAGTAGTAGGGCAACTCGCACACGAGCGCGAAAGTGCCCGCCTGCGCGTGAGCGTACTCGTCGCTTCCCGCGCCGCCTGATATAAGGGAGGCTGGGTCCTCATCCACGTGCTTTTCATAGTAGTCGTACGTGTCTTTCACGCCGAAGAGCCCGTAGATGGCTTCGCCGAACTTCTTGCAATAGGGGACCTCGGGTTCTCCGAGAGAGAGTGGGATCCCGTGGCGTCTCGCGATCTCGTGAAGCTGGCCGTGCAGCTCCGGGACCGGATGGGTGATATACCAGTACGCTCCTCCGAAACCCGCGTTGTGAAGCGAGTATAGAAACGCCGGCTTCTCGCCGTCTATGACTTTCATGAGGCACTTGGTCTCCGGGAGCGGCCGAGAGAAGTGGAGCGTCTTGTAGTCTATTGGAAACGTCCACTCGACCTGCAGGAATCCGGGAGGCCTATAGAAGTTGCGCACGTAGGTTTCGATGTTGAACGGTCCGGCGAACCACCCCTCATTGAGTTGGGTGCCATCGGGGTCTATGCATTTCACGATGTACCAAGTGTAATCGAGGGCCTCGCGCAGCTCCGCGTCGGTCGCCAGCCTCTCCGAGAAGTAATCGAGCATCATGGCGCCGATGGGCTCGTTGGGGTGGGGACACCCGAACATGAGAGCCGCCTTATCGCCAGATCCTATCCTCAGGGCGCGGATAGGTCTTCCTGAGCGGGACGAGCCGAGTTCCACAATAGCCGCGACTGCGGGATGACGGCGCGCGACTTCCATCGCGCGCTCGTCCAATTCATTGACGGTGAAAAACCGCTTGTAGTCTGGGACGCCATCGAGCACGTCCTCGAATAGCTCATACCATGCCAAGACGACGCACCTCCGTGCCACGTCCGTGGGGGGGGGGGGGGGCCGGGGGGCCGCCCCCC
>JBLNCC010000028.1:0-9253 GCA_050260395.1 Betaproteobacteria bacterium
CCGCATACTTCGAACTTGTAAGAGAACGGCCCCGGGTGAGCCCAGCTTCCTTCGACGTGAGCGATGACGCCGTTTTTCATCCGCACCACGATGAGGGCGTATTCAAGGGGTCTATCGTTGCGTGCTTTGCGGGCGTACACATGGTCCACCGGCCCGAAGCACCACCTGAGGAAGTCGAAATCATGAATGGAGAGGTCAAGAAGCAATCCGCCGCTTCGCGTTTCGTCCGCGTACCAATCCGTCCAACCCCTCGGGAACGGCCCGACCCTGGAAAGACGCACGGTGCCGATTTGCCCGAGTTCCCCGGAGGTTATCATTTGATGTGCGGTCTCATACTCGGGGAAATAACGCACGACGTGTGCTACCCCGAACTTCACGCCACAGGTCTTGCACGTCTCTATCATCGCTTTCGCGTCGTCGGTCGAAAGGGCCACCGGCTTTTCGCACAAGACGTGCTTTCCAGCGCGCGCCGCCTTTTCCACCGACTCTCTGTGGAGGTAAGTTGGAAGGCAAACATCGACCACGTCAACCTCGGGATCTGAAAGTGCGGCAGCTGGCTCGGGTATGGCGCGGGCTCCGCATGTGGAGGCGAGTTCTTGCGCTTTCGTTGGGTCTTGATCGATCACGTACGCCACGCGGGCTTCCTCACTGCGCTGGTAGCAGCCGGCATGCACTCGCCCCATGGTGCCGGCGCCCCAGATGGCAACTTCGTGCACCGTAACACCCCTCTCGCGTGTATTCCCCGGCTCGCCTCTCGCCTGTCCTTTTTCGCCGCGCCGTCATCGATGGACGCTCGGCGCTCCGGGCGTGTGCCCTGCGTGCTGAGGATCCATAGAACAGGAGCGTAGGAGCCGCGCAGCGCCCGAGCTTCCGCGCCGACAGGTGCAGCGGCGAGCGGATTAGTACGAGGCCCGAACAAATATCTTTCGTGTCGAGCCGTGCCTAATTGAAGTATATCAAGAATAACCAGCTGAGTCAAGCTCGTCCTACTCAGGGCAATTAATCCAGTATAAGTGGGATATGGATTGCGATGCATTATGATGTTGAAATACCAGCGAAGGTGTCGTATGATGTGGACAGGAGCCCGGTCGCACCATTTCTTGTGGTCCCGAACTATACGACGCTGGATCGGAGAGGTAATGCGACATGACGAGCTTCAAGCGTACTGCCGACTCCACCCTCGCCAAAAAGGTCAACACCATGCTCGTAGTAGACGCAGTCAGGAAATACTCGCCCTTATCCCGGGCCGATGTGGCGAAGCTCACCAAGCTAAGCCCGTCCACGGTCTCCGCGATAGTGTCGGACCTCGTGAGGGCCGGCCTTGTGGCCGAGACCAAAGGTGCTGCCAGTGGCGTCGCGGGGAGACGGCCCATCCTGCTCAGCTTGAAGGCAAGCGCGAGCCTCGCCGCCATCATAGACGTCCAGGTAACCAGGATCCTATACGGGGTGATCGACCTCGCGGGAAACCCCATTTCTATCGTGAAAGAGGATGCGGACCTCTCGAGCCCTGCCAGCACGGTGGAGCAGGTCCTCAAAGCGGCCGCGCGGGCCCTCTCGCGGCTTCCGCGGGCGAGCGCCGGGGCGGCCGCCGGGATAGGCGTCGGCGTGCCGGGGATGGTGGACAGCAGAACCGGCGTGATCTTGAGGTCAACGAGGCTTCGATGGCTCAACCTTGCGCTCGCCGCGCGACTCGAGCGCGAGTTCGGCCTGCCAGTTCTTGTAGAGCGGGATGTGCGCGCGGCGGCATGGGGCGAGAGATGCTATGGGCACGCCCGGAACGTGGCCGACTTCGTTTACGTGACAGTGGGCGAGGGCGGGTTCGGCGCCGGCCTCGTGGTGAACGGAAAACCGTATATGGGTGCCCGCATGCACGCGGGCGAGCTTGGGCACATGACCGTGGACATGCGCGGCGAGAGGTGCTCGTGCGGCAACGTCGGGTGCCTTGCGGAGGTGGCTTCATCGGCGATTCGGGAGTGGAAGGCCGGGGGGGCCGGCGATGCGCTCGTGGAATACACTGCTACTGGCCTCGTGAGCCTGATCAACCTGCTCGATCCGGAGCTCGTGGTGCTTGGCGGCGACATCGGAGGCCTGCCCGAGTTCGCGGTGCGCGTGGAGGCGATGGCGAAAGAACGGGCTCTCCTGGCGCCCGGCCAGATGCCTCGCGTCGTCTCGTCGCAGCTCGGCGCCATGGGGGTGGCTCTTGGGCTTGCGGGCCTCGTTTTCGATAGGTTCTATTGGAACGAAGCGTTAGCTCGGGACCTTCCCGAAGTCGCAGAACGCGGAGGGGTGAGCTACCGCGCTTGATGCGCGCTGCCCCCTCCCCACAAACCCTGTTATGTGCGAGAGTTGACGGGTGGCGCGTGGAGGTCGAGCGTCGGGGAATCGACGTCGGCCGGAGGTGCGGGACTAAGCGGGAGCGCGTGGTGCGGGTGCGGCACGAGCGCCGGGCGGGCAAGGGTAGGAGCGGCTGGAGCAGCGAAGAGCGGGAGCGTCGGGTCGTGGGGCGCGACACAACGGAGACGAGGTACGGCGGTGATAGGATGAAATGGCAGTCTGCACTCCTTTTGGCTGGCGCCGCGTGCGCGTTTCTCCTCGGAATCACGGTCCTCTTGACAGCCTCGTCAACGGAAGGTCGCGCCGTGGCGGCCCTTGGGGGCTCGCTGGTGAGCGCGGCTGCAGGCGTTGCCGGGCCGAATGGCGTCGAAGCGGCTGGCATTGGTGAACTAGACAACCTCAAAGCTGGTGATGAAATGACGGGTGAACCGGAGCCATCTCCTCGCCCGGAAGGGGCGAGTGACGCCCTTGCGGATTACGTAATATACATCAACTGGGACGGGTTCGCGTACGATTACTACGTGTGGGCCAACGCTCCCGGCGGCCCGGGCACGCCCGTGCTCAACTTCCTGGCTTCGCGCGGCGTCCTCTTCACGGCTGCCCGCAACGGCTTTCCGAGCATCACCAATCCCATGCAGACCAGCATCGTCACGGGCGCATGGCCCGCCACGCACGGGAACACGTACCGCTACTACGACCCGGCCGACAACCTCGTGAAGCAGACTGGTAGGGACAACGCTGCGGAGACGATCGCGGAGGCGGTCGAGGCGTCGGGAATGTCGTGCGCCTCGGTCCAGCAGTTTACGCTGGACGGTCGCGGGACCTACGCCCGAGACCCGTCTCATCTCTACCTCCAGCCAGGGGGGCCTTGGCGCGCGAGGGTGGCTGAAGCTGTCAAGCTCCTGCGGAAGGAGGCCGCCAGCACCCGGGACGGACCCGTTGTCGTGCCGGAGATCCCGAGGTTCCTTGCCATTTACGCTGACGATCTGGACGCCGCCGGACACAATTCGGGGATCGCGTACGGCCTGTCCCTGGTCTTCAACTACGCCGCGTGGAAGGCAAAAATGGTGAGACAGCTTGCAGCCATGGACCGGGATCTGGGGTCGCTCGTGGATGCGTTGATGGATCTCGGGATTTTCGATAGGACGGCCATCGTGCTCACTGCAGACCATGGGATGTCGCCCGTTTCCGGAAAGTCTAGCCTGCCGGACCTTTTGGCCACGCTGACCCGGCTCGGCTACACTTGTGAGTTGCTTGCCCCAGGGGAGCGGGCGGCGGACGACACCGACGTGGTACTGGTTAGCGCAGGGCTCGCCGTTCAGTTCTACTTCAGGCGGGACATCACGCTTTCTCAATACGATGCCATCATACAGGCTCTGTCGGCCAAGCCGTATTTCGGGGGGTACATGTCCCTCCATGAGCTCAGGAAGGCCGGCGCCCACCCTGCTCTGGGGCAGCTCGTAGTATGGCCTGAGCCTCCGCATCATTTCAAGACTCAAGGATTCTTCTTCGGAATAACCGGACAGCATGATTCCGCCGACGAGACATCCCGCCACGTGTTCATGTTGTTGAGCGGGGCGGGCGTCAGAAACGGGGCCGTTGTTGACGCGCCGGTCGAGATAATCGATGTCGCGCCCACCATCTCGCGGTTCCTAGGAATAAGACCGCCCGCGAATGCCACTGGCCGCGCATTGACGGAAGCGCTGCTGCCCCCGGGCGTTCCAGCGTCAGACCTTCAACGCGAGACGCGCAGCGGAGCACGCAGCGAGCCTGGCTCGTTGCCTGGAGCTAAGGAATTGCCTGAAAGGCGGAGCACCCGGCGGGATTACGTTCCGGACTGAGGCCAAGAGCGACGCGCCTTCACGGAGCGCCGTGCGGCGCGGGCTGTCGTGAGCGCGAACTCGGCACGCGGATGCGCGGGCAAGGCCCGGATTACAAGGATCGGAGCGCTACAATCGAAGTGCTATAATACGTACTATGCGAGTCCAGATGCTTGACCTTCGACCGAAGCGGGGAGTTGGGACGACCCGCGGTGGCGGCAGGGTCCGGGGGCCGACGGTCGGGCCGGCCAGAAGGAGAGGAGAAAGAAGAGGGGCGGGCGCGACAGTCAGGTTTGTGACGAAGATGCTCGCCCGCGCCGCTCTCGCGGTCGTTGCCTGCTCGTTGTTGTACTCGTACGCTCTGTGGCGGGAACGCCCCACGACCGGGCCCTCGGGCGTGCCGCGGCCGTTGCTTGCTCCGCCCGCGGCGCACGACGGGATACTTGTGGTCGCTCCCCACTGCGACGACGAGACCCTTGGTGCAGGAGGGCTCGTGTTCGACGCCGCAAGGCGAGGCGCTGCCGTGTACGTGGCGCTGATGACCAACGGCGACGGGTTCACGCTCGGGGCGCGGCGAGAGTTTTTATCCCTGCGCACGAACTCGGCGCGTCTCGTCGAGTTCGGCTACCTCAGACAAGGGGAGTCGCTGGAGGCCCTCGGCGTTTTGGGCGTTCCGGCGGCGCACGTGTTTTTCCTGGGCTATCCGGATAGAGGGCTTGCCGCCATGTGGCATGAGCACTGGGACCAGCGGAATCCCTACGTATCCAAATACACCAGGACCTCGGCCAGCCCGTACGCCAACAGCTACCACAAGAACGCGCCTTACTACGGCGAAGACGTCGTCCAAGCCCTTGAGGACATCATCATGAAGACGCACCCGACCACCGTCCTCACCTCAGCCCCCGTGGACGGCCACGGAGACCACTGGGCGACCTACAATTTCGTCATGTATGCCTGTGAGGACCTGCGCGAGCGAGGCCTCCTGCCGTCCGGGCAGCCACGCGTCTTGTGGTACGTCGTTCATAGGGGTGAATGGCCATACCCAAAGGGACTGCGACCGGATATGGAGCTGTGGCCGCCGCGCGGCCTCGGGATCGAGGATGTCCGGTGGCTGTCGTACCGTCTTTCGCGTGAGGCCGTCTTGGCGAAAGCCAACGCCATCAGGAAGTATAGGAGCCAAATGCTCATCATGGCGCGCTACTTACTGAGTTTCGCCCGCACCACAGAGTTGTTCGCCGAAGCGACCACTGAACGGGTCCCGTGGGTGACGCCTCCTGGGCCGGCCGTCGATGGGCGGTTGGCTGACTGGAGATCCACGGTGGGGACGGCGATGCACGTGCACGCTGAGCCCACCAATGACTGCCTTCTAAGGCAGTTCGGAGGCGCCGGAGATTTCACCGGGATGGCCGTGGCTCGGGACGAAGCCAACCTTTACATCGGCCTCCTCGTCAGGCGCGCGGCGTCGAAGGAGGTCGTATACCGGGTGCATCTTCACCCGGTTGGTCGGGGTCGCCGTGGCTGGGTGGGGCCGGAAGGCGACATCGACCTCGCTTTCAGACCCGGCCGTTCTGGCGCTGTCTCGGTAGTCAGCCCGGCCGGCGGTGGGCGCGATCTCTCGGGCGTCGAGGCAGCGAGCCGGGGTAGGGAGATCGAGATGAAGATACCTCTCAGGCTCCTCGGAAACCCCAGGACGCTCTTCGTGGCAGTGGAAAGCAGGTTCCAAGGGATCATGATCGACCAGACCATGTGGCGCGTCCTCGATCTCAGCCAGGCTTCGGACCAGGGTCCGGAGGCGGAGGCGGAGGCGGAGCCGGAGCAGGAGCCGCGCACCCTGACCCTGTCCTGGGGGCCTGGGCGGTGGGGCGTTCCGCGATTGTCTCCTGGGGTTCCTCTGGTGATCCCTGAAAGCGCTACGGTACGGGAGGGTGAAATGACACCATGACCGTTCAATCCGGGGTCTTGCTTGGGCTCGAGGAGGAGGTCTTCATAACCGAACCTACGCTGCCTTCCATCGCGTCGCTGTGGTATCTCGCGAAGCTCCTCTGGAGCCGTCCCTTGTACTACTATACGCACTCTGCCTCCAACTTCGCGCGCGGTAAGGACCTCTACCAGGGCGTGATGAGCGGGATTGAGGTTTCCACGCAGGTCCACTCAACCGCGGCCGACCTGGTCCGCGACCTTGCAGCGAGGAGGAAGGAGCTTGCGAAGGCTTCGGGAGGGCTCGTGGTGGCCACAGGCCACCTCTTTGATATCGACGCGCCCACCAACACGTGCGGTCTGCACATACACGTAGGGCCGGTGGAGGAGGCGGACCTTGAGCGCACATACTCCAGCCTGGCCCGGTTCTTGCCGCTTCTGTCGCTCCTCACCGCGAGTTCGCCGCTGCGAGGAGGACGCCGGTTCGGCCAGTCCTACCGCGTGGCGAGCTCGTATGCCATAGGCCCGCTGCGCGCGGGCGACAAGAAATATCGCTTCCAGGACATGATCGTTTCGAAGCGTCTCGGGACCATCGAGCTCCGGGTGTTCGATCCGGTATGGGACCTTGAGAGAGTCCGCGTGCTCGCGGAATGCATCCAGGGAGTCGTGAGAGCTGCGGCAGAGCCGGGATGCGCGCTTTCGTGGGACGAGCATACCTACGCGGAAGAGAGGCGTCTCGCGGCGACAGAGGGCTACGCTGGCAGCCTGCGGCAGCGCTATGCCGAGCTACGCGACATCGTGGATGTGCCCGAGGAGTTGTTCGCCCGGACCATCTCGGATGAGCTGTATGAGTGCTGGCGCCGCTACGGGACCCTTGTCACTTACACGGCCCTAGACCGCGCGTACCGGCACGGCGTGTTCGACCCCGACTGGGCGGCTAGCGCGGCCGGGGTGCCCGGCGCGGGTGCCGCGCGCACAGTGGTGGTGGGCGGCCCGGTGGCGGGGAAAGACAAGGGGAAGGGGAAGGAGAAGGAGACGGCGGGCATCCGCCGGTCCCGGACCACGGCATTCCGCGGCGTGCTGAAGTTCCTTCAAGGCCTGGCTGGGTTCGTATGCTACTACGTTCCAAAGCTGCCGTATATAATCCTCAAGGGGCTAAAGGAGCACTGAAGAGATGAGCGTCGGTGCGGTGGTGTTGACAGTGGTGGGAGTTGGAGCCGCGTTCGCGGGCGGCCTCGTCCTGTTCCTGAGGCGCGTGTGGTTCTATCGGGATCCCCTGAGGATTCCGCCGGATGATCCGGAAGCCATCCTGGCGCCCGCGGACGGCAAATTCATATACGCCCGCAGGTTCACGGGCGGGAAGGTCTTCGTGGAGAAGCTGGGAAAGACGATTCCCGTAACCGAGATATCCGGAACGGATTTCGGGGCGCGCGAGTCCGGCTGGGTCATGGGCGTATACATGACCCCGCTCGACGTACATTTCAACTACGCTCCTGTGGCGGGCACCGTGTCGCGTGTGGTTCACACTCCTGCAGCGGTGAACCTACCGATGTTGGACCTTCGGGAATACATCAAGCTTACTTACCTGAGGCAAGCCATCGACCTCTTCGGACGCAGGTACCACCTATCCAACGAGCGCAATACCATATTCATCGACGTGGACCGGCCGTGCTCGCAAGGCACCGGAGCCATGCGCGGCACGGCGGGTGTGCCTGGCGCCGGTCGGACCAGGATTGCGGTAGTCGAGATCGCTGACAAATTCGTGAACAAGATACGGTGCTTCGTGAAGGAGGGCGACATCCTGCGACCCGGCCAGAAGCTATCATTCATAGAACGAGGGTCGCAAGTGGACCTCGTGATCCCCGGCGACGATATTGAGGTCGTCGCTAGAGTAGGGCAGCAGGTGTACGGAGCCCGCACAGTGATAGCGAGGTTCAGAGACAGGGGCTATGGGAAAGGCGATGCGAAGGATGGCGGGGACTGCGGGGGCGGGGGCGGCGGAGCCGATGGGAGAAGCAACGGAGGCAGCGGAAGGGACTGCGACGACGAAGGCGAGACCGCCGGCGGCGGCCGCCTCACCCAAAGCTGAGTCTATGTGGCTTGAATGGGCGCGGGGGTCTCGAGATGCTACAGGACACGGCAGCGCTGCTGCATCACTATGGATACCTTGTGATATTTGTGGTTCTCGCCATAGAGGGAACGGGAATGCCCGGCGTTCCCTTGGAGATCGTGTTCCTTGGAGCGGGTTACTTGATCCGGCACGGCCAAATGAGCTTTGAACTTGCTATCGTCGCGGCTGCGCTTGGGAACACCTTCGGCAACCTCGTGGGTTACATGATGGGTGCCACTGCACGGGTGGTTGCCGGCCGTCGGAGAGACGCTCTTCGCCGCCCGGCTGGCCGTCAGGGCTGCGGGCGCCGCGGCGGGACTGTGGAGCCGGGCGAGCGCGCCGTTAAGCGAGGTGACGAACGCCGCGGGAGGGCTGTGCGCGAGCGTTACACTCGCCGTCTCTCTAAAAGCGCGCCGCTCGCGGCATCCAGACCTTCCGGCGAGCACGAAACACGAAGGCTGCCCCGACGCCTTGCTCAGGAGGGCATCCTGAGTCGAGTCGATCTCTCACGAGTGGAGGGTTGGTTCCGTAGATACGGCGCCGCCACCGTGTTCATCGGACGCTGGTTCGGACCCATTAGGACGCCCGCCATACTGGCGTCGGGCTTTATAGGAATTGACATACGGAAGTACCTGGCGGCATCAGCCCTTGCATCTTTCTCGTGGTGCTTCACCTGGCAGCTTTGCGCCTGGAAGCTGAGTGAGGCCGTAGTTCGGCTACTGAAGCCCCACCTCTTCCTCCAGATGCTCCGACTGTCCTCGTGGGAGCTTCTGGCGGCCGCGCTGTTGCTCGCTGTCGTTGCGCTGCTGGCGCTGCGCCTGGTCCCCGGTGGAAGCGCGTCCAAGTAGTTTTGCTGGGCATCGCACGCTATAATGGATGAGGCCGATGTCTCCAGGGCAGCAGGATAGCGAGTTGTCCATGTAGAAGTGTGCTTCATACTGCCGGGGGTTTCCTCCCGAAAGGGTGCGGACAGCTCATGAGATTGTCTGTAGTTGACACGGAAAGATGCATTGGCTGCCAGAGTTGCATGTTCGCATGCGCGAGGCGGCTTGGGGAGGCGGGCCTTGCCAGC
>JBLNCC010000029.1:0-22994 GCA_050260395.1 Betaproteobacteria bacterium
GCGGGCGTCAAACCCGGCGACGAGGTGGTTGCGGCGGACGGCGAAGTTGTCCGCTCGGCGGCCGGCCTCGTTCGTGCGGTGCAGAGATGCGGTCAGGAGGGACGGGCGCTGGCTCTAGAGGTGCTGCGCAAGGGAGAGCGGCTCAAGTTCAGCATCCTGCCGGCGGCCGCTCCGATGCCCGGACCCGCGCAGGGGCCCGGTTCCGCCGGGTGCGCGGAAACAGCTTGCGTGATCGGCGTGACTCTTGGCGGCGTGCCCGTGCTTGGAGAGGAGGAGCGGCCATGGTTCGGGTGGACGGTCGACCGCTCCGCGGGATACGGCCTGTTCTGGCTGGATGAATGCAACAACACACTAGAATACCGCCGGGCCGTGGACGAGTTCTTCGCGGCGGTGCGAAAGGACGGCATTGAAAGAATCGCCATAGACCTGCGACGCAACGGTGGCGGTGATTCGATGGTGGCAGGCGCATTTCTCAAGTATTTGCCATACACGTACCGAGAGCTGCGCGCTCCGTCCCGTACCACACGCTACTCGCCGCAACTTGTGAGGCAGCGAGGACCTTGGCTTCTCTTACTCACCTGGGTGGGCGAGACCTTCTTCAACGGACGGTGGTTGCCCTATCCGATCCAGCCGCGCGCCGCGGCGCACGAGATCTTTCGAGGCGAGGTGTACGTCCTGACCTCATGGCGTTCCTTCAGCGCCGCCGTGGACTTCGCGGCGATCCTGCGAGACAACAGCCTCGCGAAGGTGGTCGGGGCTCCGACGGGCGGCACACCCACCGAGTACGGCGACACGCTGAGTTTCTCCATGCCGAACACCGGCTGGCGTTTCTCCGTGTCCACCACCTGGTTCGTCAGGCCCGATCCTGCTCGCGATCCGGCGGACGCGCTCTACCCAGACATCTCCATTCCCACGACCGTCCAGGACATTCGAGAGGGGCGCGACCCCGTGCTGGAATGGCTTCGCTCATCCCCGGTGGCGCTGCCCGTGGCGGCTCCGTAGGGCGAGGCGTCGCGCTATCACGGTCCGGCTCACTTTTCCGGGTCAGAGCGAGGCCTTGACATGCTGCATAATATCTTCGCTTGGGTCCTTTTCGTTGTAATCCTTACGGCTGCGACCTTGAGAGAAGGCTCGAGGGCGGTCCCGAGACCCGTTCGTTGGCTCCGATCTGGATCGACAGTGAATCCTACGTGAGAGGCGTGTTGGTTATGGGTACCTCTGTTCTGATCATCGGGGCCGGCATAGCGGGGCTCTCTACCGGATGCTATGCCCAGATGAACGGCTTCTCGACGGAGATCTTCGAGATGCACGACAAGCCGGGCGGGCTGTGCACGGCATGGACGCGCGGGGGTTACACGTTCGATTATTGCATCCACAATCTTTCTGGGACGGCGCCAAGCTCGCGGTACTACCGAATGTGGCTGGAGCTGGGCGCTCTGCAACCGCAGGCTCACCCACAGGCCACAGCCGAAACCACCGTGGGAGAAGGAGAAGCTGAACAGGGTCCATCACAGGATCTGGCGCCCAGCACGCATCCCGCGAGCGCAGACCGGACCGGCGCAAACGGTTGTCCTGTGTACCACTACAAAGAACTGGTCCGCGTCGAGGATCTCTCCGGCAAGTCTCTCACCATCGGGCCGGACATCGCCCGGCTTGAACGAGGTCTAAAGGATTTGGCTCCGGGCGACGAGGATGTCATCGACGAATACATCCAAGGCGTGCGCGCGTTCCAGGGTTTCGATCTCCTTGGCCTGCCGGGTTCCGGAGCATGGGGCGTCCTGCGGATGGTGCCCCACGTCGGTAAGGTGGTCAAGTGGATGAAGCCCAGCCTCGCTGAATTCGCTCAGCGGTTCTCTGACCCCTTTCTGCGGCGGGCGTTCCCTTATGTCCAGTATGACATGCCTGCGACTCCGACGGGCGCGCACCTCAATATGATCGCGGGAATGAGCCGCGGGGACTGCGGCTGGCCCGTCGGCGGCTCGCTGGCATTCGCCCGCGCCATAGAGCGGCGCTACCGTGCCCTTGGGGGTCAGGTTCATTACAAGTCGAGGGTGGCGAAGATCCTGACAGAGAACGGACGGGCCATCGGCGTTCGTCTGGCGGACGGCTCGGAACGCCGAGGAGATGTGGTAGTCTCCGCCGCGGACGGGCACTGCACGATCTTTGACATGCTGGAAGGCCGCTACGTGAATGAGGCTGTGCGCTCTTACTACGCCGCGGCGCCCGAAAGCCAAGACATGGCGCTGCACGTGTACTTTTTGGAGTGGACCAGGACCTTTCTCAGGAACCGCACGCTCTCGTTCTCCTCCTCGACAAGCCCGTGGAGATCGCGGGGCACGCGCGGGACAGGCTCGGCATAGAGATCCTCAACTTCGACCCAAGCATGGCCCCGCGGGGTAAATCCGTGATCAAGGTTCCGCTCGAGGCCAGGTATGATTTCTGGCAGTCTCTGAAGTCCGGCGGAAAAGACGCCTACCGCGCCGTGAAGGAAGATGTCGCCGCGCAGGTCTTGGACTTGCTCGAAACGCGTTTTCCGGGGCTGGGCAGGCACGTGGAGGTTACGGACGTGTCCACGCCCCTGACCGTGGAACGGTATACCGGGAACTGGCGCGGGCTACAGGCGTGGATGCCTCCAGGAAATCCCATGGGAGCCTTGTTAAAGGGCGCCTTCATGACGGGTTTGCCCGGATTGGACGGTTTCTTCATGGCCGGGCAGTGGGCGTGCGGCATGATCGGCCTCTCCACGGCGGCCTCGGCGGGCCGGAGGCTGGTGCGGTCGCTTTGCCGGCGCTACGGACGTTCGTTTGTAACCCTTGTGCCGGAGCGCGCGGAATGCTGACGCTGATCGCCGCCAAGGCCGGCGGGGTGCGGCGAGGGCGACGGGCGTCAGCGCACCTGGGGAGCCGGCGCGCGGAGAAAGCCGGCAGCTGGGAGGGTCCGCGGGCCCGCGGACCCTCATCAACCACCCCGCATCAGCTTCACGTAGTGTTCATAACGCGAGCGTCGTATGGACCCCGACTCGACGGCCTCGCGCACGGCGCATCCCGGCTCTGAAATGTGGGCGCAGTCGGAGAACCGGCACTTTCCGATGTACGGTCTCATTTCTCGGAAGCACGACGCAAGGTCGCGGGCCGAGATCTCCCATAGCCCGAATTCCCTCATTCCGGCGGTATCCGCCACGAAACCGCCGCCGGTGAGCGGGATGAGCCGCGAGGCGGTGGTCGTATGCCGGCCTCGGTGCGTGGTCTGCCCGACTTCGCCCGTGGCGAGGCCGATGCCCGGCTCGACCGCGTTGAGCAGGGACGACTTTCCAACCCCCGAAGGCCCCACCACAAGAGAGATCCCGCTGGCGAGGACGGCCTTGAGCTCGTCGACGCCTTGGTCCGTCCTGGCACACGTGCGAAGAACGCGGTACCCGATCTCTTCATAAGGCGCTGCCATGTTGCTGGCGTCTTCGGGAGATACGAGGTCGATCTTGTTGAGACACACGATGCTGGGAATGCCGGAGTGCTCGGCTACGGCCAGGTAACGGTCGAGACCTCGCGCCCTGAACGCGGGTTCCGCCGCGGCGAAGACTATGACGATCTGGTCCACGTTCGCTGCGATGACTTGCTCTCCGGGACGCTCGCCCGCCGCTTTCCGTCCGAACGAGTTTCGCCGCCTCTCGATTCTCTCTATCACACCCCTGTTGTGGTCGAGCAGGGCAAGGTGGACGAGGTCGCCTGGGGCGACCGGATTTGTGGCTCTGCCCGTCTCCCTCACCAACTTGCGCCGGATCGTGCAAAGGATGGGCCTGCCGTCCACAAGGACATGGTAGATGTCGTTTCCGATCTGAAGGACTAGACCTCGCCGGAGGTTATCTTGCGTGTCCAGCGGGGCCGAGGCACGGGACGGATCCCCTTGGAACGTGCCCTCAGTCATCGGACTCCGCCTCCCCGTCGCCGTCCCCTTCGAAGCCTTCGCCGAAGTCGTCGAGGAACTCCTCGATGAGCTCAATGGTTTCCCTGTCGCGACGCCCTGATTCGCGGCGCCTTGCGCGTTTCTCCTGACGCCGCGCCTTGAGCTGTTCTTTCATCTTGGTCCGATTGCGCTTTTGCTCGAGGTCCTTTTTCACTCCTGATACTTGGTGCTTGGTCAATCTATTTGTCACCGCTACATGACCTCCATGACCATCGTGCTAGAGCATGATCACCGTCTTGCAAGGTTTCAGCCCTTCCACCGGCGAACCGGAGACACCGGCTGCCACCGGGACCGCCTCGCAAGGTTTGCCGACCTGCACGCTCGCATGCGCGCTCGCGGGCACCTCGACCCTTCCCGCCGGCCTTGCGGCCAGATGCCCTCGGGCTCTCCGGTCCTCGGGCCCTCCGGGTCTCGGTTTGTACGCAAAAGGGCCGCGGGCGATGCCTCACCCACGGCCCAAAGGGGTCACCTCTGCACTCTCGGTCCGCTCCGCGCGAGCTCCGCGCCCGCGCGGGGGCGCGTCGCCGTTCGCCAGCGCACGCACGTATGCCGGCCAGATCGGACGAGATCCCCGAGCAAAAAGAAACGCCCGCCACGGCGGGCATGCAGAACGGAAACAGGCTCAAACAACGCGAGACTCAAGCCAGGCGAGTTGTAGGCTGGAACCCGGTGCCTTCTTTTCAGGGGTTCCCGCTCATGCCTGGGTTTCCCTTCGCGCCCCCGGCGGCAAGGTGGGTGAGGCAGATTGTGCCAACAACAAATACATGTTCAACGACCCTCTTCACACAACCCACCTCCGTTCCGGAAGCATGATCCAGACGACACCAATGTAACACCGGAGACACGCAATGTCAACGATGATCACGCGCGCGACCGTCGGCGTTTTCCCGGCCCTCCAGGCCAGGGAATGCGTAGAGACTTGCGGCACCACACTTGGTATCGGACTGGGTAGTCTACGCGAGCGCGGCCGCGAGGTCCTCCGGCAGCATCGGACGCAAGACCAGGTCTATGACCTCTCTGGCTACCTCGCGCACCGTCCGCCCGTCGCTCTGCACGAGGTGGTCCTCGACCGCCGCCTGCTCAAGAGCCTGCGCCAATTGTATCGCCCGCCCCAGATGCCACTGGAGCCCGTGCCCGCGCTCCCTCATACGAACCCTCTCGGCCAGCACGGAGGGCGAGGCGGCGAGCCGCACGACCGCGATATCCGCCCCGGGCACGGCATCACGTACGCCGTCGAGCTCTTCCCGACTCTCGACGACCCGCGCTACCACGAGGCAGCGGGCCCCGCACGACCGGGCGTTGCGCCACACGTGGGCGAGGTTCGCGAGCCCGACGGCGTCCCCGAAGGCGTCACCGGGTGAGCGAGGGTAGCATTGGGTAAGCGCGTCGAAGTCCACGAACGCGTGGGGCACCCCGGCACATGACAACAAGTCCGATACCTCGTTCGCCACTGCAGTCTTGCCGACGCCCACAGCGCCGCTCAGGACGACCACCGGCACCCGCCGCCACCACGTGAGGGCGGCCGCCTCGGTTGCTTTAACGAACGCGTTCTTTCCACTCGTGTAGCCGTGGACGTCGTACCGGAAGAGGCGGGCCAGGTCCTTCTTCAGCTCAGCATACTGGCACGCCACGTCAGGGCGGGCACGAAGGTAGTCGCGAAAGGCGAGGTGGCGCTCTATGGCCGGGTCTCCGGCTGAAAACACATGAACGTGGTGTGTGTGATGCTTGGCACCGTCACATCGGAGGCACCGCTCGAAATAGCGCCGGCCTGGGATGCCGTTCTCGCCCATGGGCTCATATCCCAGCCGCGCCATGGCAGCATTGAAGCGGTCCACCATCTCGATATCGCGGACGACCGGAAGGATGTCGATGATCGGCTTTGCCGCGAGACCGGGGAGCGCCGTGCTGCCGATGTGGTGTACGTGGATGAGCTGGTGCCCGAAGACTGCTCGAAGGCGGTCGGCCTCCTCGCGAAACAGTCGGGGCCAGGCTTGATCATAGGGGACGACCGTCACCTCGCGGGTTACGCTTTCGGCGGGGTCGGCCGGCTCCGCGGATTCAGCCGTTTCTCTCTTTGCTTCGTGGTTCAATTGCGACGCCCCCTCCGCGACGCCTCCTCAACAATCTTCATCTTTGATTGGACCGTTGGGTCGCTCGAGACCGCTCCATCGCTCCACCAGGCCGCCCAATCGTGGCGGACCGCGCCGGATGGCACTTGTCCCGACGAAGTCGTCCTTGTTTGGACGAAGTCACCCGTCGAGGGCCACGGTCTCGGCGGCCTTGGGTGGGGCCTTGGAATGCCACATGGGGCTCTGGGGGCCCTGGAACGCCACGGGCTTTGCTTTGCGAAAGGTCCTTCCCCTGATTCCCGGCCCCGCCTGCACGCGGCGCGGGTGCGGGGTGCGGGTGGGGGCAGCACTAAGGCGCTTCTGGACCCTTCGTGGGCTCCCGCTTCGCATAGGTGTAGCATTTCGGCCGCCTTGGACCAGCACAAACGAGAACGCCGTCTCGCACCATGGCCTCAAGGTCGTTGTACGCCGTTGCGGCGCTGACCTGAAAGTGCTGGCAGTAGTCTCTCACGGTCCAGACACGACCCTGACAGGCCATGGACGCGGCCTCGCGGCGGCGCCCGAGGCGATCCCTGACGTAGATCGCGGTGGCATCGCCAGCGGTGGCACCGCCAGACGATGCTGCGGCCCAAGCTTCGGGCTTCCACCCCGCGCGTCCATCCACCGGGGGCCGTCCGTCGAAGACGGCGGTGGCAGCCTCGGCACCGGTGCCTGCCGTGGAAGACCTCACGGCAGGCGTGGTCCTGTAAACCTCGTAAAGGGATGACGCAGGCGACGGCGACGTGGCAGGAGATTGCGAGCTCGACGTCGAGGGCGGTTGCGGCAAGCCCTCCTCGCCGAAGCAGCCCTCGACCTGGAATCTTTCGCGGAGCACGACCACAGCCGCGGAAAGCCATCGGTATGCGATATCCTGAGCTATGCTGCGCGTCTCGGCGAAGAGCCACTGCACAGCGGGGTACTCCGCCTGCAGCGCGGCTACCACATTGAGCAGCCATCCGGGAGAGATGCCCACCTCTCTCTCGGCCTTCACCAAGGCGCTGAGGCGTCCCTCCACCACCAGAATGCCTCTCGGCAGGCGGCTCAGCTCAGCCAGCTGCATGCGCAGGGTGCCCGATGAGATGGCGCTCATCAAGTCCCCTATCGACTTGCGTTCTACCGCTGCTACGAGCCGGTCGCCGAAGAACACCCCGTAGTCTCCCACCGGGAGCCCCCTTCGCTCTGTGCTCGCGTGCTGACGCCGGAATTTCCACGGATAACGTTCCCGGTGGTCCACGGCGACCGAGAGCGTGCGCCTCTCCAGGCCCCTTGCGGTCGGCACCCTGATCCCCGGGCGGGCGGCTTGCATTGTCTGCTGGGTCCGCCAGAACACGAGTGTGCGCCCGCGACTCTCCGTCCAGATGAACATGGACCGACGTCTTTGGCGTCGTTTCAATACCAAATGGACTGCCTTGCCCGCCCGCCAGCACGACTGAACGGGAGCTGTATCGAGCACTTCCAGTTGCGCCGGCCAGCTCTCCGCCCCCAACTGGAGGCAGAAAAGATCCCGGCCGTGCGGCCATACATCAGACGTTGCAAGCACCAGCGGCTCTTCGCTGGCTACAGGGAGGTATAGGAGGTAAGGCAGCCGCGTGTCGGGCTTGGGATTGCGGGCCACGACAAAGAGTGACGTCGGCAGAGGCAAGGAGTGTCACCGCCTGTCTTGACATTACCTACCTGGCTTCATTCTGATGCTGGAGCCCCAGAATGTCAACCGGACGCGAGGTCTCCGTATTCCTACCTCAAGGCCTCGGTCGATCTCCTGCGCCACCGGGTATGGTGCCAAAGGTTCGCGCTGCTTTCCGCTGGAGGGATCCCGTGCGGGGATGCCGGTGTTGCCCTCCGGGGACGGCGCGCTTGCGGCACGCCTCGTTCGAATTCGGCGCGCGAGGTAGCCGAATTCTCCACGCCCCGTCGTGCAACCACCGGCATCCCTACCACCGTCAAGCCGGACGCCGGACGACCGGGCGACACCCGTTCTCCTGCCTATGGCATGATTTGGCAGCCGCCCCTCGCACAATGGCGAGTCTTGCCAACCGGTGACGGCGGACTCATCCTGACGCGGACGGAGGGGCGATTGTACATATATGTTGCTAATGTAACTCAACTTTCCGACTTAGCCTGTCCCCGTTGTCTTGCGGCTAGTATCGTGTTATACTACCTCCCAACAACTTAGTAGATGGGAGGAGAGGGGAAGACATGCAGCATAGTTTCCGCCGGTCGCTCTTGACGACCATAGTTGCAGTAGGTCTGTTGTTATTGTGCATGCTACCTGGAGCAAGCGCAGCCGAATCGCCAAAGCGTGGAGGCACTCTCGTGATTGGCACCACGACCGACGTAGATACCTTCAACGTTTTGGTGTCAAACAGCATCACCTCGTCATGGATTCTAGATCTGATGTACCCGAGCCTCCTTGCGATGGATGAAAAGGCGAACAAGGTACCCTACCTCGCGAAGGAATGGGGCTATTCCGACGGCGGCCGCGTGGCGTGGTTCAAGCTGAGAGAGGATGCGAAGTGGCAGGACGGCACGCCGATCACTTCCGAGGATGTGAAGTACACGGTCGACATCACGGTGAAGTACAACATAGGTTTCAACGCCTCGCTGTTCTCCTCTGTGGAGAAGATCGTCACCCCAGACGTGCACACCGTGCAATTCTATCTGAAGGAGCCGAGCGTGAGCTTTGCGCCGAGCGCGGGCTTCTGGCTCCGGGTCGTGCCCAAGCACATCTGGGCAAAGGTTCAGGACCCGAAGCAGTTCGCAAACGATAACCCCATAGGTGCAGGTCCCTTCGCGCTTGTGAAATACCAGCGCGGCCAGTACTACGAGCTCGCGCCGGTGAAGCAAGGGTTCTTCGTCCAGTCTGGCCCGCCGCTTGTTGACAAGGTCATCTTCAAAATCTATCCCGACATCAACACCTTGATCTTGGCGTTAAGGAAAGGAGAAGTGGACCTGTCCGCAGAGTCCATACCGCCCGCGTCCGTGCCCGACCTCAAGAGGACGAAGGGCATCAATGTCGTGTCAGGCCCGAGCCTCGGGTATGCATACATGATCTTCAACCTGCACTCGAAGCAGGCCGCGTTCCTGGCAGACGTGCAGGTGCGTAAGGCGATAGCCTATGCGGTGAACAAGGGCATAATCAACAAGATGGTCCTCGCGGGAAACGGGCTTCCTATCGCAACGGCCGTGTCCCCGGTCCTCGACTTCTGGCACAACCCCAACGTTAAGGACTACGCGTACGATCTCAACCAGGCAAAACGGATTCTGGACGCGGCTGGGTACAAAGACACGAATGGCGACGGGGTCAGGGAGGTCCCGGCTTCCAAAGGCGGCGGAAAGCTCAGAGTACGGATCCTTTACGATTCCGGACATGCTCAGCAACCCAAGGTAATGCAGATACTCAAGGACGACCTTGCGAAGATCGGGATAGAGGTCGTGCCCGATGGCATGGAGCGCAACGCGTACCTGGCGAAGAGGAAAGAGCTGGACTTCGACCTCATGCTGGGCCGCTGGGGCATCATGGACGAGCCCGCCGACTACCTCTACCTGCTGTACCACTCTGATACTTATGGCCAGGGAGGAATCAACGAGTCCGGTCCCAACGATCCCACGCTCGACAAGCTGCTCGATGAAGCGAGGAAGACCGGGGATGTCAATCTGGCGCGTGACAGGGTGTTCAAGATTCAAGAACGCTTGCACGAGCTAGTTCCAGAGGTCACCTTGTATGTGGAGCAGTACTACTTTGGGTATCGTGACCGGTTCACGGGTTACCGCCTGTTCCCGAGCGATCTGCGAGGGCTCGTCGATCCTCAGTCGCTGTCGGTGGTCCATCTGGCGAACTAGGAGGGCATGCGCTGCACGGTCAACTGCCGCATAACGCATAACGCTCGCGTAACGTTCGCTGCTCGCTCGCCGCTCGCCACTGTCAGCTAGTGGCGTGGCCCACGGCCTTGGCCTCCGAAGGCTCGTGACCGGGGGCGCCCGCGGTGGCGATCGGCGATGCACGCGACCTGCTGATTGTTGACGGTTGCTGACGGTGCGCGCGACGGACTACCTCGAAAACTGCACCAGGAGCCTATAGCCGTGGACTCAGGCGTCGTGTCTGGCCGGGACGAGACTTCCGATGGGGACAGCCTGAGTCCACGGTTTGGTGGCTTCGTTGGTCCACCCGTTATCCTCCACCGGAGGGAATGCCGATGAGCCGATACATGCTAAAGCGCGTCCTGCGCGGTCTTCTAACGGTCGCGGTCTCGGTAACCTTGACGTTCATCATAGTGCGGGTCATGCCCGGAGATCCAGCCACGATGCTCATGGATCCCAGGATGACCGAGGAGATACGCCAGCAGATACTACACGACTTCGGCCTGGACAAGCCGCTGTGGGTCCAGTACCTGACGTATGTGGGGCAATTACTCAAGGGCAACCTCGGGGTGTCGTTCCGCTCGCTTACGCCCGTCGCGGCTGTCATCTGGTCGAGGCTTCCTTGGACCCTCCTCCTCATGGGCACGAGCTTCATCCTGACCATTCTCATTGGGGTGCCGCTCGGGGTGGTAGCTGCGGTCAAGCGTGGAGGGGCCTGCGACCGCGTCATCAACGCCTTCGCCATCGCGGGACACTCGATCTTCGTTCCGTGGCTCGGGATCACCCTGCTTTACCTCTTGGGGTACACGCTTCCGTGGTTTCCCATAGGGGGCGCGTGCGACATAGGGGTCACGGGATGGGAGGCCGTGTCCAGCGTGGCGAGGCACCTGGTGTTGCCCGTGACCACGCTCACCATAATCAACCTCGCGAGCTACGTTCTCTTTCTTAGAACGGGGATGGTCGAGACGCTGAGGGAAGACTTCGTTCGAACCGCAAGGGCGAAAGGGGTGCCCGAGAACCGAGTGATATTCAGGCACGCCCTGCGAAATGCGTTCTTGCCGACGGTTACGATGATAGGTCTTCAGCTCGGGTCCATGGTTGGTGGAGCGGTGCTGACGGAGTCTGTCTTCGCCTATCCGGGGGTAGGGAGGCTCATTTACGAATCTGTCACGCAGCACGATTATCCCGTGTTGCAGGGCACGTTCATAATCCTTGCCTTTACGGTTATCCTGGCGAACATTCTCACGGACCTCGCGTACGCCTATCTAGACCCCAAGGTCAGGTTCGAGGCGTGAAGGGCCTTGACGCATGAGCGAGGTGAAGGCAATGTCCGCAGCAGCAGATGCAGATGTAAACGTTGATGCAGCTCGCGCCGATGCCCGCGAGAACGAGGCCCGCGCTCACACTCCGAGCGTTATGAGGCGGCTCATTTCGAACCCGTTGGGCGCGATCGGCTTGACGGTTCTCGCATTGATGACTTTGGTGGCCATCTTTGCCCCGGCCCTAGCACCTTACCCATCGGGATACGGGAACCTGGATGAGATGAGCCTGCCTCCGAGCAGGCTCCATCCCTTCGGCACAGACGACATGGGCCTCGACATACTGGCGCAGGTGATTTGGGGAACGAGAGTATCGATGCTCGTGGGGGTCGCCGCGACCATGCTTTCGCTCGCCATCGGCGTCCCCGTCGGGCTATTTGCCGGGTTTTACCGAGGGCGCGTGGACGCCTTCGCTACCAGCGTGATCGACATCTTCCTGAGCCTGCCTGTGCTCCCCTTGATGATACTCCTGGGAGCCGTGCTCGGGCCGAGCTTGACGAACATCATACTTGTGATCGGCTTCTTTAGCTGGCCGTCTACGGCGCGCGTAGTCCGGGCACAAGCGCTCTCCGTGGCCGAGCAGCAGTTTACGGAGGCTGCACGGGCGATGGGCGCCACCGACGCGCGTATTCTGCTGAAACATCTCCTGCCGAACGTGTTCCCGCCGATTATGGTGAATATGGTGCTCACCATTGCCACGGCCGTGATATCCGAGGCGGGCCTCAGCTTCCTCGGGCTGGGCGATCCCACCCAGTGGAGCTGGGGGCGGATTCTCGAAAACGCGCACCGCAGCGGCGCGTTCGTCACTGCATGGTGGCACACTCTCTTCCCTAGCCTTGCGATAATGCTCTTGGTCATGTCGGCGAACTTCCTCGGCATGGCGATCAACGAGATCCTCAATCCACGTTTGAAGAGGAGGTAAGGTGTTTTGCAAGCCCTAGACATCCTCGTCACCAACGCCAGGGTGATAGACGGGACAGGGAAAGACGCTTTCATGGGAGCGGTCGGCATCAAGGGCGACAAGATAGCATTCGTCGCCAGAGGAGCAGCGGGCATTGCAGAGGCAAAGGCCGTCATCGACGCGGGAGGCAAGGTGGTCTGCCCGGGCTTTGTGGATCCCCACGCCCACCTCGAGCTCCTGATCCTGCACCAGCCGCGCACCGAGGCGTATGTGGCCCAGGGCATCACCACCGCCGTAAACGGGAACTGCGGCCATTCAGTCACCCCGTACGGTGCCGACCGCGTGCTGGAATACCAATACAGAAACGGCCTCATCACACAGAGGTTCCGGGAAACCCCCACGCCCTTCCGATGGAACTCGTTCTCTGAGTATATCGCCGGGCTCGCGGCAGCCGGCGGCACTGCCATAAACCACGGGTTTTTGCTAGGACACGGCACTTTGCGCTGGGCGGTCATGGGCGGGGCCATCAACAGGCCGCCGAACGAAGACGAGCGCAAGGAGCTCAAGAGGCTCGTAAGGGAGGGCCTCGAACAGGGTGCGCTCGGTATGTCCACGGGGCTGGCGTATATTCCCAGTAAGTACGCGGACACGGACGAGATAGTCGAGCTCGCGGAAGTGCTGGCGGAATACGACGCCACCTACGCCTCCCATATTCGATATCAGCTCGGGATCGAGGCTGCGACCGCGGAAGCCATCGAGATCGGCAGGCGTTCAGGCGCGAGGGTCCAGGTTTCGCACCTTCACATGGGGGCGCCCGGGGCATACAGGCTTATCGCGGACGCCGTCGCCGAAGGACAGGACGTGGCGGCCGACACGATCCCGAGAAGCACAGGGCATCTCGTTCGCGGCGACCGCCTCGTCCAGTTCATCATGACGATGTCTCCTGAGTACTTCGACGTGGGCGTCGACGGGGTGCTGGACGCCATGCGGACGCCGGAGGGTCGCAGGCTCTTCGTGCATCAGGAGCCTTTCTTCACGCACGATCCCGCGGAGGTATATATCGTGAACACGGGGGATGCCTCGCTGGAAGGAAGGACCGTGGCGGATGTCGCGAGCGCGCGTTCGGTGAGCCCGCCGGACCTCATCTTCGATCTCCTGCTGGAGAAGGGGAAGGAAGTCACTTTCTGGTTCGGCAAAGATAGACAGGACGCCGCGCCGGACTTCCCGCCAGATGGGGTCATCCGGTACCCATGGCTTTCGCCTGGCACCGACATCCTGATGGTGGAAGACTGGGATCCCAAAGGGTGGTACGAGCTCATGCGGCCCGGGTGCAACGTCACCTTCATCAGGCAGGCTCGGCGCGCGGGCGTCCGGCTCGAAGAGGTCATCCGGCGGATGACCTCCTTCCCCGCGAAGCAATTCCGCATAAGAGACCGGGGCGTCCTGGAGCCAGGGAAGGCCGCCGACGTGATAGTGTTCGACCCGGATGCCTTTGCTTACCCGGCCGCGGACGAGATCGACTACTCGAACCCTTACACGCGGGCGACCGGCATGGATTACGTGATCGTGAACGGCACGATCGTCATGGCAGAGGGCCGGCAGCTCGATGCGCTTCCGGGGCGACCCGTCACGCGTTAGGATGCGGGTCACCCAGGGCCGCCCGAGCTCGTCTGTGATGTCATTCGAGAGGAGGTGACGACGCAATGAGGCTGACGAGACCTTTCTATCTCCGCAAGATAGCGCGATGCAGGCAGGAGCTGGCGGATAGGTGCCTGGATGGTTTATTCATCCTGAACCACCTGAGCATCTGGTATCTCACGGGTCTCTTTCACTTTCCGACGGAGCGGCCCATCGGCGTCTTCATAGGCACCGAAGAGGACAGCCCCAGGTTCTTCATACCGAAGCTCGAGGAGGACCAGATACGCGAGATCTGGGACTCCAACATCGAGACTTATTTCGAGTACCCGGGCGTTGTCGACCCGTTGGCGTGGATGTGCGGCCGTCTTGCAGACTTGGGCTACGGCAACAAGCGGCTGGCGTACGAAGGCAACATTCCTGTGGGCTATAAAGAAGCGCTATGCGCGGCGCTGCCCGGCGTTGACTGGAGGGAAGCCGGGGATATCATCGCCGGCATGCGCCTGGTGAAGGACGAGGAGGAGATCCAACTCATCCGCAAGGCGGCCCTGTATTCCGACTTCATGGTGGAGGAAGGGGTGCGGGTCGTCAAGGAGCGGGGGCTCGTTTCAGAGATAGAGATCCTCGAAGAGGTGGTCAGGAGGACAGTCGACAGGATGCTTGACGAGTTGGACCCCATAGTCTACGTCTCAGGCATCGCTGGTGGGCTGGTGTGTTCGGGCGAGCGATCCGCGTTTCCGCACGGGCTTCCGAGCAAGCGCCGGATAAAGCGCGGCGAGAACCTGATACTCAGCTTCGGGTGCATCGTGGGCGGGTACAACGCCGAGAGCGAAAGGACCGTCTTCGTGGGCAGCCCGTCCGCCGAGCAAAGGAGGATGTACGAGGCGGTGAGGGAGGCACAGGAGGTTGGCACCATGGCCCTCAAGCCGGGCCGCCAGTGCAGGGACGCGAACCGCGTCTGCCTCGACGTGCTCCGTAAGGCAGGCCTCTGGGAGTACGTGAAACACCGGCAGGGCCACGGAATCGGGATCTCCAACCATGAGCCGCCGTGGATCGAGGACGGCGACGGCACCATCCTGAGACCGGGGATGGTCGTGTCGAGCGAGCCAGGGATATATGTACCCGGCAGCGGCGGGTACCGCGTTTCGGACACGGTGCTCATCACGGAGGCGGGTCCGGAGAGGCTTACGTCCTGTCCGCGTGACATCGAACACCTCATCATAGACATCTGAGTATGTCGCAGAAAGTTCACGCTACTTTCCGGCGGAGGGGCCCCGCCTAGGGCTATCGGTGTTGCCCTCCGGGGACGGCGCGCTCGCGGCGCGCGTCGTTCGAATGGACCCGACGGTCGAGGTTGAAAGCAGCAATATGAAGAAGGAGGAATGCGGCATGGGTTTGAACAAGCGGTACAACGGCTACAAGGCATACCAGTACCTCGAACCTGGGGTGGACTACAGAGACTTCGTCTTGTGCAAGGAGATCGGGCGTGTCCCCGAGTACCTCGTTCCTCTCACTCCTGAGCAGGAGAGGCGCGTGGAGGAGATAGCGCGTGACTCAATCATCATATCCCTTCACGATCACCCCGTGGCCTTCCCAGAAGACCTTGAGCGTGACCTCTTCGAGTACGCCCGTGAGGGCAGGGAGCGGACAGCGTATGAGGGGCTGTCCCAGTCCTATCTTGACTGCGTGTTCGATAACATGATGGACGGGACATGCACCATCAGCTCCAAAGCCGGTTGGAAGTGGCGTGACGTGCTTTACGACCTCGGGATGAGGCTCTCCGACATCGCTCACCAGGACTTCATCATCCGCTGCGAGCGGGTGGATGACATCTACCGCGCGCACGCCGAGGGCAAGATCGCGCTGGTGCCCGCCATCGAGGGCGCGGCGATGCTTGAGAACGAGGTCGACCGGGTGGACATCCTCTACGGGTTCGGCGTCCGACTCATGGGGATCACGTACAGCGAGTCGAATGCGCTGGGCTCCGGGCTGCGCGAGGACAACGACGGCGGCCTGACCCAGTTCGGGCGGCAAGTGGTCGAGAGGATGAACAAGATCGGCATGGCCATCGACTGCTCCCACTGCGGCGTGAAGACCACTCTGGACGTGATCAAGACGAGCAAGAAGCCCATATTCCTCACGCACGTGGGCGCGCGGGCGTTGTGGGAGAGCAAGAGGCTGTTCCCCGACGACGTGCTGAAGGCCTGTGCTGACAAGGGAGGCGTCATCGGCATCGAGGCGGCGCCCCATACGACGCTCACGGAGAAGAACAGGACGCACACCATCGAGTCGTACATGGAGCACTTCGAATACGTGAAAGACCTCGTTGGCATCGACCACGTGGCGTTTGGGCCGGACACTTTGTACGGCGACCATGTAGGCCTGCATCACGCCTATGCAGCCCACCTCTCAACCAAGGGCACACAGGGCGTGAAGCACTTTGACGAGGTGGAGTACGTGAAGGGCATGGAGAACCCCACCGAGGCTTCGAAGAATCCCCTGCGCTGGCTTGTGAAGCATGACTACTCCACAGAGGACATTCAGAAAGTGCTCGGGCTGAACATCCTGCGCGTCTTGAAGGAAGTGTGGTACTAGACCCAGTGACTGGGCCTGATGGGTGAGCCCAACGAACGGCTGATCGGCTGATCCTGGCGGGCGGGCCCGATGGTCATGTCCGTTCAGTAGGCCGCACCTAGGGGTGCGACCTGCGGGCCGCAAGCACACACCCGGCGCCAGCGCGCCTCGCCAACGCGGGCAGCGGCTACCGGGTGTGTGCCGTAATCCGGGACGAGCTGCGCCGATCATGACCGTGTGAGAGGAGTATCCGGAACATCGCCAAGGGGTTCCTTGCTTTCTACTATGTCAGCGACAAGCATCCTGACCCATCCTTGACCCACGAGAGAAGCTGTGTGAGAAAACCTTCGCCTGATTCTCTCATATCTTCGCCTTCGAGAGCGAATGCCATCGACTTAACCCGCTTGTTCTGAATCGAGTCCTCGAAAGGCTTGATGGAAGCCGTGGGGTAGACCAGGACCGCGCGGTCGCACTCTCTTGCCAATTCGTAGGTAAATAGCTGCGCTATGTCCTGAGTCGACGGGGTGTCAGAAACCTTGTACTTGGTGTCCAGGATGCAGCAAACGCCTCCACGCTCAAGGTCGTATAGCACGAGGTCCATTCTAAAGACCAGCTCGCCGGAAGTACCTACAACCACTTGTTCTTGGGGCTGGACCTTGAACTCAGGAGGCAGGTGCGCTTTCAGCCAATTGGCCACGAAAAGCTCGAACAACCTCGGCATGTTGATGAGGAATGGGAGCATCTGGTACTCCGCTCCCGCGAGGGCGCTGGGGCCGCTGTGATCAAGGAAAAACCTGCACAGCGAGTGAAGTGGTTGGTAGTCCTGGTTGAGCCGGTTGTACGTTCGTCCGATGCAGTCTCGTCCCTTAAAGGGCTGGAGACCTACAGATGCGCGGATCCTTCGATAGGCTATGCGGCAGACCCTGGCAACCTCCTCTGAGCACAGCTGGTTACGGGCTATGAGATGGAGTGACCACGCAAGGATCCTGTTATCTTCGATATCGGCCAGGTGATCCTGAAACTCACAATCAAACGCGATCGACCAGGGTCTTGTCACGTGTCTCGCGAGGTCTATGCGTCCCCTCAGGTATTTCAGAACCTCATGCTCGTCCCGGTACGATCGGTAAAGGCCTTTCCTTTCGCGGTTCAGGATTCTGAGGGCGAGAGTCTTTGCCAGAGAATTGTAGAACTCCTGTAAAGTACGGCAATGGACGGTGTTTTCGAGAAAGCGAAGACCCTTAAGGCCGTATGCGTATTCGAGCATGTAGAAGAGGTTTGCCACGGGCACCTTCGGGACAAGATGGATGCCCAGATCGCTCGTCAGGGGGATGAAACCTACCCATCCTTGGGAGGTCAAGCGCCACCGGTTGTCAGTCTTCGGTGTCGGGAAATCCACATTCACCTGAGTCCCATACTGCCGCCAAAGAGACTCTCCCTCAGAGAAGGACATCTCGTCATAGTCTAGCTCTCGAGGAACATACTCCTTCAATTCAATCCATCTCACCGGCCTCACGGAAAGATCTCGCCTTTCACCTTCGTCCAGCGAAATTCATTGACTATACTAGGCTGGTCGAAGAAATACTCTTCGAGGTACGGCTCGATTTCCATCTGCCAGATGCTTTGCAAATCCGAGTGCAGGTCGAGATTCTCCCCCATGAAGAAGGAGATGCCAACCTCGAAGTTGGGATCACCGATTTGCGCGTTTAGCCTTGAAAGGACCCGGATGAGGTTCTCTATGGGGAACCCTGTCCGGGCATGGTGCCTTCGTAGAATCTCGAGCTTTGGGCGCAACTGGATGAAAGCAAAGCGCCGTCTGAGGGCGTGGTCCACCAACGCGATGGAACGGTCAGCTGTGTTCATTGTCCCGATGATCCGCACATTGGCCGGAATACTGAATAGCCGGCCGTCCCCGGCAAGCGGAATCTCGCGGTCACGGTATTCGAGCAGATACATTAATTCGCCAAACACTCGAGAGAGATTCGCCCTATTGATCTCATCGATTACAAGGACGCAACGGCCGGTCCGACGCCTGGCCCGGGTGCAGAACTGGAGGAACCGCCCTGGTTCCATGGGGTAGGAAAGCCTTCCGTCTTGCAGAGTCTTCACCCTTATCCCCTGGATGAAGTCTTCGTATGTGTAGGCAGGGTGGAACTGAACGATCTCGGTAAACCCATCGCTGCCTCCAATGAGATGTCTGGCCAGTCTCGTGGCAATGAATGTCTTTCCGGTGCCGGGCGGCCCGTAGAAGACTGCCTGACCCTTCCTATCGATTGCCCGCACCCACCTTGCGAGCTCTTCCTCGGCAAAACCGGTTTCCGCTGACATTTGAGTGAGGGAGTATTCCGGGTTCGTGGAGGCTGTCTGGGATCTGCCGGGCAGAGCTACGCCGCTCCCGAGTCTCAACATCTCCTCATATTGCTCAGTGGTTACGGGGCGGACTGGTTCTTCGGAGTCGATCGGCAGTTCTCTTAGCACAGGGTTCTCCACCACTTGATCCCGGGATATGGGCTTATCGGCGAGGAGGAGGTCCACTGACACCTCGCATCCTACCGTCTCTTCGAACGTCTCTTCGAATGTGCCATCGGGGCGCACGTGACAACCGGAGACTTCTTCATCGGCATAACCGAGGTAAGGGTCTGAAGAGACCGTGATCAAGGCATAGCATCCTCCTCCGGCGCCCTTGACCCAGAGGATGGCCTTGTCTCCTCTTCTTATGTCTTCCTCACGCGCCATGATGGGCATGGTCTTCAGTTTTCCATCACGCAATGAGTCGATCACCTTGTGCAGGCTTGGGTCGACCTGGAATACCCAGTAGTTAGGCGACAACGGTGGAGGTGGGTTCTGGAGGCCGTCCTTCAGAATCCTGACACGGTAAACGGGATTCAGGGCCGCTTGGTGCAAGGCTCTAACGTGGAATCTCTTGTACGGGGAGAACTGATAGGAGGAAAACCGACGGAGCAGGCTGGGCAATGCCTCCTCAATACCGCGAACCAGCTGGTCTCCCAATTCCTGTGCTTCTTCGGTTGAGATAGCGTAGCAATTGAGCTTCGGTTCATCGTCCTTCTGTTTGAAGGTGAATATCTCTTTTCGGTGGATCAAGGATGTTGCCGTGTTCTCAAGGAGGAGCACCTCGAACCTCTTTGGCTCGTAGGCGGGAGCGTTGAACCCGAGGACGAGCCAGTTGCAGAAGATCAAATGAAGCGCCTTACCGCCTCGGGCAAGCGATATGACCAGCCTGGGATCATCGGTACTACCCAAACCGAGACCTTTTATGACGCGACTCATGACTTCGAACGCCCAGAGTGCCTCTTCCCGGTCAGCGAAAATGGTTGAGAATGGGTCGCTCATGCCATTTTCAGGTCCTTCAGGCTCCCTCTGTTCTTTCCTCCATTGTCTCTCGAGTTCCGGAGAATAGAAATCCACAACGGAACCTGGGTGTTGCGATTGCAGCCGTTCTCGGACCTTCAGGAGCAAGTGATCGAGTACTATCGGCGAGTGTCCCTCCGCTGAAAGCTCCTTCTCGGTAGCCTCGACTTCAGAAGAGGTCAAGAACGTGCTGGCGATCTGTGTCTTGTGCCTCGTGCTTATCACGCTTTCGAACACATCCGGAAAGAGCAAGTGTAAAAGGGCGTGACGCATTTCATACGCTCGGTCGACCGGTCTGAAGCTGTACAGGCACTCATCAAGGAACCGGGCCGTATCCCATGGATCGGCCAAAACGCCCTGCGCGGCCTTCTCCTTCAGATGCAGCGCGAACCGGACTAGCAACCATAGTTCCATGTACTTTGCATGATACCGAAGCGTCGTGTGGGTGAGTCCCTGCCCAAAGGCTTGGACTATCCTCCCGTTCAATTCGGGTGGCTCGGGACCCCCGATTTCATGGACCCGTTCGAGAAATGACATCTTCGTGTTTGTGGTCATCGTCATCGAAGGTAGAGAGTACACCACAAGAGCATCCGACAGTATCATGAAGCATTCCGCAGGTAGACCCTGGAATTGCTGTTTGAGTTTGCTCCAAAAGTCGAGGCCGGTCGTCGCGTCTGGGGCGTCAAGGAAATGAGTCTGTATAAGCTTAAGGTTGTCGATAGTCCATACACTAGGACGGTCCCACAAAAGGCTGCCGTCTTGCTCGAGGCATCGGATACGGAACTCATTTGCCACCTCGTAGACCAGAGAACATCCTTCGCGCCTAGCCAAGATTGATCGCCTCGTTTCTAGATACAGCGTTTTACAGATTAACAGTCCCACCAGTGGGGCGCCAAGTCTGTTGGCCCATGCTCGTCTCCTAGGCACAAACGGGACTACACAACGGCCCGTTCTACACCGGTCGGCCTCTTTCCTTCTGACCGCGGGATAGCGACTAAAGGAGCTCGCCTCCATATCCTTTATCGCAGTGCGTTATCCCTTTGGTTCCGCTGGCTCCTAGCTCCACGGACGCCCCCCGGTTCCGTACGCCTGCGCTGGGGGCCTAATCCCATTGGAGGTGAAGGAGGAACCCCTCAGCCGACGGCCCAACGTAACACAACCGCAGAGCAGACCGACGACGACCGTGAAGGCCTGTGAAGGCTGCTTCAAAGGCGGCCTGCGTCGTAGCTGTCAAAACGTGCTGGTCGCCTCTTGTCATGTTCCTAAGTACGTGCTATCATACTGCTCGTGTATATATGATCGAGGCCGCACACGACTGTGTGACCGTGCGGAGAGAGCCAGTTGGGCAATTCAATCAACACTCGGGGAGGGGAAAGCAGGTCATGGGAAAGTACGAGCCAGTATTCTACGGCGCTGTAACCGTGGGCGAACGCGGGCAGGTGGTCATCCCCCAACAGGCCAGAGAGGCCCATGGGATCAAGCCCGGTGACAAGATGTTGGTGCTGGGCGGCGGCTTTGACGGCCATGGCCTGGTGATGATCAAGGCCGACGCGGTGAGCAGCCTCTTGGCGAAGCTGAGCGAGCGCGTGAACGTGCTCGAGAAGGTGTTTCGGATGTCGGCTGGGCACAATGATCAGGACTGCAAGCAGAATGGTGCTGGCAGCGCGCGCCTTACCGGTCCTCCTGAAAGAGAGTCTGGGGGAGCACCTGGGAGCGATCCTTACTGAAGAGCGAAGAGGCCGCAAAGTCCGAAGAGGTCGCAAGGTGAGGGCCCGAGCCGCGACGATCGACCGAAGGCGCGAAGCCGCGGGGTCGAGGGCGCGAAACCGCGAAATGAAGCCGCAGTGAAGCTGCGAAGAGGCACGGTGGGTTATGTTCAAGCTGTCTAGATTCCTAAAGCCGTATCGGATCGAGATCATGCTCGTGCTCGGTCTCGTGTTCCTTCAAACGCTTTCTGAGCTGTATCTCCCGACGTTGATGTCGGATATCGTGAACACCGGGATCATGAGGGGCGACGTCGCCTACATTTGGAGGGTGGGCAGGCTGATGCTTCTCGTCGCCTTAGGTGGGACGGCCTGTTCCATTTGTGCGGCCTTCCTGTCCGCCCGCACGGCGATGGGTTTCGGCAAGATACTGCGGGCCAGGATCTTCGAGCATGTGGAGAAGTTCTCGCTTCGTGAGTTCGACAAGATCGGCACGCCGTCGCTCATTACCAGGAACACCAATGACGTCACCCAGCTGCAGATGGTCATCATGGTCATGATGCGGATGATGATCAGCGCGCCCATCATGTGTGTGGGCGGCATCATCATGGCCTTGTCGAAAGACAGGGGGCTCGCGTGGATCTTGGCGGTGGTCCTGCCCCTCCTCGCGGCCATAGTCGTTTTCGTTGCACGTAAGGGCCTTCCGCTCTTCAGGATGATCCAGAAGAAGATCGACCGCATAAACCTGATCGTGCGCGAAAACCTCGAGGGCATCAGGGTGATCCGTGCCTTCAACCGCACAGACTACGAGAGGGCTCGGTTCCATGAGGCTAACCTCGACCTAACCGAGACATCCATCAGGGTCAACAGGCTGATGGCCCTTCTGATGCCTCTCATGATGCTCATCATGAATTCCACCATAGTTGCGATCATCTGGTTCGGGGCCATCCGCATCGACCGCGGGACTCTCGAGGTCGGCAACATGATGGCGTTCTTCCAGTACGCCATGCAGATCATGATGTCCCTCCTAATGGCGTCGATGCTGTTCATAATGATCCCCCGGGCTCAAGCCTCGGCAGACAGGATCAACGAAGTGTTGGCCATCGAGCCAGAGATCAACGATCCGGCGTCACCCAGAAGGGCGAATGGCATGAGAGGGCATCTCGAGTTCCGGGACGTGACGTTCAACTACCCCGGAGCGGAGGAACCGGTGCTCAAGAACGTTTCGTTCTGCGCCCGTCCCGGCGAAGTGGTAGCGATCATCGGCGGCACCGGCTCGGGCAAGTCGACGCTCGTAAACCTCATTCCCAGGTTCTACGACGTTAGTGAGGGCAACGTGCTCATAGACGGGGTGGACGTGCGCCAGATGACCCAGCAGGAGCTGAGGGCGAAGATCGGTTTCGTGCCCCAGAAGGCCGTGCTCTTCTCGGGCACGGTTGCCGACAACATCAGGTACGGGAAGGAAGACGCTACTGACGAGGAAGTAAGGCGCGCGGCCGAAGTCGCCCAGGCTTTGGAATTCATCTCCGACATGAAAGACGGGTTCGATTCGGAGCTGGCCCAGGGCGGC
>JBLNCC010000030.1:0-20180 GCA_050260395.1 Betaproteobacteria bacterium
AGTCGTTGCGCTCCAGGAATTCGTCCATCCGCCGCACGAGCTCGGCGCGGAGCTGGGCATCGCTGAGGACTCTTCTCAGCGCTTTCGCGATCTCGCTGGGGTCCGCCGATGGGATTTTGTACACCTCCGGCCCCAGATCCGAGAAGAACGGGACATCAGTGACGATCATCGGCCTCCTCGCGGCTATCACGGTCCGCGCAGCCGCTGACGTTCCAATCAGCCCGTGGTCGCGGTAGGGGAGCACGTTCACGTCCATCGCATGGAGGAGCTCCACGGCCTCGAACTCCGGCAGGTAGTCGCGGATGAGCGTCACGCAGTCCGCAAGCCCCGAACGGTCGAGCGTCTCCACAAGCTTGGCGGAGAACGCGCGTGAACTATGGTACGGCGCCACGGAAGACAGCATGAAGCATCTCAAACCGGGATGGCTCCTCCGGACTTCCCGGGCCGCCGCAGCAAGCTCGATCATCCCTTTGTGCGGAAGGCAGAACCCGAAGAAACCCACCGCGGGCCTCGCCCCGATGTCCAGAGCTTCTCCATTCAGCGCGTACCTGCTGCACCCCATCGGAATGACCGCCACGCGGGCCGGGTCGGCCCCGACCCCGCAATAGGCGTCCCGCGCCTCGCGCGAGTGCACGATGATACGGGAGAAGAGCCTCGCGACGACCTCGTTGTAGCGCGAAAGGCCCGGCGTGAAGTCGTGGGCCGTGGCCACCACCGGCACGCCCGCAGCGCGCAGCGCCGCCACGGTCGACGTAAGCTCATTGAAGTCGTACAGGACGAACTCGTATTGGAAGTGAACGACGTCTATCCGGTCTCCCCGGTCTCCGCCGCGGATGTCTTGGGAGGAGTCGGGAGCCGTGCCGCCGGCGCCCGCCTGTCTGAAAAGCGGCAGGAGGGCCTCCCTCCAGCCCGAACCTATGACGGTCGCGCTCACGCCGCAGCCGCGCAGGTGCTCCACCAGCGCCCTCGTGTAATCCGAGATGCCGCACGGTTTTCCCAAGGAGGGGGCCACCATGAGGACTCTCGGGGCGCGCCCGGCGGCCCGCTCGCGGCAGGGCTCAACAGGCCGACCCGCGGTCACACCGCGGGTCTCGGCACCTCGCCGCCCCCCGCCGAAGCCCGGCCCCACCGAGACGCTGCGCCGGAAGCTCACCGCACCGGCGACGCGGCGGCTGTAGGCTCCCCTGCCCGTCCTCGAGGTTGGCGTGCGGCCGCCGGGCAACGCGGGAGGCGACGGCGGACCCTGGGGATGCGCTCCGCCGCCTCCCTCGTTTCCCTCGATCTCCCGGAGTCTCGCAAGCATATGCGCCGCCGCCTTCTCCCACGTAAATCTCTGCAGAACGTCCCTGCACCCTCGCATTCCTATCTCCTTCGCTTTGCTTCGGTTCTCGTAGGCCCAGCGCATGAGCGCCCGCAGGTGCGCCTCGCTCGGTCTCGCCCAGCGGGAGCCGGCGTACACTTTGTCGTTCGGTATCCCGAACGCGGGCACCGGCTCCAAGCATTCGACGTCTATGAGCAGGCTGGTTTCCCGCGTCATGAAGTCAAGGTGCGACGACCACCCGGTACATATGGTTGGAAGACCGCACGCCATCGCTTCGATGGCGGTCATGTTCCATCCCTCACCCCGGGTCGGCAACACGAAGCAGTCAGCGGCCGCATAGAGCCGCGGGATATCCGAGGCGCTCATAACCGAGGGGATGACGAGTATCGGCGGGCCAGCCTCCTTCCCCGCAGCGCGCTGGAACGCGAAGATGTCCGACTTTATGCGGGAACCGGCGGGGTCATACGCGGAGTTGTCGTGAACCCGCAGGATGAGACACACATCCTCATCGGGGCGGAACTCCGCAAGATACGCGCGGAGCAGTATGTCGTAGCCCTTTCGCGGGATCCATTCGAATACCGAGAGGAACGCGAATCCTCTCCGCCCAGGGATGGGCATGGGGGAGACCCCGGGGTGAAACCTGTTCTTATCAACGCCAAAGGGCATGACTCGCACCTTCGCCTCTTCAACGCCGCTTGAGACGAAGGTCTCCCGGTTGAACGTGGACGGAACCCAGATCTCGTCCATGAGGTTGCACCTTGCGACCCAGTCCTGCGGTATCCGGTCGGTCTCCAGCATAGTGAGCCCGATCGAATAGCATCCCGGTTCGCGTTCGAGGAACCCTCCCAGGAACACGAAGAGAGCGGGCGCGTGGGTGATGCGCACGTTGCGAACCATCTTTTCCAGAATGGCGCGCGTGGCCGGATCCAGGTCAACACGGGTAGGCCCTAGCGGCTTGGGTTTCACGCGGATGTCGACCCCAAACCTATGGAGATGCAGCAGGATATTCCTGTTGGCCTCGGCGTATCCTGTGGCCTCGAATACGGGGCCGATATCTATCAGGTCCACGAGAGACACCACCACAGCTCTCGGGCATGGTCAAAACTCTGCGATATACTATGTCCATCGTCTGCAAGGAGTTCCGTGGGCATATAACTTGATGAGAGAGGAGGCAGTCGCAGGCGGAGGCGGAGGAGGCACCCGTATGCCAAGGGCCACAAGGATCGTGTTGGTGGTGATCGTGAGGAGGGTCGTTGCGAGCGCCGCGGCTGGTGTTCTCCTCCTCGCGGCGCTGGCGGCGCTCGCGGGACGGGCCGTGCCGGCTGTCGCGCCTCCGGGATCCGCAGTGGTCGGCAAGGTGATCGTGGTCGACCCCGGACACGGGGGCATCGACCCGGGCTCCCACAATGGGGAGGGAGCGATGGAGAAAGAGATAGTCCTGGAGATAGCACGGGACGTTTGCTACTTGCTCGCGCGGGCAAGGGCCGTGCCGATCCTGACCCGGCACGGGGACTGGGAGATGAGCCCGATAATCGAGCACGAGACCACGCGCCACAGGCGGGACCTGGCCGCTCGCATCCACATCGCCCACCGAACGGGGGCGGACGCGTTCGTCAGCGTCCACGTTAACAAGGTGCGGTCCACGTCCACACGCGGGGCCATCATCTTTTACAGCCGCAACGACCCAGAAAGCAAACGCCTCGCCACTTGCATCCACACCGCACTCAAAGACATCGCCCCCCACGAGGGCACTTCGGTCCTGGAGGGCGACTACTACGTGCTCAACGAGGCCAAGCTTCCCGCTGTCATCGTCGAGGTCGGTTTCCTGTCCAACCCTGAAGAAAAGGAGCTGCTTCTCGCCCCGTCCTACCGTGGCCAGCTTGCCGAGGCCATCTTTGGAGGGCTTGTCCTGTTCTTCGAAGGCGCCGGGGTCACGCCAGAACGAAAGGCTCCCTCTTCCTGAAAGCGGAGGGAGCCTGCGCGCGGCGCTTTCGGGCGCGGGAGCTTTCCTTTAGGCGCTCGAGCTCACCAAGTGCCTATGAAGAGCTGGGTGAACATCTTCCCGTAGGGACCGCCGTTCGCCACTCCCACACCTATCTTGTTATAGTTGGGATTGAGAATGTTCTGCCTGTGACCCGCGCTGTTCATCAGCGCGGAGTGGGCCTGGTCGACCGTGGGCGCGCCTGCGATGTTCTCGCCGGCTGTGCGGTAGCTTACGCCCGCGTTGGTCATCATCGTGAAAGGATCCCCGTACGTGGGCGACGTGTGGCTGAAGTAGTTGTTCGCGACCATGTCCTGGCTCTTCTTGCGGGCGAGATCGACCAGCGTCATGTCGACGGCCAGCGGCGCGAGGCCCGCTTTGGCTCTCTCCTGGTTTACGAGGTTGATCATCCGCTGCTCGTCGGCGCTGAGACCCGGGGTCGGGCTGGGCTGAGGCGCCGGTTGAGGCGCGGGTTGGGGGGCCGGTTGAGGCAAAGGCTGAGGCACCGGCCTGGACGGTGTGTACGAGCCGCTGCTATAGTAGTACCAGGTGTTTCCCGAGTTGGACCCGGAGCTATAGTAGTATGTACCTCCAGAACCTGAGTACGAGCCGCCGCTGTAATACGTGCCACCGTAGCTCGCGTAGTTTCCGCTGCTGCCGCTGCCGCTGTAGTAGTAGCCGGAATTCCCCGAACCACTGAAATAGTAAGAGTTGCTGCCGCTGGAGTAGTAGGTCGCTCCGTAATACGTGGAGCCGTTCGTGGTTGTGTAATACGTAGCCGCGAATGTTTCCGCCGATGCGGTTAGGACCGCGATGCTCGCAAGTAGTACCACCGTTGCTAGAAAGGATTTTCTTCTCACGTAGACACCTCCCCTTACGTTTCATGGTAAGGGTCCAGCCACCCTTGTTCAACTGGGAATTGCCACCAATATGCCTTTGAGCTCGCATGTTATAGAGCAGCACTCGCACCGCGGCGCCCCGCGCGCCCCGCGCGAGAGACGCGAGGAGCACGAGCCGAAAAAAACAGAGGCAGGGTGCCGCACCTCCCGGCACCCTGCCCTGTTTCGGATCGGAAACCTTGTTCGTTAGCCCGCGCAACCGATTCTTCTCTCGCGGTCCCTGTACCGCACCGATAGCTTCACTGTTTCTGTAAGCACGTCGGCGTAAGTGTACGAGACACGCTTCACTACTCCCGGCTTCTCAGACAACTTGACCACGAACACTCTGGGGTACGTGTTCTCGAGAACCCCCTCGGTCTCGAGGACCCGTTTGCGACCCTGGTTTGCTCGCAGCGTGATGGTCTTGCCGACGAATGATTCCAGGTCCCTCTTGATATCCTCAAGAGCGTTTCTGGCTGCCATTTTACCACCTTCCTTGGCGGGCCATACCTGACTCATTTTAGCACATAACTGGGCATCCGTCAAGAAAGGCCAATTAGTATAACCAACCAGCCCCTATCTGTCAATCACACTATGCCCTCGTCCCGGCGACTGCACCAGGCGCAAATCACCGAAACGCGTCGAAGTTCCGCTCTAGCACCACAGATCTCGACCGTTCGCCTTACGGCTGGCTCGGCCCAACATCTCACGCGGATTCGGTCGTAATCCTGGACGCGGTATCTGGCAGGCTGAGTCTGAGCTTACCTTTGGTCTCTATCCCACCGATACCCTTGATACCGCTCACTGTGTTCTCGATAGCGTGACTCACATATACCACGCTGTCAAAGGGCGTGAACGCCACTTTCTCGGCCACGAGGATCGGGTCGTAGCAGTGGATGAACACTCTCTCAGGGGAGCTTGCGAAGTTGGCACCGGCCTCCACGATGGCTTCGTAGTGGGACTGGCACGCTCCGGCCACTATGACCAGCGCGTCCTTGTCCGGCTCCACCTGGCGCGCACGTCTCACGGCTTCCACGAAAAACCGGGACGTCCGGTAGTTCTCGAGCTTCGTCCTGTCGCCCCTGCGCGCGATGAGGCCATCATGCCCGGTGAGCACGAGGATATCCGGCAAATGAGCCCGAATCAAGGGAACAACCTTGTCTGCCTGGGCCTCCTCGGGAACGTGCTCGCCCACGGCGGGTACCCCGAGTTCACGGTAATACCTCATGCAGTTCCCTAGATAATCCCCGTCCCCGTCAAGGTGAAGGACGCGGCCGGGCATCTTCCCATAGTTCACGCCTGGGAGAAGCGCATCGGCCGCTCGCCCTCTGAAGCCGGTCGCGCTGAGCTCCTCCGCCATCCGGCGCAGGAACACCTTCTCCAGCGACTCCCTGGAAAGCCTGTGCACCTGCTCCCGGGCGGACTCTATATCCTTCTCCCGCACGCGCACGAGGTCCGTCAGCGGCGCGTCCGCCACGAGGCGCGCGTTCAGTCCCTTGAGGACTGCTATCGAGCGGCGTGCGGGACCCGTTAGGATCCTGAGGACCGCGAATATGACGTCAGACCCGTGCGATTTCCGAGAGACCGCGTCTCCTACCTTGATAAGCTCCACGCTCTCCCCTCCATCAGCACCGTCTCGGTCGCTACCAACATACTATGAGGTGGACGAGAAAAGGTGCCAATGGAGGTTCCGCCTGCGGTTGCCTACTTCGTGTGCTTGTCCGCCACCTTCGATGCACCGTAAGAGTCGGGCTTGATCCTCGCCGCGAACCCCGTCCCGGTCACCATGCCGACGATCTCGCGGATAAGGTCCTTGGTCTCTCCGTTTTGCCCGATATCCAGGTGGATCTCCACGTCGAGATCGCCGTAACCGTTCTTCGCAAGCCTTTCCGCGAGTTTGCTCGCGACTCCGAGGCTCTTCGCCGTTTCGTAGAAGATCCTCTGCCTCAGGCTGCGCCCCATCTTCTCCTTCTCTTTACTGTAGTAGTACCGGGCTCCTTTGCCCACTCTGTGGACAACTATGGCCGTGACAAAGCAGGCATCCTCACGCAGCTGCGAGTCGGTCCCGATGATGAGCTTGTATGGGACGCCGGGGACCTCCTGCATATAATTCATGATGTCTTTGAAAGTCTCGTTGAAGCTGAGTTTGCCCTTTGTCGGGCTTATAAAGACCACTTTTCTCACCTTGATCTCCAGAGGATGAATGCCTGTCAGGGCCTTACGGCCAGAAGCGCGTCGGCCAGCCTGCCGAACTCGTCGAGGCTGAGGGTCTCCGCCCGTCTCTCTGGCTGAATACCAGCCATTGCCATGGCCTTTCGAATCGCGTTCTCATTCACTCCCGGAAGGCCCAGGCCGGCGGGCCCCGCCATGACGAGCGCCCGCAGGAACGTCTTGCGCCTCATGCGGAACCCCGCCCTTACCACGCCAAACAGCACGTCCTCGCTGGCCACCTTGACAGGCGGCTCGCGCCGCATGACGAGGCACACCACCGCCGAGTCCACCTTCGGAGCGGGCCGGAACGCGTCCGGAGGTACGATGGCGACGATCTCGGGAAGCGTGCGATATTGCACAACTACAGAAAACGCTCCGTACCTTTTCGAGCCCGGAGCGGCGACCATCCTTTCTGCAACCTCTTTTTGGACCAACACCACGACCCGCTCGAGGAACCTCGCCTCATTGAGGATCTTCAAGATAACGGGCGACGTGATGTAATACGGCAGGTTGGCAACGACCTTGCATTTCCTGTAAGCAAGTCTATCAAATTGCATTAACTCTGTCAAGCAAAGGTCCAAAACGTTGGCGTGAACCACGTCCACGTTTGGCCAGCCACCGAACTCCGCCCGGAGGATCTCGACAAGCCTGTCATCGAGCTCCACCGCTATGACGTGCGCCACCCGCTCGGCGAGGGCGCGCGTGAGAACCCCCGTGCCCGCCCCGATCTCGAGCACAGCATCAGCGCGGGCGAGATCGGCCGCGCTGATGATGACATCCAGGTACGAATGGTCCACGAGAAAGTTCTGGCCGAGGTTTTTCCTCGGCCGGATCGAGGGGCCTCCCCTCAACCTGCGGGCGCAGGGTTTCACGGTTCCAGAACGTACACTTTCACCCATCGCTTTCCGTATCGCAGGGCCTCCTCCACGGTCTTGAAAAGCAAGTCGATCCTGTTTCCCTTGATGGCCGCCCCCACGTCGGCGGCGATGGCGGGGCCGTAACCCTCGACGTAAAGCTTAGTTTTGAGGGGGATTATCCTCGGGTCAACCGCCACGACGCCCGGCTCAGCCTTCATGCCTATGGCTGTGTATCCGTTGGCGTATTTCCCGCAGCTCCTCGGCCCAGGCTCGTACGCGGTGGCAAGCATCGTATAACACTCGCGGTACCTGTACGTGCCACGCGACGTGTACAAAGTGCGCACCGGGTTCCGCGTCCCCACCGCAAGAAGCTTGGACACAGGCTCCCGCACGACCTTGCTGGACAGCACCTTTTCGCTAACCGGCCTGCCGTCTTCATACGTAACGAGCACCTTCTGCTCCATCACGCCCTCCACGCCGGGCCGGAGGACCTTCGTCTTGCCCCGGTCCATGCTGGGATCGGACCTTCTCTCGATCCGGTAAGCCAGCCGCACCTGCTTCGTAACCACCTCAGAAGTCACGCGGATGACCTTTATCTGCATCCCGGGAGTGAGGCCCGCCTCCATTGCGGGGCTCACCTTATCGTCCGGTCTCAGCAGGACGCCCGCCTGGGCGAGGACGTGCTTCACCATCGGACCGGTCGAGACCATCTTGATCGCGCGACCGTCCACGGTCAGCGTGACCGGGACCGCGCGCGTGACCGTGATGGTGGCCGAACCGTACACACGCTCCGATACGCCGGGACTCACCTCATCCCCCTCGTTAAGCTCGACTCCGGCCTGCTTCAGGATGTCACCTACCCTGAGGGCGGTGGTAGCCACCGATATGACCTGGTCATCGACTATGATCTTGACCTCCCTGGCAGCGCCAGCAAGGCCCGTCACGAGAAGGACGGCGGTGCAGATCACGAGCGCGATCTCCCTCTTGCGCCCGGTCAAAACGGATGTCCGCTCCCGCCTTTTATGAGGGCCAATCGTCATCTCCTCATCCTCCCTGCGGCATCGCGCCAACTCTTCGTGACATCGCACAGAGCCGGCCCGGGCGCGGGCGCCGCATCCTCCAAGGTTAAACTGTAAACCTCCAGCTCATTTTAGGTCTCACACGAGTCTGCCGCCATGACCTCACGGGCGACCGGCGAGGTGCGTTCAACGCACCCGGACTCGCGGGCGAAATACCTGTTCGGTCATATTCGCCTAAAATCAGCAAAATCCTCCTTCGACCGCAATATCCCGACACACCACCTGTGCGACCCTGTATAGGAAGGCATCCGACACCATTATCGGCAGGTACTTATGGTATTATTCACGCGCCCCCGCGGCCGTGCCTGTGGAACGTGTTCGGACAGGCGTTCCTTACCTTGCATTTCTGCGTGCGCTTTCTAGGAGCATTCGTGTACCGCTCCTACTACACTGCGCTCATATGTGCGAGTCGTAGTGCCTCACGCGGAACTCAGCTTTCAATTTGGACGCGATCCTCCTGCACCCCCATATGCTCACGCCGGGTACTTGCACGACGCTGAGCACCACTCGGGGAATATGTTTCTTGCACTCCCGCGCAAAGGCTATCACCGCCTTGAAGGCTTGTCTACCGTATATAGGGTGGCACAAGGCGTCGTACGCCGCCGCGTTCGAAGCGTTGAGGCTTATGGACATGCAGTCGACAAGGCCAGCGAGCTCGGGCACCACGTTGCGGCCGTGTATGAGATTCCCGTGGCCGTTGGTGTTCATTCTGACGTACATCCCACGATCCTTAAGCCATTTCGCTATCGCTTTCACCTCGTCCAGGCGCATCATCGGCTCACCGAAGCCGCAAAACACAACTTCCTTGAGATGGGCCGTGGGTGCCTTTTCAAGCTCCGCGATAACCTGCTCCACGGTAGGCTCTTGATCCAGCCACAGCCGCTCGCCGCCCACCCCGTCGGAGGTGCGCCGGATACAAAACTCACAGTCGTTGGTGCAACGGTTGGTGAGATTGATGTACAATGAATCCCCGAGCCTGTACACGATGGACGACTGCACTGGGAACCGCCTCCTGGCCGTCGCAAGCCCGCATGGGCCCGCATACTGGCTATGACTTCGCCAAACCCGCGTCAATTCCTCTTCGCGCCCCCCGGCGCGGGCGCCCCACCGCCAAGAAGCCGCGTGACATATGCGTCGAAATCGCGGGCTCGAAGCGCGCCCTTCCAGAACTCGGCCAGCGCGGGTGCGATCGCCCGCGCGCGGACCTCCTTCTCCATGAGTGCAAGGCGGGCGGACTTGTGACCGCAGGCTGTCCCTGACGCGGCCGACAAGGTCAGGAACCTTTCGCTCGCCCCGTCGGGCCCGATCATCCCGAGCACCCGCTGCCTGTCGCCAAGGTGCGCAGGGACGACGCACATCTCCTTCGCAAGCCACAACGCCTCCTTCCTCGCAAGCAAGCGCGCGAACTCCACCGCGAGCCGCGCCGCGTCTTCCCCGCCAGGGCCCGGGCGCTTGAACGCCATCACCGAAGTCACGGATGTGCACGAATTGGCCTCTCCGCCGCGCGGGTGCGGGACGGGGAGCAAGACGGGCTCGACGCCCTCCCGTGCAGACGGGAGGTCTCCTCTGGCGATCCGCTCCAGACGTTCGCGGACGTGACGCGCGAAACCCGGGCCCACCGGCCCTATGACCGCCGCCCTGCCCGTCCAGAAGAGCTCGAGCATCCGCTCGCCCATTCGCGAGACGGGCTCGGGGAACGCGCCTTCGTCCCTCGCCTCCTCCAGAAACGACAGGGCCTCCACTAGCGGCGCCCCGTGCCAGGCCAGGCTGCCATCGGCCTCGAGGGCCAGCCCCAGGCCTGCGGCCCGCATCAACGTGTCCAAGCTTGCTGTGGACGTCGTCTCGAGGACGAGCGCGTAAGCCCGGTGGCGCTCCTCAACCCCGGCCTGGCGAGCGGCCAAGGCCCGCGCCATCGCGAGGACGTCCTCGTACGACCACCCGAAGGTCATGACCCGCTTGACGTCCACGCCGGCTTCCCTGAGGAGTTGGGCGTTTCCCGCCCACGCCTGTACCGAGATCCACGAGGGCCACGCCCATACTCGACCGTCAACGGTCAGCGCCTGCAGGGCCCGGGGCTCGAAGGCCTCAGCCCCCGCGTCATCCGCCACGGAGCGGTCCATGAAGGCGTCCACCGGCACCACGAGCCCGCTCTCGACGAGCGAGGGGTCGAACGGCGCGACGCAGACGTCCGGCGGCGTGCTGTTGTCAACGGCCTCCGCGATGGCCTGGGCGATCTCATCGAGCCTCAATAACACGTATTCCACTTCGACGTTGGGGTAGAGCGCGCGGAACTCGGCTTCAGCTTCGTCGATGAGGTCGTCGTACCCGTACCCGCCTCTGAACAGCGGCCAGCGCGTGCTCCACACCTTCAACGTGTAGGATTTCACCGGGTCCACCCTGACCCACGGGTGAACGCGGCAGCCGCGCAGTGCATAGTAAACGGCGCGAGGGTGATACGGCCCCGGCGGCATGAGCTCAGGTTCGGCAAAGACCGCGATCACGACGCCGGTGAACCCAAACACAACGAGGATCGACAAAGCCAGGACGGCCGTGCGAAGCCATCGCATACTGCAACCTCCGTTCGCTTGCGGCGGGCCTCACCTCAAGCCCAGCAGATAAAGCTCGTTCGTCCCCACGCGCCCGGTTACAGGAACGCCGTAGAACTTCTGCATCTCTCTCACGGCCGCCTCGACACGCTCGCCAAACCTACCGTCGAGAGGACCCGCGTCGAACGCTTCGCGTCTCAGATAGTACTGCAGCACCTGGACGTCCTGTCCGGTGGCCCCAGGACCAAGCTCGCGCGTGATGTCCCCTTCGGGCTCGTAACCTACAATAAAGACCCTCGTCTTGATGGGCACGAGCTCGAAGAGCTCCTCCACGTCCTCGTTGAACATCCTGATGCATCCCGCGCTCGCCGCGGTCCCTATGGACCACGGCCTGTTGGTGCCGTGAATGCCGTATCCGCCCCACGGGACGTTGAGCCCCATCCACCGCGACCCGAACGCCCCCCCAGGTGCGTAATCCTTTTCGATTATGGCGAACTCCCCGATCGGGGTCGGCGTATGCCATTTCCCGATTGCGATGGGGTACTGCTTTACGACCTTGTCGCCCGCATAGAGAGTCAGGGTTAGCTTCGTGACGTCGACCACTATCTTCCGCTCGCCCTCGGGCATGTCGCTTTCCGCGAGCGCGGGAAACGTCCGCGCAGGGCCCGTGGCCATTCTGAGCCACGTGTCAGGAGTGACCACGCCGTCAGGCTCGAGGTCGACGGCGCGCTGGAACGCTCGGACTGCGGCATCAGTGGATAGGTCGAAGACGCCGTCAGCCTTGCCGGTGAAGAAGCCGAGGGCTCGCAAGCGCTCCTGCAGCTCCAATACGTCGTTCCCCTTGAAGCGGGGTTTCGTGAGATACAGGCGGCGGTTCGTCTCGCCGCACGTGGGGACGACCACCCTGTACGACCGGGGGCGGTCCATGGCTTCCTGGCTTACTGGCACGCGACGCGCAGCTTCCGACGTGGATGCTAGTGAGGAAGGTGCCGGGTCTGGCACCGCGGAGGAAACGACCTGCCACCCCACCGCTACGACCGCCGCCGCGAGTGCCGTCGCGAAGAAAGCCAGCACGCGCGCGCCATGCGCCATTCGTCTCCCGCTCATCCAGAAAACACCCCTGACTATCTCGGGCGGATTCCTCATAGATGTCATACCAAAGATATATGAGAGCCGGCGGCATATATGAGGCACGGGGTGTAGCGGTCCGAGTCCGCGGCCTGCCCGCGTTGGCTTCCGACCCCGCCCATGCAGCCGCCGGGAGCACGCCTGCGGCGGGCTTGCGCGAGGGCGACCCGATGATAATCTGAAGGACGGATACAAGCAGGAAAACATCATGTTCTGGAGAATCTTCGGATTGTCAGAATCAGCACAATCCAGCCGCGCGGGTTCACGCGCCGTCGGGTTGCGCAAGGGGCCTGGACGAAGGCGGTCCGCGATGAGGAGGTGGTGGCAGGGCACCGCGCCGAAATGCTCGCTTCTTTCCGCTTGCGTGTGATCCGTTCCGCTTCGGGTTCCACTTTCGTGCGTCATGATTGCGGTAGGCTCCTCGGTCTGCTTGGCAGAGGAACCAGGGATGCGAATCGGAGAGGCAAGGAGGGAGAAGAATGAACTCAGTTGTTGCCTTGGTTATCGGGTTTGCAGTGGCCGCGATTGGGTATTACTGGTACGCGCGGTACTTCGACGAGAGGGTTATCCAAGTAGATCCCAAGAAGGCCACTCCCGCCAAGATGTACATGGACGGCGTGGACTTCATCCCCACGAGCAGGCACGTGCTTTTCGGGTATCAGTTCAAGTCCATCGCAGCACTCGGCCCCGTGCTGGGTCCCATCATCTCGTTGCAGTGGGGCTGGCTCCCGGGGCTCCTCTGGATTCTGCTGGGCACCTTCTTCATAGGATGGATTCACGACTACTCCAGCGCAATCATCTGTCTCCGCAATGATGGCGAGACGTTCGGCGCCCTGAGCTACAAGCTGATCTCCCCAAGGGGTCGCGTCATACTTCTAAGCTTCATGTACTTTTATCTACTGCTCATAGTGTCGGCCTTCGGCAGCATCGTCGCCAGCATGCTCCAGGGAACCCCCAGCGTGCCGCTGGCCATCTTGGCGCTAATGGCGGTCGGCTTACTATCCGGCTACCTCATTTACAAGAAAAAGATGGACATTCTCGCCGTGACGATCCTCATGGTCGTTCTCTCCATATTCGCTATCTGGCTCGGCACCGTGATCCCCATCGGAGGGTCGTACGGGGCCTGGGTCCTGTTCGGCCTGCTGTTCAGCTTCATAGGGGCGGTGCTGCCCATCTGGAGCTACACCCAACCCATCAACTACATCTCGTTCTACCTCGTCGCCCTGGGCATGCTGGGCGCGGTCCTCGGCATATTCGTGGGGCACCCGAACTTCAGCGTGCCGGTCTTCACGACCTACTCCATCAGCGTGGGGCCGCTGTGGCCCATCCTCTTCGTGACGATCGCGTGCGGCGCGATCTCGGGTTGGCATAGCCTCGTGTCGTCCAGCGGCACCGCGAGACAGCTCGAGAGCGAGACCGATACGCGCTACGTCACGGGCGGCTCCATGTTCCTCGAGATGCTCCTCGGGCTCATCGCTCTCATAATCGGCGCCGCTTCCTTCGCCACGTTCGACGAGTACGGGGCGAACCTGAAGGCGCTCGGGCCCGCGGGCATCTTCGCGGCCGGCCTCGGCGCGCTTCTCAACAAGCTCGGGATCGGCGCGGAGTTCGGCAAGGCTTTCGCCGGAGCGATGCTCGTGATCCTCGCCATCACCATCATGCAGCTGGCCGTGAGGTTCATGAGGATAGCCACAGCGGAGATAGTGGGCGAGGGCTTGCCCCTTCTCCGTAACACGTATGTCGGAGCCTTCGTGGCGGTGCTGCTCACCTACATACTGGTGATGACCGGCACGTGGAGCTACATCTGGACTCTGTTCGGCGGTGCGAACCAGCTCATGGCCGCGCTCGCCCTCATGCTCGTCTCCATCTGGCTGGCGAAGGAGGGCAAGGCGTGGCAGTTCACATACTACCCAATGCTGTTCATGCTCGTGACGACCATCGCCGCGCTCGTGCTCACCACGAGGAACCTTATCATCACAGCGTCCCGGCTCTCGGCAGGAGCGGCCAACCCGCCTGCCGGGCAAAGCGTGGGCGTGGCGATCGGCGGGAACATCATATCCGCTGCGATAGCCGTGTTCTTGATCATCGCCGCGCTCGTACTCGCGTATGATGGTCTGAGGATGTTCGGAAAAGCCAGGGCTGGCAAGCTCGGCAAGGCACCCGCGACAGCGCCGGCAGCCAAGGCGTAGAGACTTGCGGGAGGCGGTCGGCGGCGAAACTCAGGCGCGGGCCCTCCCTTCCCTCGGGCTAAGCTCGGCCCGCGCCTGGCAGGCTGCCGATGGGCGGAAGGCGAAGCCCGCCCGCATCCGCACGCGAGCGGCTCCTTCGCTGGCGCGCGCCGTGGCGCAGTCTGGGATGCTGCGCCACGAGCGCGCGCTTGAACCGCCTGCGCACGCGCTGGCGCCCGAGCGCGGGCCGGGGCGATACTGGGGAGAAGGACGAATGATGTTTGAAGGGGCGCTTCGTGGAGCGCGCGACTTTTTCTACGGTCTGACAGGGTTCGAGATAGCCGAGACCGCGAGGCGAAGGCGTGCCGCGTGCGAACAGGCCTTCATTTTCGCGATCGTCGGAAACGCCCTCGGGGTGCCGATTCCGCTGTCGTACTATTCACTGCGCCTTCTGCCCTACCTCGCGGGCGGGATGCCGGGTTGGAAGCGCAGCATGCTTAGGGAGAAGGATCTTACGGAGGTGCTTGCACATGAACTCGCCTGAGATCCCACAGGATCCTGCGACGGAATCAAAGAAGGATACGACGACCCGCAGGAGTGGAGGGCTTTTCCAGGCCGCCAAAGAGTTCATCTACGGAATGGCGGCCCACGACATGACGAGGTTTGCTCTGAAGACCCGTTCGAGCATGGAGCATCTTTTCATCCTGATCACCATGGGAGATATGCTCGGAGTCCCCATCCTGCCGCCCTACTACTCGCTGAGGCTCTTGCCTTACGTGGTTCCGCAGATATCCACGTGGAAGCGGCGCATGCTCCGGGAGAAGGACCTGATGGACGCCATATTCTAGACCCTGGGACGCCCAAATCACGGACGCCCGCTGGAGGTTGGAGGTGAACGACTCCGTGTCGCTGGCGAAATTCTTCGAAGATTATCCGGACGTCAGGTACATCATGTACGGCGGCAAGGGCGGCCTAGGAAAGACCACCTTCTCCGCTGCCACCGCCTATTACCTGGCCAAGAAAGGGCACAGGGTCCTGGTGTTCTCGGTGGACCCGCAGGCGTCCCTGTCAGACATCTTCGAGAGGAACATCTTCGGGCAGGGCGAGGTGGAGATAATGCCCAACCTCTACGCCTGCGAGATCGATGCTGACCGCCGCATCAAAGAATACCAGGACGAGATCCGCCAGAAGATCCGCGACATGTACGGATTCGAAGAGGTCCCTGAGGAGATCGAGAACTATATGCAGGCGGCGTCTGCCGAGCCTGCCATGGAGGAAAGCGCGATATTCGACGAGGTCGTGAACATCGTGGTGAAAGGCGGGTACGACTATTACATTTACGACCTCGTCCCGCTGGGCCACGCACTTTACTACCTCAGCATGGCCTCTGTGTACGACCAATGGATCAGCAAGATCACCCGCCTGCGTGAGCAGATGCGCGAGTACGACCGCGTGATGGCGACGGTCAGGCGCGAGAAAGAGCTTCAGGAAGACCAGATCCTGAACGAGCTGCAATACATCAAGGGGCGCATCAACGCGTCGTCGGGTATACTCACAGACTCGCGGAAAACCGCGTTCTTCTTCGTCCTCACCCCAGAGGAAATGATCATCCTGGACACCAAGAAGGCCGCCGAGATGTTCGCGAAGTTCTCCGTGCCGATACGGGGGTACATCGTGAACCGGGTGGTCCCCCAGGAACTGCTCGACCAGAATATCCCCGCATATCTGCGCAACAGGATCACCATGCAGAAGGGATTCCTCGAAGAGATCGACAGGTCGTTCGGTGATAGCGTGCTCGGGCGCGTTCCGGAGCTCGAAAGCGACGTGAGGGGCATCCCGATGATCGAAAAGATGGCCCACGCGATGTTCGGGGGGTGGTGAAGGTGGCACAAGCAATTGGCGCAGCGCAGCCGGCCATATCCGGCTCGATGTCGGAGTTCCTCACGGCGAAGCCGAACCTCAAGTACGTGTTCTTCGGCGGAAAGGGCGGCGTGGGCAAGACCGTGATGGCGGGCGCCGCGGCGTGCTGGTTCGCGAAACAGGGCCGCCGGACGCTCCTCGCGTCCACGAATCCCGTCCACTCCTTGAGCAGCCTTCTCGGGCAGGACGTCTTCGGCAGCCCGAAACCCGTGGAGGGCGCGCCGGGTCTTGAAGCGTATGAGATCGACACGAAAGACACCATCGAGAAGTCGAAGCGCGAGATCAGCGAGAAGATCCGGATGTTCCTCAAGTTCGCCGACATCCCGACGAAGGCCGACGACTTCGTCCAGACGGCCACGATGAACCCGGCTTTCGAGGAATCGGCCATGTTCGAGAACATGATCAACATCATGTTCGAGGACAAGTACGAAGTGTACGTTTTCGACACCGCGCCCACGGCCAACGCCAGGCGCCTCTTGGGTATGTCGCAGGTGTACTCCCTCTGGGTCAACAAGATGCTGAAGAGCCGCGAGGAGGCTACCGCGCTGCGCAAGGCGCTGTCCTTCCGGAGGAAGGAGGAGAAGGACCCGCTCCTCGACTACCTCCTGTCGTTCAGGGACCGGATCGGGCATGCCCGTGAGCTCCTCTGTGACTACGACAAGACGGCGTTCTTCTTCGTGACGCTGCCAGAGGCGCTGCCCATCGCCGTCATCAGGCGGTTCATCGGCTGGTTCAACGACTTCGGCATCCCGGTGGGCGGGGTCATAGTAAACGGCGTGATAAGGGCGGAGGATCTCGGGGAGGGCACGTCGCAGTTCGTGCTGAACCGCGTGGAGATGCAACAGAGCTACATGAAGCAGATATACGAGACCTTCCCCGACGTGCGCGCGGTGGTGCCTCTCTTCGAGACCGAGGTGCGCGGCGTGCCGATGATCATGCGGGTGGCGGAAGCGCTCTTCAAGGACGGATGCGGCCAGAAGGCGGGCCAGGCCGGATAGGCTGAGATCGGCCCCGCAGGCATACGAAGTAGGAGAAGGAGGAGGAGGAGCGGCTCCGCACCGTCTGGCGGGGAACGGGCCGCTCCTCTTTCAATCAATACGGATAGGGGTCGATGTATGTGAAGATGTCGCTCCAGTGCGTGTCCCGCTCGAACTGGAGGTAATCGTATTTGGAATAGGGGCTCCAGGAATAACGATCTGGCAGATAGACTGAAAGCCCGTTCCCCCAGGCGCGCGCCTCAGGCCCTCCGGCATACAGCCATGGCCCCGAAAGCGCCGCCAAGAGCGCGTCGGCCTTGGCGCAGATCGCCTCCTGTGCGGGGGCCGACACGCCGGAAGCGGGGTCCGCAACGTGAGCGCGCAGCTTCGCGGCGAAGTCTGCTATATCGAAGTGCGGGCAGCCCCAGTACTGCAAGGCTTCGAGCCTTGCGGCGCTGAGGGCTTGCCCGATCTTGGAGGCGTCGGTGCCGGCGATATTCGCCTGTATGCGGCGCACGAGCTCGTCTCTGAGAGCTTTGACCGCGGCTGCCACGTCGTCGACCTGCTCGAGGCGGAACGCAGACTGGGTGACGCCCCAGTACGGGTACGCGCTGTATGAAGCGAGGTATGAGTCCACGAGGGCTCTCGCCAAATCCCAAGCCGAAGTGCCGTATGGGTCTGCACAGAGGCCTGCAAAGGCGGCGCTATAGTCCCAGCCTCCCTCCGGCTCAGTCTCTTCCGAACCCACGGCGATGTCCGCGACGCCGCGCATCTCATATGCCACCTCGATCATCTGCATGAGGCACGCGTCGAAGCCGATGATATCGAGGCGAGGCAGGCCCTCGAGCGCCGCGCGCACCTGGTCCACGTCGAGGGCGGCAAGCTCGCCCCCGCCGCTGTCAACGCAAATCGCCCGCGGTTCTACGCGCGGGCTTCGCCAGATGGTCCAGCCGTCGCCGTGGTCCCACAAGATAAGCACGTGATGCTGGGCGGGGTAGTGCGTCACGCACCATGTGACGAAATCGCGGAGCTGCGCGGGGTCTGCCATGTTTACCTCGGTCCCGGCGTCGTAGTTCCCGTCCCATGGCGCGAGGGAAGACACGATGGTATCGTAACCGAGCGAGCCCGGTGGGTTCGAATCTCTCTTTATGTAGTAACGGCGCGTACCGGTCCAGTCGCCGTTGCTCGTGTCGAACCCCTTGGCCCTGTCGATTTGGACTAGGATGTTCACCTCGCCGGTGGAACCGACCTCCTCCAGCTCGTTCATGTCGGCTATCGCCGCGGACTCGAGGTTATTGTCGGCGCACATGTACACCATAATGGTCCACTTCCCGAGCAGGTTGCCGTAGGTCTCGTTCACCGTGGTGACCTGCCCGCTGCGGACGAGGACCTTCACGTCCAGCCGGTAAGGCTCGTACACGACGCTCACCGTCTGCGTCCCGGGCGAAACCCCGTCTTTCCTAAAGTAACCCGCGGCGTCAGTGACCGCCACCCCGCTGGACCCGGTCACCCTCACCACAGCACCTGAGCACGGCTCGTATCCCTCAGGCGCGGCCGGAGCTGGCGCGCCGCGCGGCCCGGCCGGGAGGACCTTCAGTCCCGGCGCGCTTCCTCGTGTGCTGCCAGCGGCGGTCGTAGCGGCGCGGCCTGGAACGGTAACGGCGCCTGACGACACCTTAGTCTTGGCATTGCGCACCGTCCCGACGACGGCAACACTCCCCGGTTCAGCAACAAGGGCCGCGCTCTGGGCCGGGCTGACGCTCGTGGCCGCCGCGACAGCGCTGTACTCTGCCGGTTTGAACACGTACCCGTCCACCGATCCAGGCCGCGGAGAATCACCCCCAAAACAGCCCGCGATGAGCGCGCTCGCCGCCGAAGCCGCAGCTATGTACATGGCCGCCCGGAGCCTCCGCCGCATCGCCAGCCTCCTCATTGATGACGTTCGCTCCTTCCGTTGCATCCGTTGTAACCGCTCCAGGCTCTATACTAGCATCTGCCAAATCCAGGTCAAGTCCCCCAGGCGCTACCAAGGTTCACTGCGACAAATCGAGGGGTAAAGCACCTTCTCTCCGTATGTCATTAGACCCCGTTTGGCTGCAGCGACGTGCGCGTAGCTCAAGACAGTCGTTGTCATGAGCCAGTACTCTCGGGTGAACCCCGCGAAAGAAGCGCTCAGGCCATAGCGGCCAGAGTGACACAGTTGATTGCCTACCACACGCACAGCGGCGGCCATCCCGGTATGGGTTGACCGCCGACAGACCTGCCAGTCGTTGCGGGGCACGTGCTAGACTCTATGGCACCCGATAGATAGGAATGTCTTGCCGCTCGGTTGGATCTGCGTATAGTTGGGGCGTCTGCTGTCCGTATAGATATCCAGACGTATGGGCTGTCACCAGGGGCTTCGCATAGTCGAATATCTCTCGGGCAGTGATCAAACCGTCGCGAGGATTGGTATCGGCGCCCCGAGTTTTTATGCCGTCGCACAAGTAGTACGTGAATATCCCGTGCCCACCATCGAGAGTCTGGTCCTCGTACGACACTTCATCGTCGTCCGACGCCATGAGCACAACGTACCCGTACTTATTGAGATCACGGGCGAGGCCTGACAGGCCGGGCCGGAAGTTCTTCATCCACGCGGGCCCCGAGGTCGCGACAGTGGCTCCTCTGGTCATGCCCCCGCTATAGCAGCTATCGAAGATGAAGAGGCAGAAATCGGTCGGGATGTACCTCTGGATCCAGTCGGTCAGCTCATCATCGGTGATGACTTCGTCATCGGCAGCCACGATGTACTCCTGTGGATTGTCGTCGGGCGGATCCGGATACTGGTCAGTTTGGTGGCCACCGTGCCCGGAGAAGGTCATGACGAAGTAGTCCTGGCCGTACTCGCTCATCTTGGACCCTATCGCCTGTATTGCGGCGAGGATGCCGGCCTTCGTGGCGGCTGCGTCAGTCAGCAACACGACCTCTCCAGCATACCCGTTGGTTATCCAAAGCGTCTCCCGCAGCAGCATGGCATCAGCCACCGCGAACCGCAAATCGTGATAGCCATCATCTCCTGGATCGCCGGGGTAGTCGTTTATCCCGATGATGAGATAGAAGAACGAGCCCAGCTTG
>JBLNCC010000031.1:0-5757 GCA_050260395.1 Betaproteobacteria bacterium
TCGCCGAGACCTTCCTTCTCACCTTCAGTGATGGCGAGATAGGCGGTGAAGTGGGTGCGGACATAGCGTCCGCTCAGATCAAGCTTGCGATGGACGGCGAGACTCTCGATGGCGTATTCGGTGGTGATGTGGACCCGATAGGCGCGGCGATGTCAGGCCAGATCATGTTCTCCGGGGACCTGGGCCTTGCCATGAACCTCCTTGGGGTGGTGGACGACCTGCGCAGGATCTACAAGGCCGCCAGGGCGCAGGCGGAGACGGAGTGACTGGAGACAGCGCATGGGGCAGGACGATGTTTTCAGCGTCCACATCACTGATCTGAACCACTCAGGCGAGGGCGTGGGCAGAAAAGACGGGCGCGTGGTGTTCGTGCCGTACGCGACGCCCGGCGATATCGCTGTAGTCAGGATCGTGGAGGAGCGGCGGGTGTTCGCCAGGGCGGAGCTCCTCTCGCTAGAGAGAGAGTCGCCGGACAGAGTGCTTCCGCCGTGTCCCGTGTACCTGCAGTGCGGCGGGTGCCAGCTCCAGCACATCGCGTACGACGCGCAGCTGGCCTACAAGAAGCGCCGGGTGGAGCAGGCGCTGCGGCGCATCGGCAAGTTCGATGACATTCCTGTCAGGGATTGTCTCCCGGCGCCTTTGGTGTTTCATTACCGCAATAAGGCGAGGTTCTCGTATTCCGCCCGCCGGGCCGACTCAAGCCCAGACCGCGGCGCGGCCCAGGATGGGGGTGCCGGTGCCGCAAGGCGCGTCGGCGACCGGAGCGGATTCGTGTCGGGGTTCTACGGCCGTAGCACCCACGACGTGGTGGACTTCAACGAGTGCTTGATCCAGAATCGGACCAACAACGAGGTGTTCCAGGCGCTAAACGCTCTCTTGGCCCGCCGTGGCATACCGGTATGGAACAGCGCTGTGGGGGAGCCAGGGGAGGCGGGTGCCGGCCGAATGTGTGCCGCCGCCGGGCCGCAGGTGGAAGCTGGCCGCCCGCAGGCTCGTCCGCCGCGGAGAGGCGCCCCGCGGACAGGTGGGCTGCGGACTGTCAGCCGGTGTGCGGGAGGCTACGCGGCGGCATGCGGAGGAGCCCTCAAACATCTCGTAGTCAGATGCAACCGTGACGGCGGACAGGCCCTTGCCGTGCTCGTCCCGTGCGGCGGGCCCCTTTACGAAGTCGAGCAAGTTGCGTATGAGCTCATGCTTGCCGTTCCCAAGCTGGTCGGGGTGGTCGAAGAAGTTGAGCCCGCAAGCGGTGGTGGCGAGGAAGACGCGGGCGGCGGGCGAGGCGGTAGGACAAGCGACGGGGGGCTCAGCCAAGGTTCCGGGCGGAGGCAGTCGCGGCGTGCGGTCCCCAGGCTCGTGAGGGGTGTCGGTTTCTTGCGCGAGCGCATCCTCGGCCTCGAGTTCACTGTGTCTGCGGACTCGTTCCTTCAGGTCAACGCCGAAGGCATGGAGGTGCTCTATCACGAGGTGCTGCGAGCGGCAGACCTCTCCGGGGGCGAGGTGGCCCTCGACGCATACTGCGGTGTTGGCTCCATTTCCCTTGCTCTCGCTCGCGAGTGCCGGAAGGTGTTCGGCATCGAGGAGGTGCGCTCGGCCGTCGCGGACGCGCGAAGGAACGCAGCGCTCAATTCCCTTACGGACTGCGTCTTCATCGCGGGCAGGGTGGAGGACGTGCTCGCGACGGAGTTCGCGGGAGCGGCGGGAAGTCCGGGGCGGGTGGCGAGCCTTCTGCCGCGCCACGTGGACGTGGTGGTGCTCGATCCCCCGCGGGCAGGCTGCGACGTCAGAGCCCTTCGGGCGTTGGCTCTCCTGGAGCCAAGCCGAATAGTGTACGTTTCCTGTGATCCGGAAACCCTTGCCCGCGACCTGAGGATTCTAGCCGGAGTTGGTTACAAGCTGGCGAACGTGCAGCCGGTGGACATGTTCCCCCAGACGTCGCACGTTGAGACGGTAGTCCTGATGTCAAGCGCGAGGAAGGAATGAAGTCCTGAGAACGGCTTGACTACGGGGTTTCCCGGCGGCTGGCTCATCACATCGTCTTGGATCCCGAACTCGACGGCAAGTACCTGGACACGGACTTCTTTGATGGACAGCAGAGAAGCCAGAAGATCAATCAGATGATTGACTGTGTCTTGGCCGGATCATCTAGGGGGTTGGAAAGTGACACACGTAAGTGCGCATGATTCGAGGAACTTCATCGAGAAGCTGATGATCAAGAAGGTGAAGGCACCTATAGGCGACTTTCGCAACTGGGCAGCCATCACTTCTTGGGCTCAAGCGCTCTGCTAGGTCTATGAGAAACCCGGTCGATGAAGCCGAATGGTCACAAGGCCTCGCAGACATGAGGCGTCAAATAGCAATCAAGGCGTTCTCGCTCAGTACGGGCGCAGGGTGGTGTCACGGCATATGAGAGCGCCTCGAAGGGGGAGGGCGGCAACGGGTCCCGCGAGGGCGCAGCGGCTCATACGGACGCATTCTGGTGCTCACAACTGCGGGCAGGAGGAAGATGGTAATGACGGCACAGCACAAGGGATGGGCTCGCGGGCAGGTGCTCCCCGCCTCGCATCTCGCAAGGCATCCGGCGATCCCGGCCCTGCGGCGGGCTGACGAGGTGGACGAGGCCGCACGTTGCGGCGCGGCTCTCGTCTTCTTCCTCACGGGAACCATTTACGAGCTGTCCGACGTGATCGTGAAAGCTCGGGCCGCCGGACAGCAAGTGTTCTGCCACGTGGACCTCTTGCAGGGGATCGGAAAGGACTCCGCCGGTGTGAGATGGCTGGCAAGGGAGTTCGGAGTCAAGGGCATCCTCACGACCAGGAGTTCCCTCATAAAAGCGGCGAAGGACGAGGGCCTCGTTGCGGTGCAGCGCCTTTTCGTGCTGGACTCGGAATCCCTCAAGACAGGCCTGTCCGTGGTCGCTTCATCGCGGCCGGATGCCGTCGAGATCCTCCCTGCGCTTGTGCTCCCCAGCATCATCCACCGCCTGCCGGTGGACGAGATCTCACCCTTCATAGCCGGCGGGCTTGTTGAAACCGTGCCCGAGCTGGAAGCGGTGATTGCCACCGGTGCGCTGGGCGTCTCGACCAGCAAGAAGGAGTTGTGGGCCTACACCAAAAAAGTCCAATGAGCCGGCAGGAGTCGGCCGGTTTCTGCTGAATAGCAAGAGCGGAAAAAAGGTTATCGTTGGCTTTTGTGCTGCTGTTGCGGCGCGGAGATAAGGAGAAGGCCGGAACGGAAAGCGTTGTTTTCCGTTGTGGTTCTTCTCCTTATGTTTTTGAGTGTTTCGGGGTTGTTTCAGGAACCTCGGATCTGCGCGGGAGTCATTGAACGACAAGCGACTGTCAAGAACGGGGTGACTGGGCCAATGAACTCAGCGGCAGCGGAGAAGTACAAGACGCCGGGTGTCCGGCGGAGAAGGCTCTGGCGTGAGGCGGTGAGATTGGGCGAGGGCGTGCTGTACCTTCTCCCGGCTTTCGTGATCTTCGGGACGTTCGTGTTCTACCCGCTCCTCAAGAGCCTGCGGCTGAGCCTCTACATCACGGATATCATGGGGCAGGCGCAGGTGTACGTTGGGTTGCAGCAGTATCGTGACATTTTCACGTCGGGTGCCTTTGGGGAGAGTCTCGCGATTACTGCCCTCTTCACAGTCTACACCGTGCTCCCGAGCATAGCTGCGTCACTTGTGCTGGCCCTGATGGCTAATTGGAGACTCCGCGGGATATCGCTCTTCCGCATGGTATTCTCCTCGCCTGTGGTCGTGGCGGTCGCCAGCGCGTCGATGATCTGGATGATGCTTTACAGCCCCGCCCAGGGCGTGTTGAACTACCTTCTCGGTCTACTCCGTGTTCCGCCTGTCAATTGGCTCGCTGATCCACGCTGGGCGCTTCCTGCGGTCTCCATCGTGGCTGTATGGCGCAGCCTCGGGTTCAACACGATCCTGCTTCTCAGTGGCATACAGAGTATACCCGAGGAGATTTACGAAAGCGCGAGGATAGACGGGGCTGGCGCGTGGAAAATGTTCTGGCAGATCACGCTGCCGCTCCTTTCCCCGGTCCTCATGTTCCTCGTGATAACGTCTACGATAAACGCCCTGCAGTCGTTCGGCGAGATCAACATTCTGACCGCGGGCGGTCCTGCGGGCGCCACGAATGTGGTCGTCTATTCCATCTACCGAGAGGCGTTCTTCAACTTCAATTTCGGATTTGCCGTTGCCGAGGCGATGGTGCTGTTCGCGATTATCCTCGTGCTCACTGTAACCCAGTTCATCCTCTTTGAGAGGCGGGTGTTCTATCAATGAAGCACCAGCCGGGCTTGCAGTACAGGTGGCGGTTGCGCCTGGGGACCGTTGCGTGCTACGCCGCGCTTGTGGCTGGGGCGGTGATCGTGTTTTTCCCCGTGTATTACGCGATTGTGACTAGCCTATTCTCTCCGGCTGAGAGCGTGAGCTATCCGCCGAAATTCTTGCCGTCCCACATCCACTGGCAGAGCTATTCCGAGGCCCTTGCGAGAGCCCCTATCTTCCGGTTCATACTCAACAGCTTCATCGTCTCCACGTCTGTCATGGTGGGCCAGCTGGCCACTGGGAGCCTTGCTGCATACGCGTTCAGCTTTCTCGAGTTCAAGGGGCGGACGGTCCTATTCTACGTAGTGCTCTCGACAATGATGATCCCCTGGGAAGTTACGATCGTGTCGAACTACATCACCATCAGAAGCCTCGGTTGGACCGACACGTACCAGGGCCTGGCTCTTCCGTTCGTCGCGGGTGCGTTCGGCATATTCCTCCTTCGACAATCGTTCCTGACTATCCCGCGTGAGCTTCGGGACGCGTCGCTCATGGACGGGTGTGGGAGTTTCCGGTTCTTCGCGACGGTGGTGCTGCCGCTTGCCCGGCCCGCCCTGGGCACGCTCTCAGTCTACACGTTCCTCACCACGTATAACCAGTACCTGTGGCCACTGCTTGTCACGAACACGGACGTGATGCGGACGGTCCAGATAGGCCTCGCGATGCTGCAATGGGACGAATCCGTGGCGTGGAACAGCACTATGGCCGGGATCGTGCTTGTGCTCATTCCAACCGCGCTCCTGCTCCTGCTTGGATATCGTCAGCTTGTGAGAGGGCTCACGACGGGGGCGCTGAAGGGGTAGGCAAGCGGCGAGGGAGGACGCGCCAAGCCGACCTGAGCGGTCCGCGGCCTGTGCCAGCTGCACGCTCATGTGGTTCGACTGGGGAAACGGAATGCAAGGGGGTGCGTATCTGGGGGAGACTCGAGTTGGCGAGCTGGGTTGAGGGCGTGGGCGCATTCGTGGCGTGCGTGATCCGGCGTTTGAGTTGACCATCTCGCAAGACAGGCGAGCCAGCGGCTCTTAGAAAACCACGGGGGGAGTTGAAAATGGTGAAAAAGACCGTTGTGATGGGTCTCGTCCTCGGGATGTTGGCGATACTTGTGTCCCAGGTTGGCATCGGCGCTGCGGAACCCATCAAGATAACCTTCTGGTACTCGCTGGGCGGAAAGATAGCGGAAACCACCAGAACGCTGGTGGACGAGTTCAACGCGACCCACCCGAACATTCAGGTTCAGGCCATATATCAGGGCTCGTACGACGACGCTATCAACAAACTCAAGACAGCCATTCAGACGAAGTCCACACCCCATGTCATGCAGGTGTACGATATCGGGACGAAGTTCATGATCGACAGCAAGGCCATAGTGCCCATGCAGAAGTGGATCGACAAAGACAAGGTGGACATAAGCACCTTCG
>JBLNCC010000032.1:0-26919 GCA_050260395.1 Betaproteobacteria bacterium
GCCGTCTAGGTGGGGGTGCAGAAATGCTCCCTACTTTTGCGAGGGGTTGCCGGTGATCGCACGAGGGGTGTCAGAATCCGGCCACTGGCCTAATGGGCCGGATTTTGCCAAGGCGCCCCGCTTGGGGCGCCGTCCCCCAGTGCAACACCGGCAACCCGGCAACTACTGGAAATGGGGCAAGGACTAACGCATCCTCACATAGCTGGTGAGCCGGGCGTTGTTCAGGGTTGCGCGGCCGTATCCTCGCTGGCCAGGGTCGCCGAGGGGGCGCAAACCTCGCAGATTCGAGAAAAAAGTTACTTCGAGCAGAAGGAATTCCAGGCATGGTATAGAAAAAAGAAGTTGCCAATGTGGGGAAAAGTGGGGAGAAGTGGTGGAGACAGCGGCCCCCGTGTTCATCGGAACTTACGACCACGCCGTGGATGACAAGGGCCGGCTCGCGATCCCGGCAAAGTTTCGCGACGGCCTTGGCCCGCGGTTCTACGCAACCAAGGGTTTGGACAAGTGTTTGTTCCTTTTCCCACAGGCGGAGTGGCAGAAGCAGCAGGCCCAGCTTGCCTCACTGCCTCTTACCATGCGCGACGCCAGGGCGTATAGCAGGTTATTTTTCGCGGGGGCTTGTGAGTGCGAGCTCGACAAACAGGGGCGCGTCAATATCCCTCAGTATCTGCGGGAGTACGCCGGGATCTCGAAGGATGTTGTCGTGATCGGCGTCATGAGCCGGGTAGAGATCTGGAGCCGGGATGTGTGGCTCGAGTACTCCGCTAAGGCGGAGGAATCCTATGAGGAGATAGCAGAGAAGCTCATTTCCGGTGGTGGCGCTTGACGATGGTCTCGGCGACGCGCGGCGGAACGGATGGGTGCGAGGCCTACCACGTTCCGGTCATGAGGGATGAGGTTGTATGGATGCTCAGGCCCAGGCCGGGTGGTACATACGTCGACTGCACAGTGGGCAGCGGAGGGCACGCCGAGGCCCTTCTCGAACACGCCGGGCCACGCGCCTTCATTGTTGGCATCGACAGGGATCCTGAGGCCATCGAGTTCGCCAAGGGAAGGCTGGCGCGGTTCGCTGGATCATTCAGGCTCGCGCGCGGCAACTTCGCCGACCTTTCGCGCATCCTGGGTGACCTCGGCATAGAACGGGTCGACGGGGTCCTCTTCGACCTCGGAGTCTCAAGTCACCAGTTCGATGACCCGAGGCGCGGCTTTTCGTACATGGGCGAAGGCCCACTCGATATGCGGATGGACATGGGGGTGGAGCCGGGTCCATCCGCTGCGGACCTCGTGAACAGCTTGTCAAACGAGGAGCTCGCCAGGATGCTGCGGGACTACGGCGAGGAACGATGGGCGTCGCGGATAGCCCGTCTCATCGTGGAACGGCGGAGGCGCGGCCCTATCACGACCACATCGGAGCTCGTGGATCTGGTGAAGCAGGCGATCCCGGCGCCCGCCAGGAGGTCCGGGCCCCACCCGGCGAAGCGGACGTTCCAGGCCTTGCGGATCGCGGTGAACGACGAGCTCGGGAGCCTCGTACGGGGGCTTGACCAAGCGGTGGAATCGGTCCGGCCGGGAGGAAGGATTGTTGCGATAACCTTTCATTCTCTCGAGGACCGGGTGGTTAAGAGGAAGTTCGCTGAAGACAGACGGCGCGTCCGGACCGTCACAGCGCGGCCACTTGTTCCACCAGACGAAGAGGTGCTCGCAAACCCAAGATCGCGCAGCGCCAAGCTGCGTGCGGCGGAGAAGTTCTAGGAGAACCGGAGGGGGAATAGAGATGGTACCGGCTGAAGCCAGGCCCATGGTGCGGCGCGAAAGCCGCCGCTCCGCGCGGGCAACCGCCGGGCGGCGAACGGCGGCCGTCCGTCGTCCCAGACGAGCGGGCGCTGTGGACGCGATTCCCGCCGCGAAGGCCGTGCCTGGGAAAAAGGCAAACCTCGGCAGAATCACCTTCGTGGCGGTCGTCGCAACGGGGCTTCTCCTCGGAAACCTCGCCCTGCGCGCCACAGCCATAAACTCCGGATACAGGCTCAGCAAACTTGAGGAGACGCTCGCGGCGACGCAGACGGAGTACGACAGGCTCAGCCTCGCCATAGCGAATCTCCAGTCGCTTGAAAGAATCGAGGAGACCGCCAGGGTGAGGCTGGGCATGGTTGACCCGGCATCCGCCGAGTTCGTGGTGGTTGCGCCCGCTCCGTCGGGCCAAGTCGGGGGCGCGAGCGTGGCGGCGGGCGAGCGACCGTCTGAGGTGGCCCGGCTTGAGAGGGGCTTCGCGACCCGTGCGGGCAACGTCCTCATTGGGTTGGTATCGCCGTTCGTTGCGCGGTGGTTCTATGACGTGCCGGATCAGGAGCACCCAAGGGTGCACGTGGCGGCGAGATGACCCCCGCGAGCACGCCTTCGCGCGGTCCCGCGCCTCACGGTCGTCTCAAGGCGGCGGGCGCCCGACGGGACGGCGGGAAGGGGAGAGGCGAAGAAGGTCAACCTGAGGCAAGTTGTGAAGGCACGGAAACACAAGCTACGACAAGCCAACGTAAGGCGAGGTACGAGTCTGTGTCGGTGCACTCGGGCGTCACCATCAAGAAGAGGGTAGCCTGGCTTTTTATTATGTGGGGGGCTGTGAGCCTTCTCCTTATGTTGCGTCTCTCCTGGCTCCAGATCGTGCAGGGTGACCGGTTCCGCAAGCTTGCCCTGGACCAGAGGTTGTACCCTGTTCCCGTTGACGCAAGGAGGGGGACCATACGTGACCGAAACGGGCGAGAGCTCGCTGTGAGCGTGAGCGCTGACTCCATCTACGCGGTGCCCGTGGAGGTCAAGGACCCGGCGGGAACGGCCGACGCCCTCGCGCGCATTCTGGGGCAAGACCCGGCGACCATCAGGAACAAGCTTACGCAAAAGGCCGCAACGGTGTGGATCGACCGGAAGGTCGACCCAGACAAGGCCGCGGCTGTCAAGAAGCTCAACCTGCCCGGCATCGGCTTCACCGAGCGGGGCCAGAGGTTCTATCCCAAAGACAAGCTCGCGGCGCAGGTCCTGGGGATCGCGGGCATTGACAACCAGGGTCTGGAGGGGATCGAGGTCCAATACGATTCATACCTCCGAGGCACACGCGGCCAGATCGTCGCCGAGCGCGACGCCACAGGGAAGGAGATCCCCGGGGGCGTGAGCAAGTTCATCCCGCCCAACGACGGCAATGATCTCTACCTTACGATTGACGAGGTCATCCAGTATATAGTTGAGCGGGAGCTCGATCGCGGCATGGCCGAGACGCGGGCGAAACGCGGGATGATCCTGGCGATGGACCCGAAGACCGGCGCTGTGCTCGCGATGGCGGCGCGGCCTACATACAACCCGAACCGCTACTACGAGTACCCGGAGACCGCGCGGCGCAACATCGTGGTGTCCGACTCATACGAGCCCGGATCGACGTTCAAGATAGTGACCGCCGCTGCCGCCCTCGAGGAAGGGATTGTGAAGCCGTCCGACACGTTCTTCGACCCAGGGTTCGTCCGTGTGGAAGACAGGTACGTCCGATGCTGGCTCGCCGGCGGCCATGGAAGCCAGACGTTCACTGAAGCCACCGAGAACTCGTGCAACGTAGTGTACGCCACTCTCGGCATGCGCCTCGGAACCGAGCGCTTGTACAAGTATATCAAGGCGTTCGGATTCGGCAGCCCGCTCGGCATCGACTATCCCGGGGAAGCGGGGGGAATCCTTCAGCCGGAGAAGAACGTCGGGCTTGTGGAGATAGCGAACATATCCTTCGGCCAAGGCGTGTCCGTCACGCCCCTGCAGCTTCTCTCCGCGCTGAACGCCATAGCAAACGGAGGCACGCTTATGCGGCCGCGGCTCGTGTCGAAAGTCGTGGCGCCTGACGGGAGCCTAGTGAAGGAGTTCGAGCCCGAGCCTATCCGCCAGGTCATCAGCAGGGAGACGTCGAGGGAGCTATCGCTCATCTTGGAGTCGGTTGTGGTCAATGGGTCCGGCTTCAGAGCGAGAATTCCGGGGTACCGTGTCGCAGGCAAGACAGGCACGGCTGAGAAACCCGAGGCGGGCAGGTACGGCGAAAAGCGGATCGCCTCGTTCCTGGGCTTTGCGCCGGTGGAAGACCCAAGGATATCTGTGCTGGTGGTGTGGGACGAGCCCAACGCAGGCACCAGTTATGGCGGCGTGCTCGCGGCACCGACGTTCCAGGCTATCGTGCGTGACGTGCTGAGGTACATGGACGTGCCGCCCACATCACCAGCGGAGTCAGGCGCGGCTGGGGAGGGCACGGGGCAAGCCCAAGTCGTCGCAGTGCCGGACCTCGTGGGCCGGCCAGCAGCTGATGCGGAGAAGTCGCTTGTGTCGGACTTCGGGCTTCAGGCACGCACGAAGGGGTCGGGTGACGTGGTCCGCGACCAGACCCCGAGGCCTGGAGCGCGGGTGCCTCGGGGGACCACTGTCGTGCTTTACTTGGATATGGGCGAACTCTATAATGAAGTGGGCGCGGACGCGGCTGTCCCGGACCTTGCGGGCAAGACCATGAAGGACGCGGCGTTCCTTTTGAGCCAGGTCGGTCTCAGGCTTCAGGTTGAGGGCACCGGCATCGCGACGGTGCAGGACCCGAAGCCAGGCACGCGGGTGCCGAAAGGCTCCGTCGTGATCGTGAGGTTCGAGCCGCCTGCATCCGGCTCGCCAGGCAGCCAGCCACAGCCTTAGCCTTAATCTGTCATAACACCCAGTTGCAGGAGACATAATGGTACTGGCCGCCACCCGGTGGCGCGGAGCGGGAGGGGCAAGGAACGTAGATGCCGCAATTCAAGGACCTTCTCAATGATGCTGGCGTCAAAAGGTTTTCCGGCGACATCGATACTGTCGTGCGAGGCGTGGCCTACGACTCACGTGCGGTTGAGCCGGGGTACGTCTTCGTGTGCATAAAGGGCGAGAAGCACGACGGCCATGAGTTCGTTGAAGACGCCGTCCGGCGCGGGGCCACGGCGGTCGTGGCCGAGAGGGATATCGCGCCTCCGGAGGGCGTGGCCGTGGCGCTCGTCTCAAACTCGCGCGAGGCGCTTGCCCGCGTAGCGCAGGCCTTTTACGGGGACCCATCTCGCTCGCTGGTATGCGTCGGAGTGACCGGCACCAAGGGTAAGACCACCACGACCCACTTGGTCAAAGCCGTGCTCGACGCATCCGGCCGCTGGTGCGGGATAATCGGGACCGTCGGGCACGTCATCGGCAACGAAGTGGTCCAGGCGAAGCACACGACGCCGGAGTCCCTCGATATCCAGCGGATGCTCAACGACATGCGGGCAAAGGGGCAGACCGCTGCAGCAATGGAGGTATCCTCCCATGCCGTGGTGCAGGGCCGCGTGCTGGGGGTGGATTTCGATATAGGGGTCTTCACGAACATCGGCCACGATCACCTGGACTTTCACGGGACGTTCGAGAACTACCTCGCCGCCAAGGCGTCCTTCTTCGAGGCGCTCGGCGCGGGGCGATCGCCGAAAGGGCTTCCGCGGACGGCTGTGATCAACCTCGACCAGCCCCAGGCGGGGTACGTCATTTCGAGGACCCATGCTGAGGTGATGACGTACGGTATAACGACCGACGCCGACGTCAGGGCCAGCAATGTGGAGCTCTTTCCGCACGGGGCCTCGTTCGTGGTCCACGTGCCGTCGGGCCGGGCGGAGGTCCGGCTCAGACTGACGGGCGTGTTCAACGTGTATAACGCGCTGGCGGCCATCGCATGCGGCATCGCCTCCGGGGCGAGCCTTGAGGAGGCAAAGTCGGGGGTGGAGGGAGTTACCGGCGTGCCGGGCCGGTTCGAGGCTATAGACGAAGGCCAGCCGTTTGCGGTGGTCGTGGATTTCGCGCACACGCCTGATAGCCTCGAGAACATCCTCAAGGCCGCGCGGAGCCTTGGAAGGGGCGATATGACCGTCGTCTTCGGGTGCGGCGGGGATCGCGACCGGACGAAGCGCCCGGTGATGGGGGAGATCGCGGCGAGGCTTGCGGACCGCGTGATCATCACTTCGGATAATCCGCGGTCTGAGGATCCTGAGGCGATATGCCGCGAGATCGAGGAGGGCGTGCTGAAAGCGGGCCGCCCGCGGGACGGATATGAGGTTGTAGTGAACCGGGCTGATGCCATCAAGAGGGCGCTGTCGCTCGCGCGGGAGGGCGACGTGGTCGTGATCGCAGGCAAGGGGCACGAGACCTACCAGATATTCCGTGACCGAACCATCCACTTTGACGATCGCGAGGTCGCGAGGAATTGTCTCAGGGAGCGCGTTGCAGGTGGCAAAGTTCAGTCTTGACGAGATCATAGCCGCCACTGGAGGGCGCTGCGAGCGGGCGCCTGTCGGCCTTCAGGCAGGGGAGACGTGCGGGCCCACGGGTATGCCCGTGTTCTCCGGGGTGTGTACCGACTCCCGGAATGTTACCGGCGGCGAGATCTTCTTTGCGCTGGTGGGCCCGAAGTTCGACGGCCACGATTTCGCGGCGGACGCCGTTGCGAAAGGGGCCAAGGGGATAGTCGCGTCATCCCTCGGGAAGGTCGCCAGCCTCGCGGCGTCGGTTCCCATCGTTGTCGTGGACGACACGCTCAAGGCTCTCCAGAGGCTCGCGAGATATCACCGGTGCCGCCTCGGGATTCCTGTGGTGGCCGTCACAGGGAGCACGGGCAAGACTACCACCAAGGACATGGCGCATAGCATCTTCATGGAGAGGATGAGGTCGGCTAGGACTGAGGAGAACTTCAACAACGAGGTCGGCGTGCCCCTCACGCTTCTGGCGCTCGATCCCCGCCACGAGATATGCGTCGTGGAGCTCGGGATGAGGGGAAAGGGGCAGATCCGCGAGCTCGCAGACATAGTGCGGCCGGACGTGGGTGTCGTGACAAACGTGGGGCCCAGCCATGTGGAGCTTCTCGGGTCCATTGAGAACGTAGCCCTTGCCAAGGCGGAACTCGTCGAAGCGCTCGGTCCCGACGGCATAGCCGTGCTGAACGCTGACTGCGAGTACACCGTGATGATGAAGGATAAGACCCGCGCGAAATCGGTGTTCTTCGGGATAGAGCGCGACGCGGATGTGAGAGCGACCGACATCGAGGTCCTTGGCGAGGCTGGCACGAGGTTCACGATGTCGTACGGCCAGAGGTCTTTCCGGGTGCACGTGCCGGTGCCGGGCGTTCACAACGTTTACAACGCCCTTGCGGCCGGCGCCTCCGCGCTCGTCATGGGGCTCGATTCCTTTGCCGTGGCGCAGGGGCTTGCGCATTTCGAGCCGTCGCACGGGCGGTCGGGGATGGTGGAGGCCTCTCGCGGCTTCACGGTGATCGACGACACTTACAACGCGAACCCCGCCTCCATGAGGGCCGCGCTCGCCGCTCTTCGGGACGTGGCTGGCGGCAGGAGGAAGGTCGCCGTTCTCGGAAACATGCTCGAGCTCGGGGAGATCTCCGCCGAGGCTCACCGGGAACTCGGCCGGGTGGCCGTGGCACACGGGTGTGACGTGCTCGTGACCGTCGGCGACCTCGCGTGCCTGGCAGGCGAGGAGGCTCTCAGGCTCGGCAAGGGGGCGCGTCACATCGTCATGTGTGACACGAACGCCGAAGCCGTGGACGCGCTCGACAAGCTTGCGAAGCCTGGTGACGTGATACTCGTGAAAGGGTCGAGGGCCATGAGGATGGAGGAGATCGTATCAGCGCTCGTGGGAGGCACTGGAGGCAGGCTCAGTGAATCGTGAGATGTATTATGCGGCCCTGGTTGCCATGGCAACCGTTCTCGCGATAGGTCCCGTGTCCATAGGGATGCTACGGAAGATGAAGTTCGGACAGTCAATCCGCTCGGACGGCCCCGCAACCCATCTGGCGAAGGCCGGCACGCCCACTATGGGCGGGATCATGATACTCATAGGCGTCTTCGCGGCCACGTTGCTTCTCGGCCCGCGCGGGCTGGGGTCTGCGTGGGCCATGTTCATGACGCTCGGGTTCGGCGCCATCGGCCTGGCCGACGATTTTATCATCGTCGTGGCCAAGCGTTCCCTCGGGCTGCGCGCGAGATACAAGCTCGTCGCGCAGATCATCCTCGCGGGCCTGCTCGGGGTGTTTGCGGCCACCAGGTCCGAGCTCGGCACGGCGGTGAGCGTTCCTTTCCTGCGGCAGAGCGTGGACCTAGGGTTGGGATACGTGGTCTTCGCGATCATCGTTGTGGTGGGCGCGTCCAATGCGGTGAACCTTACCGATGGTCTAGACGGCCTCGCGGCAGGGACGGTGGCCATCGCGGCTCTCGCGTACGGTGTCATCGCCACATACAAAGGCGCGGACGACCTCGGGGTCTTCGCGTTCGCTCTCGCGGGAGCGTGCGTCGGGTTCGCGTGGTTCAACTGTCACCCCGCGCAGGTCATCATGGGCGACACCGGGTCTCTTGCGCTTGGCGCGGCACTTGGATGTCTCGCGATACTAACGAAGACCGAGCTTCTCTTGGTGGTGATAGGCGGGGTTTTCGTGATGGAGGCTCTGTCTGACATCATCCAGGTAACGTACTTTCGGGCGACGCATGGGCGGCGTGTCTTCCGGATGGCCCCCCTTCACCACCACTTTGAGCTGTCCGGCTGGCGTGAGCCCAAGGTGGTGACGAGGTTCTGGATACTGGGCCTAGTGTTCGCGATCCTCGGGATGTTGTGCCTTCCGTGGCTTTAGCGACCGCACGTATCGGTGCCGCCATCCCGACCCAACCTGCGAACGCCTCGTTGAGGGGTGAGAAGCATGCCGGTGCGGCGAAAACCCAATGAGAAACACGCCCCTGACGTCGTGATCTTCCTCATAACCTTCGCGCTTCTGAGCTTAGGTGTGGTGATGGTCTTCAGCGCAAGCTCGGTGAGCGCGTACGAGATCTTCAGGGACACGTACTACTTCATCAAGCGTCAGCTTGCGTGGGCGGCGGTTGGTCTCGCTGCGATGTGCGTGGCCATGGAAGTCGACTATCGGGTCTGGAAGAAGCTGGCTTGGCCTGCGCTGCTCGTGAGCCTCGTGCTTCTGGTGATAGTCCTCATCCCCGGAGTCGGCGTGATGATTCGAGGGTCCAGAAGATGGCTGGGCGTTGGCTCGCTGACCTTCCAGCCCTCCGAGGTAGCCAAGGTTGTCATGGTCTTCTTCATGGCGAGCTTCCTCTCCGAGCGCTCCGCGAGGATACACCGGTTCGTGACCGGGCTCTTGCCGCCCCTTGTCGTCCTCGGGATCGTGTTTGGCCTCATAATGCTGGAACCGGACCTCGGCACGGGCGGCACCATCGTCGGCATCACGGTGCTTATGCTTTTCACGGCGGGAGCGAGCATCTCCCACCTGGCGGCTCTCGGGGCCATGGGAGTTCCCGCCCTTGTCGCGGTGGCCATGGCCGCACCGTACAGGGTCCAGAGGTTCCTGGCCTTCCTGCACCCATGGGAGGACCCGCTGGGCTCCGGCTTTCACATCATCCAGTCGCTCCTCGCTATCGGGTCCGGGGGCATATTCGGCGTGGGCCTCGGAAGGAGCCGTCAGAAGTTCCTGTACCTTCCCATGCAGCATACGGACTTCATATTCGCCATAATCGGCGAGGAACTCGGGTTTGTCGGGGCCACGGCGGTTGTGTTATTGTACTTTCTCTTCGCGTGGCGTGGGCTGCGGGTGGCCATCGGCGCGCCGGACTCCTTCGGCAGCTTGTTGGCTGTGGGCATAACTACGATGATCGTGTTCCAAGCGGCTGTGAACATCGGGGTCGTATCTGGGGCACTTCCGATCACCGGGATAACCTTGCCTTTGATCAGCTTCGGCGGGTCCTCCCTGGTGACGACGCTTGCGTCGATAGGGGTGCTCCTCAACATCTCGAAATACTCGTCCGTCAGGTGAGCGGGATGAAAGTGGTGTTTGCCGGGGGAGGCACCGGGGGACACGTCTACCCCGGCGTGACCGTGGCCCGAGTTCTAATCGAAAGGGACCCGGCGACGAGCGTGGTTTTCGTGGGCACCCGAAAGGGCGTTGAGGCGGATGTTGTCCCCAAGGAGGGCTTTCCCCTCCGCACTATCGAGGTAGCCGGGTTCCGCCGCAGGCTGTCGCCGGATACGATTCTGACAGCGCTCAGGGCTTGCAAGGGGTTCATCCAATCCATTGCCATCTTGCGGCGCGAGAAGCCCGATGTAGTCGTGGGCACCGGCGGGTACGTGTCTGGCCCTGTCGTCCTGGGTGCGTGGGTTCTCGGGATTCCCACGCTCATTCACGAGCAGAACGCCCTGCCGGGCGTAACCACGCGTGCGCTTTCACGAATCGCGAATGCAACGGCGGTGACGTACCCTGAGTCCGCGCGGTACCTTGCGCGAAAGTCTAGGGTCGTGGTGACAGGGAATCCAGTGAGGAAGTCGATCCTCAAGGCCGAGAGAGGCGAGGGAGCACGGGCACTTGGGCTCGACCCTGGACGTCCCACGCTCCTCGTGTTCGGCGGAAGCCAGGGCGCGCGGGCAATAAACGAAGCCATGGTTGACGCGTTGCCCGATCTTCTCGCCCGGCACCCGGAGTTGCAGGTGATCCACCAGACGGGTCGCCGCGACCACGCATGGGTCGTGGCCGAGCTTAAGGCCAGGGGCATCGACGCAGGGAACCGGCCGCGCCTTGTTGTGGAGCCATACCTCTATGAGATGGACATGGCCATGGCGTGCGCTGACCTCGTGGTGAGCCGCGCCGGTGCCATATCCATCGCCGAGATCACTGCAAGAGGCATTCCCGCCGTGCTCGTTCCGTACCCTGGGGCTGCCGAGGGTCACCAAGAGAAAAACGCCCGAGCGTTGGAAGCCGCGGGCGCGGCCGTGGTGATCCCCCAGAACGAGCTCGGGACCGATATCCTGCGTGATACCGTGGAGCGACTCATTTACGACCGGGGCGAGCTGGACCGGATGGCGCGGAGCTCGCGGAGCCTGGGAAGGCCCGGCGCCGCCGACGCTCTGGCAGATCTGGTGGTGAGGGTGGCGTCGCGGCGCGGGAGATGGCCAGCGCCTGTAGTGCGCGAAGAGGGCCAGAAACGTGGTTGAGGCCGGGCTTTCAATGGAACCGGGGGGAACCGGGGCGGGATGGGGCGGGGCCGGCTCGCAGAAGGCCGCAACGGAATCGGGGCGGAAGGATCGCCTGGACAAGCAGCTTGCGCCCGAACCGGACGCTGCAGCGGGCACGAAGGCCCGGCGGCCCGCCGCGGCGTTCGCGTGAGTGGCAGGCGCGCGGGATCCAGCATAGCATTTGTACGTCACGCGGGGCGGTCGCGGAGGAGTCCCGGGTGAGCCCCACGGGGTCTCTCGCCGTGCGGCGGGGAGGAGAAAGGGAGAGAACCGTATGAAGACGCAGGGCCGAATCCACTTCGTCGGCATAGGCGGGCACGGGATGAGCTCGATTGCCCGGGTGCTTCTGGAGATGGGATGTGAAGTAAGCGGGAGCGACGTGGCGGACTCTCCCAGGGTCCAAGCGCTTCGCGCGGCCGGGGCGGCCGTCCACATTGGGCACTCTGAGGCGCTCGTCGAGGGCGCGAGCCGGGTCGTGGTGAGCGCGGCGGTCCCCCGGAACAACGTCGAAGTCCTTGCCGCGCTGCGCCTCGGCATACCGCTCGTAAGTCGCGCCGAAATGCTGGGCGAGCTCATGAACCCGAAACTAGGGGTAGCCATCTCCGGGACCCACGGCAAGACCACAACGTCGTCCATGGTCGCCACCGTGCTCCTCGAGGCAGGGCTCGACCCCACGTGTGTGCTGGGCGAGGAAGTCGACGCGGTCCCGGGCGGCGGGAGGTCGGGCCGGGGCGATGTGGCTGTTGTTGAGGCCGACGAAGCGTATGGCTCGTTTCTCAAGCTCTGGCCCAAGATCGCGGTAGTGACCAACATCGACGATGATCACCTGGACCATTACGGGACCTCCGATGCAATCGACGAGGCCTTCCTCGAGTTCCTGGAGCACGTCCCCGAAGAAGGCCTTGCGGTCCTCTCATGCGAGAACGCCCGCGTTATGGCCATAGAGAAGCGCGTGAAGTGCAGGAAGGTCCTGTACGGGCTATCCTCGGGGGATATCTCGTGCACCGGCCCGGTCCGCGCGGGGAGAGGCCACCGGTTCTGCGTCCTGCACCGTGGGCGGCTTCTCGGCCACCTGGAACTCGGGGTGCCGGGGCGGCATAATATAGCTAATGCCCTCGCCTGCGTTGGCGTGGGGCTCGAACTCGGCGTTCCCTTCGACGTCATCCGACGCGGGCTCGCGGGGTTCAGGGGCGCGAGGAGGCGCCAAGAAGTCGTCGGCGAGGTCGGAGGGGTCACGGTGGTAGACGACTACGCTCACCATCCGACGGAGATCAGAGCGACCCTCGCCGCTCTCAAGGAAAGCCACGGCGGGCGGCTCGTGGTGGTGTTCCAGCCTCAGCGGTTCACCAGGACGAAGCTCCTCTTCGACGAGTTCGCGAAGGCGTTTTCGTCCGCGGACGTCGTGGTGATCACCGAAATATACCACCGCGGCACAGGCGAGGAGCCTATTCCGGGCGTGAGCGGGGAGAGACTGGCTGACGCCATCGGGGCGCATGAGGGCCCGGGCGGACCACAGGTAGAGTTCATAAGCACGCTGCAAGGGATAGTGTCGTGGCTTCTCTCTGAGGTGCGTTCGGGTGACCTGGTCGTGACAATGGGGGCCGGGGACGTCGACTCTGTCGCGCGAGAACTCGTGAAAAGGATGAGGATTGATTGAGAGGCACGAGTCTGGCCTTGCGGCTCAAAGAGGTCGTACGCGGTGAGGTCTGCGCCAACGAGCCGATGTGGCGTCATACCTCGTTTCGCATCGGTGGTCCGGCCGATGTGCTTGTGGTGCCGAAGGACGTGGATGACCTGGTCGTGCTCCTGCGGGCGCTCGGGGAAGTCCAGGCGCCGTTCTACGTCATCGGCGCGGGAACGAACCTCCTCGTCGCGGACGAGGGTGTGAGGGGCGTGGTTATCAAGCTCGCTGGAACCCTGGACGACGTGGCCAGGGAGGACGGCCGCATCGTGAGGTGCGGCGCCGGGGCTCACCTTCCGGCGCTTTGCCGGACCGCGGCGTCGTGGGGTTTGACGGGGCTTGAATTCGCTAGCGGTATCCCCGGCACGGCGGGAGGCGCGGTGGCGATGAACGCGGCCGCGTACGGGCGGGCCATGTGCGATGTGGTGCACACCGTCACGGCCCTGACTTACGAGGGGGAACGCGTGGCGTTGGGGCGCGAGGACCTCGACGCGGGCGTGAAGACCACGAGGGTCCTTCAGGAGCCGTTCATCCTGGTCGAAACGCGCTTCCTCCTGGACGAAGACGAACCCGGGGTGATCCTCCGGCGCATGCAGGAGTATCTGGAGGAGCGGTCGAAAAAACAGCCGCTTTCGGTTCCGAGCGCGGGTTGCGCCTTCAAGAACCCCGCGGGCGGCGGGGCCGGGCGGTTCATAGACGCAGCCGGCCTAAAAGGCGAGCGCGTGGGCGGGGCCCAGGTTTCCGCAGTTCATGCCAATTTCATAATCAACACCGGGGGTGCCACCGCCCGGGACGTCCTCACGTTGATGGAGAAGGTCCGGGACGTTGTGTACAAGAGGTTCGGGGTGGTGCTGGAGCCGGAGATCAGGGTCCTCGGAGGCTAAGAGGCCGGAGGTGACTTGCGCTGTGAAGCTAGTAATCGCCGGCTCAAGACCGCTTTCTGGGACGGTGAAGGTCGCAGGCGCAAAGAACGCTGCTCTGAAGATCATGGCCGCTTCCATCCTGGCCGGCGGCGTGTGTCGGATTTCAAACGTCCCGCGGATCGCGGACGTCGATACCATGTTGGGGGTCCTCCGCGGCCTCGGCGCGAAGGTCGAGGTGCGACCCGACGGAGGCACGATGAGCATCGATCCCTCCGGGGTAGACCGCTGCGAGCCCCCGGAGGAGCAGGTGAAGGAGATGCGCGCGTCCATACAAGTCATGGGGCCGCTCCTCGCCCGCCTGGGGTACGTGCGCGCGCGGCGCCCTGGCGGCTGCAACATCGGGCCGCGCCCTATCGACCTGCATCTGAGGGGCTTCGCAGCGCTTGGAGCGAAGATAAACGAGGAGTGCGGGTATGTCTCGGTGAAGGCCGAGAAGCTGAGAGGCGCGGAGGTCTTCCTCGACATCCCGAGCGTGGGCGCGACTGAGAACATCATGATGGCTGCGTGCCTGGCCGAGGGAACCACCATTATCAGGAACGCCGCGCGTGAGCCCGAGATAGTGGACCAGCAAAGGTTTCTGAACCGGCTCGGCGCGAAGATCTCCGGGGCTGGCACCGACACCATCAGAATCGAGGGGGTCAGGTCTCTCGGGACGACAGACTACGCGGTCATACCCGACAGGATCGAGGCCGGCACTTTCATGGTGGCCTCCGCCATGACGCGGGGCACCGTGCGCGTGGAGAACGTCGTCGTCGAGCACCTGCAAGCCCTAATTGCCAAGCTGCGCGAAGCGGGGGCGGAGGTCATCGAAGGCGACTCGTTCGTAGTGGTCAAGGGGCCGCAACGGCTCCGCGCGGTGAGCGCGCGAACGTCGCCCTATCCGGGCTTCCCTACGGATATGCAGCCGCAGTTCGTTGCGGCGATGAGCGTGGCCGACGGAACGAGCATCGTTGCCGAAACGATATTCCCCAATAGGTTCAAGTACGCGGAGGAGCTCAGGCGGATGGGGGCCAGCGTCAGAGTCGAGGGCCGTGTGGCGATAGTTCAGGGCGTCGCCGGCCTCACCGGGGGGAACGTGGAGGCGCCGGACCTTCGCGGGGGAGCTGCTCTGATCCTTGGAGCGCTGGTCTCGAGCGGCCCCACGGTGATCTCAGGCGTGCATCATGTCGACAGGGGGTACGAAGACCTCCCCGGGAAGCTTGCGAGGCTCGGCGCGGCCATCGAAAGGGTCGGGGTTTTGGAACGCCAGGTAGGATGAGTAGGATGACGGGGGCAGGTCCATGGAAATGAGACCCAGAAGACCGAGACCGGTCGACGGCATGTCCGTCGAGGACGTTGACGATGGGGACGCCACGCGTCCGGGGGGACGCGGCGAGCCGACGCGCAGGCTCGCGCCACTGGCCTTCGTCGTGCTTCTTGTGGCGAGCGCGGGGTTCACATTCCTGAGGTCCCCGTATTTCCACATCCAGCACATCGATGTCCGGGGGCTCACGAACCTCTCGACGGAGGAGGTCGTGGTGGCGTGTGGCCTCGCTGAGGACGAGAACATCTTCGATGTCGACCTTCGCGCCATTACCACCAGGTTGAAGGCCATTCCCAGGGTGGACAAGGTGCAGGTGTCTCGGCGGCTTCCGTCCACCATTGTCATCGACGTGCGGGAGCGCCTGCCGGTCGCCGTGATTCCTTACGCTGGGTATTTCGTGGAGATTGACGCCGCAGGTCTCGCGATAGATCTCGAAGAGACCTACCGGGGGAGGGAACTGCCGCTTGTGACCGGGCTTGCGCTCAGGTCGGTGAAGGTCGGCCACCCCGTGGACGCTCCGGAGATCTCATCCGCGCTCACGCTCATCGCTGCTTTGCCAGCGTCAGTTCTCCAACAGGTTTCGGAGGTCAATTTCAGCTCGTCACGTGGGTTCTGTTTGTACATGCAGTCAGGCACCCAGGTCATCGTAGGCGTGGGGACCGGCGAGGAGCTGAGGTCCCGCGCGACCGTGCTGGACGCCCTCCTCGCGAGGCTGGAGCAGGAAGGCACTCATGCGACGTACATCGATGTGAGGTTCGAAAAACGGCCGGTCGTGAGGACCGGGAGATAGTGACAAGCGTTGGGGGAGGTGTATAATTGACGTAGGCTTCCCGGCGGGAGTGCATCCGTGTTTTCCAGGGGGAGAGAGCTTGAGGAGAGTGCGGGACTTCGAGGTTTACGTGGCTGGGGTCTGCGTGGTCCTTGGCGTCTTGCTCGTGGCTCAGTTCCGAACGCAGGAGTATATCGGTCGCGCCCAGATCCCGTCCAGGAGACTGGAAGACCTCAGCGACATGTTGCGCAGGTCGGACGCCGAGCGCAGTCTCCTGGAGAAAGAGGTCGACACCCTCCGCAAACAGCTTGCCACGGTCGGGGAAGGCGAGCGGGCGGCCGAGGCTCTCAAGCTTGAGCTCGCAAAGGCGCGGATGGCGGCCGGGCTGGTGGAGGTTCAGGGGCCCGGGGTCGTTGTTGCGGTGGACGACAGCAAGCGTCAAGCCGCGCCGGGCGAAAGCCCTGAGCTTTTCCTTGTACACGACGAGGACATCCTCAAGATCGTGAATGAACTGTTCGCAGCGGGCGCCGAGGCCATCTCCATCAACGGCCAGCGGGTGATCGCAACAACCGAGATAAGATGCGCCGGCCCGGTGATATCCGTGAACAACGTGAGAATCGGGCCGCCATACGAGATAGTGGCCATCGGCGAGCCTTCCACGCTCGATGCTGCGCTGCATATGCGGGACGGGATTCTCGACACCCTCAGAGCCTGGGGCATCGAGGCTAAAGTGACGAAGGTGACCAGCGTCCGCGTGCCAGCGTACAAGGGGAGCCTATACTTCCAATATGCGAAGCCCGTGGAGGAAGGGGCGCAACAATGATGCTGCCGATCATAGGCCTTGTTCTCGGGATCGTTATTGCGTTGCTTACGCCTATAAGGTTTCCCGCCGTTTACTCGGACTACATGGCCGTCGGCATCCTGGCGGCGTTGGACAGCGTGTGCGGTGGTATCCGGGCCGGTCTTGAGGACAAGTTCGACAAGGTCGTATTCATATCCGGTTTCGTGACCAACATGGCGCTTGCTGCGTGTCTGACCTTGGTGGGGGACAAGCTCGGCGTGGACCTTTTCCTGGGCGCGACGGTGGCGTTCAGCATACGGATTTTCACCAATGTGGGGATGATCCGTCGTTATCTCCTTCAGCGCCCATCCAGGTCTTCCAGGCCCCGGCCGCGCGGCACCCAGGCGTAGGACGGCAAAAGAGGATAAAGTGGGGATGTGTTGAAGTTAGTAGCTACTATAAGTTGGCAGATTAGCAGCGGTCTGCCGGCGGGCTGCCGGAGGCTCCCGCGTTAAGAGCGGGTTCCAGGCCGAGGCGGCAGCCAGCGGGGTCGACAGGCGGCAGTGCACGCACGGGCTCCTTGCGCCCGAACGCGCTGCGAGGCTCCGCCGAACGGCAGGCGTGCTCGGGGAGGTAACATATGCCTGTTAGAAGCGTGGTTGCCGGGCTTGACATCGGCAGCACCAAAGTATGCGAGGTCATTGCGGCGGTCGGGCCAGACTGGGATGTGGAGATCCTGGGTGCAGGCGTTTCTCCTTGCCAGGGCGTTCGCCGCGGCTTAGTGGTGGACATCGAGGCGGTGGCGGCCGCGATAAGGGCCGCGAACAAGCGCGCGTGCCACATGGCGGGGTTGAACGTTCGAGGGGCGTACGTAGGGGTCCCGGCGGTTCATACCGTGTGTCAGGAGACACGGGGGGTTGCGGCGGTGAGCGGAGAGGACGGTACCATCACCGCGGATGATATGCGACGCGCCCTCGATGCCGCGAGAGTGCTGGCTATCCCGCCTGAGCGCCGGATGATCTCTGTCCTGCCGAAAGAGTACATCGTAGACGGTGTTGGAGGTATAAGGAACCCAGAGGGGATGGCCGGGGTTCGCCTGGAGGTTGACGCTCGAGTGATCCTGGGCCAGGCGGCCTTGCTCGCGAACATCGAGGCGAGCGTGGAGAAGGCAGGGCTTGCGGTGGCCGGGTGGGTCCTTGAGCCGATGGCCGTGGCCGAGGCCGTTTTGGACCAGGAGGAACGCGAACGAGGCGTCATCCTCGCGGACATCGGGGGCCAGATCACACAGGTGTCCGCGTTTTATGAAGGCGCGCCGATCTTGTTTTCATGGGTGCCCGCGGGCGGCGCGCACATCACGAATGACATCGCCGTCGGAATGAAAGTTCCTGTCGAAGATGCGGAGAGCCTTAAGAGACAGATGGGCCAGAGAGGAGCGGGGCGGGGACCGCGCCCGGCAACAGGACGCGCCGTGGCGGCAGGGGCGGTTGGGCCGCGGGCCGGCGCGGTTGGGCTGAGAAGCGAGACCAGGCACGTCCCGGAACAGGCCGTGTCGTCTCCTTCAGGCGATCAGGACGGTTTCCTTGACAGGATCGTCGAGGCCAGGCTGAGAGAGATCCTCGAGCTCGTGGACGCGGAAACGAGACAGGTCAGGGCGAAAGGCCTCGCCCCGTGCGGAGTCGTCTTCAGCGGCGGTGGCTCGCTTACTTCCGGTATCCTGGACCTTGCCGCCGAGGTCCTGGGGGTGCCAGCCAGAATGGGCGTGCCATTCGAGGCCAAGTGGCGCGGCGGGAGGACCCCTGTCGAGGTCTCCAGCGCATCGTTGGGCATTGTGGCGTGCGTTGTGAACGATTCGGCGTTCAGGCTCACCAGGGATACGGGGTCGTCGCCTGTCATGGAACTCATCGCCGGGGTGCGCGGATGGTTCAGAGATTTCGTGAAGGATTTCTTCTAGCCGTAGACCAGGGAAGACCTGTTCGACCCATGTGATGTGGCTCTCCGGGGTCTGCCGCAGGCGGGAGGAAGACCTCGGGCGCTGCGGCGAAGCGCAGGAGGGATGACTTGTGTTCAACCTTGAACTCGAGATGGAGCAGTTTACCAACATTAAGGTGGTGGGCGTCGGCGGCGGGGGGTCGAACGCGGTGAACCGTATGATCGCGTCCGGTCTCTCAGGCGTCGAATTTGTGGCCATTAACACCGATGCCCAGGCCCTCGCCGCGTCCGACGCGAACGTGAAGATCCAGGTCGGCGAGAAGCTGACCAAAGGCCTCGGCGCGGGGTCGAACCCCGAGATAGGCGCGCAGGCGGCCCAGGAAAGCTACGAGGTGCTTCGCCGTGCCCTGGAGGGAGCGGACATGGTATTCATCACCGCTGGCATGGGAGGCGGCACCGGCACGGGCGGCGCGCCCGTGGTCGCCGGCATAGCAAAGGAACTCGGCGCGCTCACTGTGGGGGTGGTGACGAAGCCTTTCTCTTTTGAAGGGCGCAGGCGTATGACGCAGGCGCTCGCGGGCTTGGATAACCTCAAGTCCAAAGTGGATGCGCTCATAGTCATCCCCAACGATAGGCTGCTTCAGGTGAGCGAGAAGAAAACGTCGATTCTCGAGGCGTTCCGTTTGGCAGACGACGTCCTGAGGCACGGGGTTCAGGGTATATCGGATCTCATCACCGTGCCGGGGCTTATAAACGTGGATTTCGCGGACGTGCGCACCATCATGAGCGATGCAGGTTCGGCCCTCATGGGAATCGGGATCGCGTCCGGAGAGAACCGCGCCCAGGAGGCGGCGAGGGCGGCCATAGAAAGCCCGCTCCTGGAAACGTCCATCGAGGGCGCGAAGGGCGTCCTCATGAACATCACCGGCAACAGCACGTTGGGATTGTTCGAGGTGAATGAGGCAGCGGAGATCATCGCCCAGGCGGCGGACCCTGATGCGAACATCATATTCGGCGCGATGATCGATGAGACGCTGAAGGACGAGATCAGGATCACGGTCATCGCCACCGGCTTCGAGGGAAAGGCGCGCCGCGAGAAAGTGGGGCTGGAGGCCGTGGAGATAAGCGATTTCGCGACAACCAGCGACGACCTGGACATCCCCGCTTTCCTGAGACGTGGCCAGAGGAAGTAACGCTGCCCGTGCCGCTTGAGCGGATCCCTCAAGGTCTTGCGCGCCGTTCCCGGCCGGCGCGCGTTTTTCCGTACAGTCACCGAAAACAGCACGACGATAGTGACGACTGTGGGGTCGTTCTCGCACCCTCGTATCGTTCTCGCCGTGCCGATGCGGCCTTTGTCATGCCTCGCCGGTTCGACCTCAGTTCTCCCGCGGACCATCAGGTTGCCATCTGATCCTCGTGCTTTCCAGCCGCAAGTACCCCATATGTCGGATGTTCGCCTCGCCGGGGCCCCGCGCGCGGTCGAGGCAGCCCGGTTCCGTGTGCCGCGCCCGGTCTCCGGCCCGCCGTGCGTGATCTTGCGGAGGCGGACCCTCGTCATGGTCTGACATATTTCTGCCGGGCATGGCTGTATACTTTTAGAGAGGAAGGGACCGCCGGCAGAGGAAAGATACGCCGCGAAGGCTCGAACTCGAACGAACGCACCGAGCCGCGGACGAATGGGTGACGGGTACGCGACCGTGCGCGGTTGGATGGGCCCAGGAGGCGGACGGGATGAACGGCCAAACTATCGTGAATGCCTGCGTAATGACGCTCGTCATGCAATGGCTGACGCTCTGGGCGACCGGGGCGGTGCTGGGGTATAGGGCGCGACCCTTGAGGCTTCTGGCCGGCTCCGCGCTTGCGGGGGGCATCGACGCCGCGATCGTGGCCATGTTCTTCGCAGACCGCATGCCTGCGGGCGCCGCGGTGCCTCTCGCGATCCTTTCGATCATCCCCGCGACGAGACTGGGGTTCGGACGTCTGCCGGCCCAGAAATTCTTCCTCGTCTGCGCCCACGTGTTGGGCATCAGTATGCTCGCTTTCGGTGGGGCGCTTGCGACCGCGTACTTGACCGGCTGGCGACTCGTGCCAACCCTTATCGGGCTTGTGGGGACGATCCTCCTGACCGCGGAGATCGGTTGGGGTCTCGTCCACCGCAGGATTCGAGACTGGTTGTTCTTTGTGCCGATAGAAGTGTGTCTCGGCGAGGTGACCTTGAAACTCAACGCCCTTATCGATACGGGGAACCGCCTGAGAGACCCGATAAGTGGGTCCCCCGTGATTCTGCTAGAATACAGCGCGGTGGCGGACGCCTTGCCCGAGCGTGTGAGGCGGGCGTTCATGGCCTTCGACGCCGGAGACTTCGGGCTGGTTTCCGAACTCCTGGCCAACTCCGCATGGCTCTCGAGGTTTCGTGTGATCCCGTTCGTGTCGGTAGGGGAAGAGAGGGGTTTGCTCGCCGGGTTCCGCGTGGACGAGGTCAGGGTCCTCGGCGGGCCGCGAGCGACTTCGAGCCGGAACGCTGTGGTTGGAGTGCTGATGAAGCGCTTCTCGCCAGAGGGAGCTTTCGCGGCGCTTCTTCACCCCGATATCCTGGCCGAGGCGTCCTGAGCATGGCTCGCCGCGCGGGCGCCGCGCGGGCGGAGCATCCCGCGGTGATGCCAGTACTGTCCGGGAGGGGACCAGGATGAGCGTTGGCATGAGTCTGGGGCACCGGCTATCCGCTCTGCGGGTTCGCCTCGTGCTTTACGCCATAAGGCGCGGGCTCATCCCGGGCCGCGCCGTTCTTTACGTCGGAAACGGCGAGGTTCTTCCTCCTCCGCTTTCGAGCGATGAAGAGACCGCGCTTCTCGCGCGCCTCGAGCGGGGCGACTCCCAGGTGAAGGGGGAGCTCATCGAGAGGAACCTCAGGCTTGTGGTGTACATAGCCCGCAAGTTCGAGAACACGGGAATCGGCGTGGAGGATCTTGTGTCCATCGGGACGATAGGTCTCATCAAGGCGGTCAACACGTTCGATCCGTCGAAAAGGATCAAGCTGGCCACATACGCGTCGCGGTGCATCGAAAACGAAATCCTTATGTACCTCCGGCGCACGAGCAAGTCCAGAGCGGAGGTGTCCTTCGACGAGCCGCTCAACGTTGATTGGGACGGCAACGAGCTCTTGCTCTCGGACGTCATGGGAACTGATACCGACGTGGTGTACAAATGCATCGAGGAGAAAGTCGACAGATCCCTCTTGGACGACGCGATGAAACGCCTTTCCGCAAGGGAGAAACGCATAATGGAGCTGAGGTTCGGCCTGCGTGACGGGACCGAGAAGACTCAGAAAGAGGTGGCTGATATATTGGGCATCTCGCAGTCGTACATCTCTCGCCTCGAAAAGAGGATTATTAGGAAGCTTCGCAGGGAGATGAGGAAGGTGGAATAAGAACAGCGGCGCGGGCGCGGCGCACCTGAGAAGACCGGCGCATTTCCACGATCCAGCCGGGTTCGCGGGTTTGACGGAGCGTGCGGCCGGGGCGTATACTAACTCTTAAGGGATAGACAAAAAGAAGAAGCGGAAGGGCGCTAGCGTCGGCGTTCGCGCGCATGCGTCTGCGCTTGTTAAGACGCAGCTTTTGGGTCTTTTGGGGGAATGTTCGTGAGCTTGACTGAACGGAAGAGGGAGTTCCTTGAGGCCCTGCGTAAGCTCTGCGAGCAACAGAAGCACGCTGTGCACTACGAGGACGTCGCGAGGGCGGTTGGGGTGAGCAAGTGGACAGCGTACGATATGCTTCGGGAGCTCGCCGCAGACGGACTCGTAGGAGTGGAATACGTCTTGAACAGGCACGTAAGGACGCCGGGAAGGTCGATGGTTATGTTCCGTCCGAACGACCTCGGGGAGGGGGCGGGCGAGCGCCGGCCCAAGCACGTTGGGCGCTTGCCCTTCGGAGACGAGCTTGCCCTCATCAAAAAGAGCCTGGTAGCCTCCCTGTCCGAGCTGCGGGGGTCGACATCCCAGGGCATATGGCAGGGATTCATGGAGAACTTAGATCGGGCTAACGGGCCGGCGGCGTTCTGCGGGTACATGGCTGTCCTCCTCGTGGCGTGCACGCGTCTTCTCGGCGGGAACAGCCTGGATGTCCTCGCAAGATTGGTGCAGGCCGGCGCGGATGCTCATAGCGCTCTCCTGGTCTTTTCTGGCGCGATCATGGGCATGCTCCTCGTGCATCCCGCGGTCTCCGGTGAGGCTACCGGGAAGATGGCAGCCTACATGAGGAGGTTCCAGGAGCAAGTCGACGGCCTGAGCGGACAGGAAAGAAGTCTGTTGCTCGACTTCGTGAGGGAGATCGCGGCGCCGGCGTGAGATGAAAGGGGGGATCTGCGGTCACGTGGGCATGCGCGGCTCGGTGGGTGGGTGGCGGAGTGGCTCGCGGTGTGAGGTGCCGAATGGGTGCGCCAAGACGCTGACGGCTCTTAGAGGCCAAAGCCGGCGGCGTATCGACGAGAGCGGGGTCAAGCTTTCCCAACTGGTGGCGGTGTGTCGAGCTGTCGGATGTCAGCCGAGTGACTCGATGACGTTCCGGAGAGGAGGCCGAACGGTGAGAGCGTACGATCTCATGAAGAAGTATGCGGCCACCCAGGTGGCTGATTACATGTTTTCGCTTCTTGCGAAGGACCCTCAACGGCATTTGGTAACCTTCACGAAGATCCTTGAAGCCTTGGCCGCCACGCCTGAGCACAAGGCTCAGCTACAGATTGCCAGGCGGGCCTTTGAGAACCCCGACCACGTGTGGACCCGGTACGCGGAGAGGGCGTTCTCCTCTCTCCATCCCAACTTCCGCACGAAGGGCCTGGTCAACCTGTTTGTGAACGAAGTCTATCTAGGTTGGCAGGAACGCAAAAGACACGCGGAAAGACTCGGCACCAACGTCCCCGCGCTTCTCGTGATAAGCCCCACGATGCGGTGCAACTTAGCGTGCACAGGGTGTTACGCTGGCAGGTACGCGAAACGGGACGAGATCGACACTGCCACCTTCGACAGGATCATCACCGAAGCCAAGGAGCTCGGGATCCACTTCATCGTTGTGTCCGGCGGCGAGCCTTTCACAAGGGAAGACCTGTTGGATCTGGCGGAGAAGCACGACGATGTGGTCTTCATGGTCTATACTAACGGCACCCTCATCGACGAGCGCAAGGCGCGGCGTCTCGCCGAGCTCGGCAACATCTCTCCGGCCATCAGCCTTGAAGGTTTCGAGAAGGAGACCGACGCGCGGCGGGGGCCGGGAACGTTCGCCAAGGTCATGCACGCCATGGACAATCTGAGAGAGGCCGGCGCCATATTCGGCTTCTCCGCCACGTATACGAGGTTCAACACCGATATCGTCGCGAGCGACGAGTTCATAGACATGTTGATCGATAAAGGCGCGATGTACGGGTGGTTCTTCACGTTTGTGCCCGTCGGGAAGGACGCTGACATGGATCTCATGTGTACCCCGGAGCAGCGGGACCACATGCGGAGGCACGTCCTTCACATCCGCGAGACACGTCCCATCTTCGTGGCGGATTTCTGGAACGATGGTCCCCTTGTGGCGGGATGCCTTGCCGGGGGCCGGTCTTACCTGCACATAAACGCCAAGGGAGACATCGAACCGTGCGTCTTCGTCCACTTCGCCGTGGACAACATCAAGAACACCACCATCGCGGACGTGCTGAAGTCACCGTTCTTCATGGACATCAAGTCCAGGATGCCTCTAAACGAAAACCATCTCCGGCCCTGTATGATAATAGACAACCCGTGGATCCTCCGAGAGGTTGTGGCGAAGCACGGGGCGCACCCGACCCACGAGGGGGCGGACTGCGTCACCACGGTGCTTGCGGGGGCGCTCGACGAGTACGCTGAGGCCTACGGCAGGATCGCCGAGGCCGCCTGGGAGAAGGAGTACCCGAGGGCGAGGGCGAAGGCCGCCGCGGCGGCCGGAGAATAAAGGCTTGGACCGGGTTCTCGCTCGGTCACGCCTTCAAGAAGTGTTCAGCGGAGGCGGTCGGCGGACGGCCACGGGCTTGTCCGAAGCGACGAAGGCGCTGTCTTCCACCGCGGGCCGCCTCCCCAGCTCGCGTTTCCCCGGCTCGCGAGGGGGGCCGGTCATTGTTTGGGCGGTTCGGCATACTCGCTTGCCTCGACCAGGATGACATCCAGTCCGATCCTGCGGATCTTTTCCCATGGGATGACGTAATCGTTGTACCGCCCGAGGATTCCCATGAGCCTGGCGGGGCCGGGGACCATTATGGACCTCACTTGCCCGGTGGCAAGGTCGATCTCCATATCGCATATCGGTCCGAGCCTCCGGCCATCGACGACGTTTACGACCTCGCGCGTTCGAAGGTCCGAGATCCGGACCAGCATCGCCACCACCCCCAAGACTTGCACAAGGTACTATATTCGAGGGGGGGGCGGTGTGTGCGCGTCCTCCTTCACACGGCCCCGCCAGCACGCGAGGCAGGAGCGGCCTTGGCGGCCTTCGTCTCGAGAAGCTGCCGACCATGCGCGTGAGCGTGGCGCCGCCCCATCACTTCGCTTCAGCCCGTCGATACGGGCAGAAAGAGGCGGGTTAAACCCTCGACGCTGCTATTATAGGGGAAGAGGAGCCGCTGGACACGCGTCCCCGGTGAGCAAGCCGAGAATGTCGCGGAGAGGTATAGCTGCGTGGCCCTGGGTACGGGCGGAAGAACCGGCGGGGCAGAGGCCATGATGATCCCTCGCGACCGGCTCCCGGTCCGCGGCGCGGCCGCGGGGTAGCTGACGCGAGGCGGGCTAACGAGGTCGAGGCGTAGCTTCGCGAGGGTTTCTCCTGGTGAGAGGTCGAGCGTGAGACCTTCCAGTCTGCCCTCCTTATCCACCTGTATGAAGCAGAGGGGCGGGAACAGCACGCACCACCAGTTCTGGCCCTTGCCTTCCCCGAGGACCACTCTCACGGCGTCGTAGTCTCCGCTGGGGACGGTTATGGGTCCGTACGTGCGTTCAGGAAACGCGAACGTGCCCATCTCTACGCAGGCCCCGTACGGCTTTCCGGAGGCCCGGATCCGGTCAATTGCGGCCGCTTGGAGCTCGCCGGCTTTCTCGAGCAGAACCTGCCACGCTTCTTCCTTGGTCTTCACCGAGCCAAGCAGCGTTCTGGCCCGGGCCAGGATCGCGTCGCGCACCTCGAGTTTCAAGGCCTGGTCATCCTCGCTGTCACTGTTCGCGACGACGTGTAGCCGTATGAGGTTCCTTGTGTTGAACGCGTTTTCCGCAGTTAGGCTGGGAGACGAGGGCAATATCTTAGTATCGAAAACCGCCGCCGACAAGGCCACGCCAGCGACGGTGGCAAGTAGTATCAGCGCGCTCACAGCTATCCTGACCCGCAACACGGTCACCTCCGATTCTTCGTGCCTCGGGAAACGGCCTGGCCCCGCCCAGCCGCCTACATGAACCGCCTCATGTGTTTGAGAGCCGCCTTTTCGAGGCGCGACACTTGCGCCTGGGAGATGCCGATCTCCTCGGCGACCTCCATCTGGGTCTTGCCTTCGAAGAAGCGCAACTTCAGGATGAGCCGCTCCCTTTCGTTCAGCTTTTCCATGGCCTCGCGTATGGATATGCCCTCCAACCAGGTTGAATCCTGGTTCTTCTCATCGCTCACCTGATCCATCACGTAGATCGGGTCGCCGCCATCATGGTATATGGGTTCGAAGAGCGACACGGGGTCCTGGATGGCATCAAGCGCGTACACTACTTCCTCGCGAGGCAGCTTGAGCTCATCCGCGATCTCCGTGATAGATGGCTCCCTGGAGTTCCTGCTGACAAGGGCGTCCCTGACCTGGAGCGCTTTGTAGGCCACGTCCCGCAGCGAGCGGGAAACCCTGATCGGGTTGTTGTCTCTGAGGTAGCGGCGGATCTCCCCGACTATCATGGGAACCGCGTAAGTCGAGAATTTGACGTTCTGCGTAAGGTCGAAATTGTCGATTGCCTTCATGAGGCCTATACACCCGACCTGGAAAAGGTCGTCCACGTATTCTCCCCTGTTGTTGAAACGCTGTATGACGCTGAGCACCAGGCGGAGGTTTCCGTATATGAGCTTGTCCCGCGCATCCTTGTCCCCGCGTCTGACGAGGTCTAGAAGCTCACGCATCTTCTGGTTGCTCAGAACGGGGAGCTTCGACGTATTGACTCCGCATATCTCGACCTTGTTCGTCATTGTAAGGGGTTCCCCCGCGTTTCCAGAATATCTCAGCTTCAATACAAGTATTGCCTCGGGTACACGCTTTTATTCTGGGCAAGGATGGGAAAGTACGGCCGCCGGCTCTCCTTTCAGCGTGCGGTGCGTCCTTCCATCGCAGGCACCGGACACGTCTCATGCGGAGGCGACGAAGCGGCTCCGGTGTTCAGCTTAGTGGGGGTGCAGAAATGCTCCCGACTTTTGGGAGGGGCTGCCGGTGATTGCACGAGGGGTGTCA
>JBLNCC010000033.1:0-2660 GCA_050260395.1 Betaproteobacteria bacterium
GCCGGGTCCGGTTCGTTCGCGTCTTCCCGTCGAAAGCTGTCCAGCGAAGTCCGGCGTGGTGTGCCGGCCGCAGGCAACCTTCTACTCTCGTTCCCTCCCGTGGTGGGCCAATGGGTACACAAACCTCGCGCCCAAGCTTGCATAACTTGCATAAGCATTTTCCGCATCTTGAGAGGTGACATGCTTGTGTATTCGTCGGGAGCGAAGGGGGAAGACACGGTCGAGCGGGTCATAAAGGCCCAAGAAGAGGAGCGGCGGCGCGTCGCCAGGGACATCCACGACGGCCCTGCCCAGATGATGGCAAATTCCATCCTGCAGTTGGAGATAGTGGAAAGGCTCATCTCCGAAGACCCTTCCCGCGCCCTGGAGGAGATCCGCGATCTCAGAAAGACCATCGCCGAGTGCCTCCGGGAGATCCGGCGGATCATCTTTGACCTGCGCCCGATGATGCTTGACGACCTCGGGCTTGCGCCGGCGCTGCGCCGGTACATCAGCGATTTCAGTCAGCGGCACGGGCTGCATGTGGAGATGAACGTCCTCGGGAAGGAGGCGAGGATCGATCCCATAATCGAGCTCGTGCTGTTCCGGATCGTGCAGGAAGCGCTCCACAACGCGCGCAAGCATGCGCTTGCCTCGAAGGTGGTGGTCACGCTCGGGTACGGCGTGAGCGCGGTCGGTGTGAGCATCGAGGACGACGGCAAAGGCTTCGACCTCGCGGCCGTATCGCGCGGTGTCGCCAAGTCCGAGAAATTCGGCATCGCAGGAATGAAGGAGCGGGCCAAGCTCCTCGGGGGCTCGCTCGACATAGACACCGCTCCCGGGAGGGGCACCCGGGTGACTGTCAGAATCCCCATCGAGGACTATGTCGAGGGTGGACCCGCGGGGAGGTGAGGAACGGGACGTGGCTGCGCGGGGCGAAAGCGCTCGAGGATCGCGTGTTATCAAGGTAGTGGTCGCTGATTCGAGCGCCCTCTTCCGCTCGGGGATGCGCCGCGCCATCGAGGCCGAGCCTGACCTCAAAGTAGTCGGGGAGGCTGACCATGTCGAGCAGGTGGCTGAGGTAGCCGCAGCTTCCCGCCCAGACGTGATCGTAGTCGGTGCGCTGACGCCGTCCAACCTTGCCACGTGGCGCTCTGTGCCTGCTGCATGGGTCGGAGGTCGGGACCGGTACCTGGCTGAAGGCGTGGTGGGGGCGGAGCCGCGAGTAGCGGAGAGGATACCAGGCGACACGCGCCACAGGTGCGCGTTGGTGGCGGTCGTGGATACGAGGGACGGGGGGCGTGACGTGCTTGACGCGGTCATGGACGTCTTCGCGGCGGGGGTGCTCGGGTGCCTCGACCGCTCAGCCGACCCCGAGGACCTCGTTTGTGCGATTCGGGCGGCTTCCCGCGGGCGCCAGTTCGCTTCGCCGCAGGTATTGAAAGTCTTGGTGGAAGGTCTTGCGAGACTGCGAGAGGTGGCGTCCGGCTTCGAAGAGGCGGTGGTGCATGCCATGGCGAGCCCCGCGAAGGCGGGGTCACCAGCTTACGCGGCGGCGGAAAGCTGCAGCCCCCTGCTCACTCCGAGAGAGCGCGAGGTGCTCTCGCTCGTGGCCCGCGGTAAGAGCAACCGCGACATCGCCAGTATGCTTTCGATAAGCGAAAAGACGGTGAAGAACCACGTCAGCCACCTCTTGCACAAGCTCGGCGCCGACCGGCGCACTCAGGCCGCCATATGGGCGATCAGCCAGGGACTCTCGGGCCCCGTGGGGTCTCCCTTGGGGTCCCAAGACGGAGGAACCATGACCAAAGTCCCATCGAAAAATGAGTCATCAGACTGATAGGCAAGGCTTGCCATCGGTGGTAATTTTCTAGACAGGAATCGAGTGTTTCTTACAATCGAAAACGTTCTCCCGACAAAGGCAAACCCGTCGAAAGGCGGGGACGCAAAGCCACGGGTCTAAAGCCAGGAGGGGTTCTGGCCATGATAGCCGGGTTGCCGAAGAGAAGGGACTTTTGAAGCCTGCTCGTTTGGCAACGCCGACGGGCGGGCTTCGTCTTTCTGAAGAGTCTCTTCGGTAGGCCGCGAAAGGGGCCTGAGGGTCAGCCAGGTTGCACTATACGAGCGGTTTTGGCCTGACCTGATCCGACCGGGTTTTCAAATGCGGTTGACCCCAGGGGCCTCTTCGCGCGGTCGTCGGGCACACATGCACGAAAGGAGGTGTGAGTCATGATGGCGCTGCTGAAGAGGCTCTTCAAGGAAGAAGACGGGCAAGGCATGGTCGAGTACGGGCTCATCATCGCCCTCGTCGCGGTGGTTCTGATCGGTGCCTTGGTCGCTCTACGTAACGGTCTGTCCGGCATATTCGGGGACGCCACGGCGGCTCTCGAAGATCCGGCAAGCGCGGGAACTACGCCATGAGTTCGCGCGACCTCTCCTGGCGGTATCGGGTTGCCGGTGCCTCCGCGGCCGGGCGTCGAGGGTCTGGCCGGGCCTGAGCGGCGAATTCGCACAATGCGCGCTGCGAGCGGGGCGTTTCCAGAGTGCAACACCGGCAGCCTGCATACGACTTGCGTGATGAGGACTGGCGCGGATTGTCGAGGTGTGCTCAGTATATCGATTGGCTCTGCCGACCCCTCCGGCAGGGCCCTACCCCACGTGTCCCGGAGGCTGCCATGGTT
>JBLNCC010000034.1:0-3974 GCA_050260395.1 Betaproteobacteria bacterium
TGGATGACGCGGGCCTGGAGGCTCTGCTCTACCCCGGGAATACCGGAAAGAGTCGCAAACGCCCTGAACCCGATTGGAACCACATTCATCAGGAACTCCGGCGGAAAGGGGTAACGCTGCAGCTCCTCTGGTTCGAGTACAAGGAGCGCCATCCCGACGGCTACCAGTATTCTCAGTTCTGCGAGCGCTACAGGAAATGGCGGAGTAAACTCGATGTGGTAATGCGCCAGCAGCACCGCGCCGGCGAAAAGGTGTTCGTCGACTACGCGGGCCAGACCGTTTCAGTTACGGACCCGGTCACTGGCAAGATCAGCGAGGCTCAGGTATTCGTAGCTGTCCTGGGGGCCAGCAATTACACATATGCCGAGGCCTCGTGGTCTCAGGACCTGCCGTCATGGATCGGGGCGCACTGCAGGGCCTTCGAGTACTTTGGCGGGGTCCCGGAGGTAGTTGTGCCCGAATATGTTCCCCGGAACATATTCCAGGTTCTGTTCCCTGCTGCGTTATGTGCCGGCGGGCCTCGGCAAACAGCGGAGCCCCACCTTAGGGGCCCGGCCATCCCTAGGGTGGGGCACATAACGATCACAGCGACGCGAGCCAATTCAGAAGGGCCTCGTCTGATCGCCATACGGGTCTAACGCGGCATCCCCCCGAAGTGTCCGGAGGCTCACAGGCTCGGAGGGCGGCTTCCTTTGCCTTCGTGTTGATCTCCGCGTAACGATTGGTGGTTGTCAGGTCGGCATGGCCCAACCATCCCCGGATCACGTTGACCTCAACGCCCGACTCGACGAGGTGGACGGCGCACGTGTGACGGAATACGTGAGGACTTATTCTTCTTCGAGAGGAGGGGTCGTCGAAGCGCGCCGCGTGTCGCCGCACGATCTTGTAGATTCCGGATCGGGTCAGGGGGTGCCCGTGGGCTGAGAAGACGGGGTATTGCGCCATAAGCGGCGGGTTGAACGACGCGATTAACGCGCGCAGCAGCTCCGCAGTTCGGTCCCACAGCGGGCAGGTCCGCCACTTATCGCCCTTGCCGTGGAGGCGGACGCGTGGATGCCCGCCGAGGTCAAGATGCCCAACCCTCAGATCGGCCACCTCCTGTACACGCGCTCCGGTGTTATACAGGAAGAGCAGCAAGGTTCTATCCCGCAGCGCCAGCGGGCCGTGGCGGGGCAGGTGTCGTAGAAGGTCCTCCACTTCGTCTCGTTCGAGAAACGATGTCGGGGCCGGAGCCACTCTCTTCATAGGGATGGCCATCACTCGCTGGCAGACGTTGAGCATCTCCGGATCTCGTGTCGCAACGTACTCGAATAAAATGTGGAGGGCCGCGAGGCGTTGGTTGCGGGTGCGGATGTGGTTGCCCCGCTCTTGCTCGAGGTATCGCAAGAACCCGATGACCCGCTCGAATGTAAGGTCGCCGAGGACCAGCCGGGTGACCTTACACCTATTGTCGGCCGTGACGAAGAGCAAGAAAAGCCGGATCGTGTCGCGATAGCTTCGCACTGAGGCCGGCCGCAGTCCCTTCACCGTGATGAGGTGATCAACAAAAAAGGAGTGTAGCAGCGGTCCTAGACGCTGGGAATCAGTCAAGACAGCGCCTCCTCCCACGCAGGTCGAGCGAAGGACTCGAAGCGGTGATTTGCCTCCTCCAGTAACTCCGGAGTCATTTTCAGATAGACCGCCGTTGAGGACGGGTCGACGTGGCCGAGGAACGTGGACAGTTGGTGGAGCCGCGTCGATGGATCGACACCCTCCCGGTACCAGCGAAGCAACCGGCCGACCGCGAAAGAGTGGCGGAGGTCATGAAGCCGCGGGGGTGAGACCCCGTCCCGCAGGGGCAGGTCGAGTCTGGCCACCAAGCGATGGAATGTCTGACTGACCGTGCCGGGATGGACACAGGTGCGCCCATTGAAGCTGAAGAGTGGCGCGTGGGTATCCATAACACGGCCAGCGTCTTGTCGGCGTCGCACCTGCTGGCTCAGCAACTCGGCGATCCGTGGTCCAAATGGGACGAGGCGGCTTTTGCCGAACTTGCCTCCGCGGACGACAAGGACATCGTGTTCCAAGTCAACATCGTCCAGCCGTAGCCCGCACGCCTCGCCGACCCGCAGGCCCAAGCCGTAGCAGAGGGCGAAAATACAGCGGTAGGTCAGGCCCCGCCCGCGAGCTCGCGGGTTGTCCGGGAGCGCGGCGGCTGCGCTGAGCAGCTGGCGCGCCTGCGTGGTATCGAACACAAAGGGGATGCGCCAGGTGGTTACCCGTCGCCGCCGCGTTCGAAGGGGCGAGTTCTCCAGCAACCGCTGGCTGACAGCCCACTCAAACAGGCAAGCGACGACACCCCGAAGGTGGTTGAAACTGCGCGGGCGGCTTCTCGGCCGGGAGGCAAGAAAGTCTTCAAGCAGTGCAGGAGTGACCTCATCGAACGCTGTCACACCTCGCTGCTCGACGAAGCGCAGGAGCAGCCGCAACTCCCTTTCCTCACTCTGGTACTTCCGGCCGAGAACTCGCCTATGCTTCAGAAACCGTTCGACGACGGCGTCCACGGTCGTAGCGGTCATCACAGCACCTCTTCCCCGTCGCCCAAGGCGACCTGGCGCAATGACTCGACCGCGACCTTGGCGTAGATTTGCGTCGATGCCGGAGAACGATGCCCAACAAAGTCACCGATCATCTTCAAGGCGAAATTAGCGTCCACCAGCCGCTGAACACAGGTGTGGCGCAAGGTGTGGGACCCCGGACGGACGACATCCACACCTGCCTTACGCAGGTAGTACGTCGCCCGAGCAGAGACTGCGGCGGACCCGATCGGCTGGAGGGGAGCAACAACCCGAAAAAAGACGTGGCGACTGGTGGTCTGCGGTCGCCCGTGCTGGAGGTAGTCGGCGAGCGCCTCGCCAACTGACGTCGAGAGAGGGAAGGCGCTTGAATGCCCTGCCTTGCGCTCAGGTATGGCCAGTCTCTCACGTCTCCAATCGATGTCGTCCAGGACCAAGGCCGCGATCTCCCGGCTACGAAGACCGTAGGTGACGAGCAGAAGCAAGATGGCATAGTCGCGCTTGCCTATTGGTGTGCGGCGATCGACGGCGTCAAGCACCTTGCCTACATCGCCCCATGAGATTGACCGCGGGATCGTGGACAGGCGATACGCCTGTGGCCATTCCACCGCCGTACTCAGGTCGCTTGCCAGAAGACCCTCACGGTGCGCGTAGCGCAGGAAGACGCGTAGTACACCACAGGCATCTCTGATCGTCGTGCGGGCCATGCCGGTTGCGGCCCGTTCGGCGACGAAGGCGCTGAGAAGCGCCGGAGATAGCTCTCCCAGTTGACTGACACCGATTCGAAAGAGGTAAGCCGCGAAGCAATGAAGGTGGTGACGGTAATGGCGGATCGTGGCAGGCCGGAGACCGCGCTCTGAAACCAGGTGCTCGAAGAATCCGGGCAGCGTTTCGACGAACGGATCCTTGTGATGCGTGCGGCCCGTGCCCCTGAATCCGGGAATTACCAACTCCAACCATTGCTCAATCGGCCCACGGGCCTCCTTAGCCACCTGCCAGGCGGAGTCCCCACCCCGAACAGGGCGCCACCGTCGAAGCCACTCGTTGATAAAAGCCTCGACATGAGATGGCAAGTCCTCGACCGCAGCCGCACCTCTGGACTGAGCAAACTCCGCGAAGCGGGCCAACAGTGGAACGCGGCGCAGCACCGTGCGATCAGCGTAGCCCTGTTCAGATAGCCACACGACGTAGCGTTCGATCTCCTGGCCGAGCCATAGAGCGCGGAACCCATCGACAGTCTGAGGCTTGACGAAGTACCTCTCCAGCATTGGATAACCTCCTTTCCATTCAATGGTAGGCGGTTATCCTCGCTCCAGTCCAGGATAATTATGTGCCATACGACAGGAATGGTCGGGCGCCTAAGATGCGCATCCGTTGGTTGCCGAGGCCTGACGGCACATAACGCAGCAGGGAACAGAA
>JBLNCC010000035.1:0-36761 GCA_050260395.1 Betaproteobacteria bacterium
ACAAACTATGACCGAAAGAAGAGCCGAGGAAAACGGCACCCAGATGGTGCCGGGGTTCCAAAACCCTCCCCCATAAGCTCTTCCTCCGGTTTCTCCTCTCCCACGGGATGACGGTCGCAAGACCGTCGTCTTATTTCTTGTAGCGGCTTCCGCTCGACGATTCCGCCCAGTCGACGATTCCGCCCAGCGTCGCCTCGCACCGAAGCGCGTATCGCGCCCCCCTCGCGCGAAAAGGCCCGGACGGAGCTCCGCCCGGGTCGCCCGACGAATCACACGCATCACTCACGCAGCCCGACCGCGCGGCAGTGGTTCGATGGTCCCATGATCGTCAGTGTCAGTGTCGTCAGTCGACGGGGTGAAAAGCGATGGCCATGGTGCCCGGGCCCGCGTGACAGCCGATGACCGGCCCGACCGTCGCGACGAGGACTTCCTCACACGGGAAGTCCCTCTCCACGGTCTCTTTGAGAACCGCCGCCTCATCCGGCGAGACCGCATGGATGACCACCGCACGCAGCTTCTTCCCGGCAGGCGCGTGTTCCTTCGCCACCGCGACCAGCCTCGCGAGGATCTTTTGCCTGGAGCCCCGCACCTTCTCGTACGGTGCCACCTCACCGTCTTGGAGCCAGAGAAGTGGGCGAATCGAGAGCACGGTGCCGAAGAACGCGGCAGCCCTCCCTATCCGACCGTTCTTCTGCAGGTACTCCAACGTATCGACGGTGAAGAACACCCTCACCTTCCCGATGAGGTCCTGAACCCTCGCGACGATATCGTCCATTCCCGCTCCTGCCCTCGCCATGCTCGCAGCCTCCAACACTAAAAGGCCGTTCGCCGCCGACGCGAGGCGCCCATCTATGACGCGCACGGACGCGTCCTTCACCATGCCGGCTGCGATGGCTGCAGACTGGTACGTGCCCGAAAGCCGGCTGGAAAGGTGTATCGACACCACGCCGTCAGACTTCGATAGCAAGTCCTCGTAAACCAGCTGGAAATCACGGGGTGACGGCTGTGAGGTCCTCGGAAGGACGCTGCTCGAAGTGAGTTTGGCGTAAAACTCCTCGCTCGAGAGGTCCACGCCGTCCCGGTAAACCTCGCCCCCAAAATGGACGAACAGCGGAACCACGGTGATCCCGTAGTCCTTGTATAGGTGCGGCGGGAGATCGGCCGTGGAGTCAGTAACTATCGAGATCCCGGCCATGTGTCTTTCCCTCCTCGCTGCTGTCCGCAAGACTCGACTTCAGGGCCGGCGGCATCCATGCGCACCCGCGCTCACCTGCACGGCCCCACCTGCGCCGCCTATTCAGCGGACATGATGTAATAGTACAGCGGCTGACCGCCGTAGTGGACCTCAACTTCGCAATGGGGGTAGATGTCGGAAAGCCGCTCTGCAAGCGCCTGAGCGTCGCTGGCATGCACGTCTTGGCCGTAGTATATGGTGAGGAGCGAGCTTTCCTCGGTCACCATCTGGCTTGCCAGGCTCATCGCGACTTCGTCGCGGTCCTTTCCCGCGGCGCAGATCTCGCCGTCCTTGATCCCAATGATGTCGTTCTGGTCTATGCTGAACCCATTCATGCTCGAGCTGCGGACGGCGTAGGTCACCTCGCCAGTGCTCACGTTGGCCAGCGCCTCTCTCATCGCGCGTTCGTTCGCGGAAACGTCGGCCGCAGCGTTGAACGCCACAAGCGCAGCGACCCCCTGGGGTATCGTTTTGGTGGGGACGACGGAGATGGTCTTGTCCACAAACTCCCTGACTTTGTCCGCGGTAAGGATCACGTTGCTGTTATTGGGGAGGATGATGACGCTCTTCGCGTTCACCTGACGAGCGGCGCTGGCGAGCTCCTCGATGGAGGGATTCATCGTTTGGCCGCCTTCGACCACGATGTCAGCACCGAGGCTCCGCAGGATCGTTGCAAGCCCTTCCCCAACCGCTACCGCGACGATGCCCACGGGTTTCTCGGTTGACTCAGGTCGAGACCTCGGCGCGAGCGGTGTGGCCGCCCCGGTTTCGCCCTCAGGCCTTTCCAGCAAAGCCGTGTCGTGCCCACCCGCGGACGTCCGCCCCGCAGGGCTTTGCGCCTCGAACTCTTCGTGCTGATCGGCCATGTTGTTTATCTGGATCTCGTGGAGATCCCCAAACCGCAGGCAGTATTCTAGGACACGCCCGGGGTGACTCGTGTGGACGTGGACTTTGGCGACGTCGCTCGTCCCGACCACGAGCAGGCAATCCCCAGCATCCGCGAGCTCCCCGCGGATACGGTCCAGCGGAAGAGCCCTTCCCTTGAGGAGAAACTCGGTGCAGTACGGAAACCGCAGGCTTTCCCTGACCGTCGCCTCCGGCTGCCGCCCGGCCTGGCCTGCCCCGCCCCCCCGAGCTACCTGCAGCACAGGTTCCTGGCGAGCCACCGTCACCTCGCCGCGCAAGGCTTTTACTATACCTTGCCAGAAGAACACCAGCCCTTGCCCGCCGGCGTCAACCACACCAGCCTCCTTCAAGGTCGGAAGCATCTCCGGCGTTCGCTCCAAAGCCCTCTGCGCGTCCTCGAGCACCTTCTCAGCGAGAGCACGGAAGTCGAGGCCCGCCCTGACGCACTGGGTAGCGGAACGCGCCGCCTCCCGTGCAACCGTCAGCATCGTCCCCTCCACCGGCTTCATGACCGCCTTGTACGCCATGGCGGCCGCGCTCTGAAGCGCGCGCGCCAGGTCCTGGGGTTGAAGGTGGGTCTTGCCCTCGACCCCTTTTGCAAAACCGCGGAACAACTGAGAGAATATCACGCCGGAGTTGCCCCGCGCCCCCATGAGCGAGCCCATGGCGGCAGCGTCTGCAACCTCCCACAGCTCGCGTCCCTCAGCCTTCTCAACCTCGCGCACAGCCGAAAGAAGGGTGAGATGCATATTGGTGCCCGTGTCGCCGTCGGGGACCGGAAACACGTTTAGAGAGTTCACGAACTCCTTATTCGCTCCCAACCATTCGGTGCCGGCTATGATCGCGCGCGCAAGGGCTCCGGCATCGAGCAGATCACGCTTCAACGCGCTGGCCTCCTCTTGCCGGTCACGTGCGCTTATCCGTTCTGACATGCGTCACCCTCACACCTTGAACAGTGATGTTTACCTGCGCCACCTTGAGCCCGGTCATGCTCTCCACAACGTAGCGCACCTTATCCATAACGTTCTGAGCGACCTCCGTGATCTTCGTGCCGTATTCGACGATGATGTAAAGCTCGATCACGACCTCGTCGCCGTCGAGCTTCACCTCCACACCGCGGCTCAGGTTCTCCATCCCGAGAAGCTCCGCGATGCCATCCTGGATGTTCCGCGAAGCCATCCCAACGAGGCCGTAGCATTCGGTCGCCGCCATGCCGGCGATGAGCGCGATCACCTCGTCCGAGATGGTGATTTGGCCGAGTTCGGTGCTGACGTCCTTGCCCATGAACCGCAGTACCCCCCTGCCCGTGCCGCCGCCCAGCAAACCCCGGTGAAAACCAGACGTTTCTACATTCTCCGCACCGGATGAAATTCCTTTTTGCTATCGTATGCTCACCCGGGTCGTGCGTAGAATGGGCTGTGGTGTGGCGCGCCCAGGCCCCTTTGCGGCGCTTGCGCGGCCTGCGTCGCTATGATACAATACAGCTCGGGTCTTTGCAAGACAAGGAGGTGCTGGTCGTGTCGTATCGGTGCGAGATCTGCGGCAAAAGCCCGCATGTGGGTAGACAGGTGAGCCATTCGGACATCAAGACTCCCCGCAAGTGGCTGCCGAACATTCGTCGTGTGAGAGCCATCGTCAACGGCGCCCCAAAGCGCATCTACGTGTGCACTAGGTGTCTTCGTTCAGGCAAGGTGGAGCGTGCCCGCTGAACCAACTCGAGCGTGCGGCACGTGGCCGCGTTCGATCGATTCCGTCTCGATGCCCTTGCGTCATCATCCCTGTGCAACGTTTCTCCTGGAACCCGAAACCGCCCAGTGAGATCCATGGTCTTCGTTCCCGGCCAGGCGGCGCGTCGGGTTCTTTTCTTGGGGGGCAGGCGCGGTCGCCCGACCGGCACCTATCGCTTTCTGATTAAGTCAAGAGACCAAACCGGCCAGCGTAGCGCCACCGGCGCGGAGGCTCCTGGCTAATAGGACAAGCTCCCGGCTTACAGCAGAGGCTCCCGGCTTACAGCAGCGGTTTTACGATGCTCTCAAGCTGCTCCCGGTTGGTCATCCCGACGATACGCGATCTTATGATGCCCGACTTATCCACGACGACGGTCGTGGGTATAGCCTCGATCTCGTAGGCATTGGCCACGCCGCCGGAGAGGTCGAGGAGCACCGGGAAGTCCATGCCCGCGTTCTGAGCGAAGTCGCGCACCTGGCTTTCAGGCTCGCGGAGGTTGACCGCCAGGACCACAACGCCGTCGTTCTCGTGGGCTTTGTAGAAATCGATCAAATCCGGGATCTCGGCTCTGCACGGCGGGCACCACGTGGCCCAGAAATGCACCACCACCACGGCCTTACCGCGATATGCCTCCAACGAGGCCTCCCCACCGTCCAGCGTTCTCAGTATGAAGCTCCGAGCGACGCCGCCTTCCTCCACCGACGACGCGGGCTCCCCTCGCCAATTTCCAAGCCGGTCCGCAACCGCGTAAGCGACGGCGCCGATGATGAGAAGCAGGGCAATGAGAAGCAAGATTCGCTTCGTGCGCACGTTGCACCCTCCCTTAACTCGAGGTTCGATAGGGGTTTGCCTCTATCATAATACCCCGCCGGGTATACTGCAAGCGTGATCAACTCCCGTCCGCACCCGCGGTCCGGGCAGCGCCACGAACCCAAGTCACAGATGAGAGAAGCGCACGGGCAAGCCGTGCGCTTCGCAGCCCCGCACTGGACCTACAGCCCACGCTCACGGTTGAGGAATGGCAAGCCCGGCAACTCCGTGTTCCGAGAGCTTGATATCCGGATATGTATCCTTGATTATCTCGGTTATCGTCCGGATGGACTTGATCTTGAGCCTGGCAAGGTCCTGCAGAGCGGCCTCCGACGCTCCCCAGGGTGCGTACATGCCTACGCTCGTGCCGCTCTCCATCTTGAAATAGCACGGCGCCGCGACCCTCGCTATCTCTGGCGTTTCGTAGAACCTATTCATGCCGCCCCACGTATCGAATATCTGAATGTGCACATCCATTGGGATGTCGATGACCTTTCGCATGGCAGCAAGCGCCGAAAGGGAGCTATCTGCGATTGGGTTGAACGTCCCCGCGCCAAGGCTCTGCAACAGCTTCGCCCCTGCAGCGTTGGCGTGCCCGGCGAAGATGGACACCTTGAACGTCACGTCCTCCGGCAGGTCTCCGTTCTTTTTCATCTCGTTCAGCACCATGAGAACGCCTTCATCCCAGACCAGGAAGCCGCGGAATCCGATCTCCACGGCACGCATCACGTCATATACGTAATGCGCCACCATGTCGCAGCCACGCAACCGCATGCCGCAGATCGCGCCTTCGGGCGTGGTTATCTGTCGCCCGGAGTACCATGTGGGCCTCGGCCCCGGGGTGAGTATGACCTCGACCCTCTCGTCATGGGCAACCCTTGCGAACTCCGCAAGCTCGGCGCGGGTAGCCCATGTGGCGCCCCGGACCACCGATATCGCGCGATGGAACGGGACCCTTTGCTTCTTCGCTTCATCGATGCAGGCCCTCAGCACCGCGGTGGTCTCTATGCCCGATACCTCGACTCGCCAGTGGGCCCCATCGGGAAACCTCTTCGTAGAACTCGGCAGCTCCGCGAGATCGCGCCCAGGAAAACCCGCCCGCTCGATAGCTTCGCGCACGCTCGTCATGTCCAAGTGGCAACACCTCCGTGCAGCTTACGTTCGGCTGGCGCAACCAACCGCCGGCCATCGCGCGCGGCGAGGGCGCCAGCTGGCTGTCACCGGCTGTCAAGGGACTTCAGAAACTCGGCAAGTTTATCCGCCTCACCCTCCTTCATCTTGTAGGTATGCTTGTCCTCGGGGAAACTGAGCCCCCTCACGTCGCGAATGTACTCAGCTATAGCACCCGTGATGATCTCGGCAAGATTGGCGTATTTCTTCACGAACTTGGGAGTGAATGCCTCCACGAGCCCGAGCATGTCGCCGTTTATGAGAAGTTGACCGTCGCAGTGCAACCCCGCGCCGATGCCGAGGACGGGAATGGCGAGCCTTTTCGTTATCGCCTCCCCAACCTCGGGCGGGATGGCCTCGAGAAGTATTGCGAACGCCCCCGCCTCCTGGATGGCCATGGCGTCCAGGATGAGTTCACGCGCGGCCTCAGCCGTGCGTCCCTGCGCCTTGAACCCGCCGAGTTGGCCCGAGCTTTGTGGGGTCAGCCCTATGTGCCCCATCACGGGAATCCCAGCGTCCACTATGGCCTTTATTTGGTTTATGACCCTTCTCCCGCCCTCAAGCTTGATGGCGTCCATCTGAGCTTCCTTCAGGAACCGGCCAGCGTTTTCCACGGCTTTCTCCGTCGACGACTGATACGACATGAAGGGCATGTCGCCGATGACAAACGTGTTCGGCGCTCCCCTGCGGACCGCACGAGAATGGATGATCATCTCGTCCATGGTCACGGGAATCGTTCCCGGAAGCCCGTACACGACCATTCCAAGCGAGTCGCCGACGAGAAGCATGTCGATACCCGCTTTCTCAGCGAACGACGCGATGGGATAGTCGTACGCCGTGAGAAAAGTGATCTTCTCCCCTTTTCGCTTCATGTCTACAAAGTCGAGAACGGTCTTTTTCGCCATCGGAAACACCCTCCTTTTCCCTGCTGGTCACCGAGGTCCTTGCTTCACCAGACTAGCCTTATGTCGTCGAGCAAGGCGGTCCACGCCCACCCGGAGCACTCGAACCTCAAGGATTTGAGGAAGGCTGGCCGTGGAACTAGCGTGCTCAGGTTGTAAGACCTGGACGTCCACTTCCCGAGTTCCACGAACTCCGCGAAGCTGTCGACACCCCCTTCCAGAGGCAGATGGAAGTAGTACGATCTGACGAAGGAATGCTCAACACCGGCTCTATCGAGGTAAGTCAGGACGACTTTCAGCGGGTAAGTCGAACCCGTCGTGTACTCCTTCAGCGTGTAGTCGTCAAGCCGCATGTCAAACGACAGAAACACCAGGCCGAACGCTGGCAATTCCGCGTTGATCCGTTGCTCGAGCGAACACGAGCCCATCTCGAACGTAGGCGGCCGCGAGATCTTGAGCACGTGCTCGCGCTCGCCGTCAGCCACCACGGACCACGACGCGGCCCGCGAGCCCCCGGCCTCGCTGTGACGCCAGGCCCAGCCCGTCAGGTCACCAGCGGCGAAATCGCCGTTCACCGGCACGGCAACGGGCGACGGAGGTGCCGCGACCGTCGTGAAGGACCACGAGTAATCCTGCTGCATCTCGACGCCCTGCGAATCTCTCGCGCTCCTGCTCACAACCACCTTGTAAGTGGTGGAATACCGCAACGGCTTCACCGGAACTATGACCATGATCGCCTTGTTGTTGAGGAACTGCCAGCTCGACGGATACACGAGTTGGAGCGCTGGCGAGACGTTGACCGACTGTATGGCTGAAGCTTCGTCCATGGGTTCGCTGAAAACGATGTGGATGGCGGTGTCAACCGGCACGTACTGCATGCCATCGGACGGGTACACCTGCACAACCCTTGGCGGCTCCGGCCGCGGAGCAGGCTCACCAGCAAGCGACGTCCCGCCCGGTGCTAGAATCAGAACCAAGAGAACAAACGCACACACCGCAGCCATTGAGAATCTAACGGGTCTAGGCATTGTGTCGCCTCCTCGTCTCCGCCCCGCGCGGCACCGGCCGTCGCGCGGGTTCGGCGCGTCACGCACCCCGAGCCAGGGCAGGGTTGGCTCCCGGCGCCTTCACCTGTGTCCGGCTCCCCAGTTGGGGATGGAATTCGCTATCGAGATACGATCTCCTCCTCCCTGGGTCGGCGGTGTTTCAAACGCAGGAAGGCCGCCGCGTGGCTGCGAGGTGGCGCAGATGTGGGATGCCCGAGCCTACCACGGACACGACGCGAGCTGCGCGCCGTTGTCGGCGTAAAGGATGCGGACGATGTGGTCCTCGATGATCGCGACAGTTCCCCGCCTGTCGCGCGCTTTCGAGAGAGCGGGGCTGCCCGGGTTCAGGATGAGCCCACCTTCGTTTCCGAAAGGCCTCTCGATACCCGGGATATGAGTGTGGCCCGCCACAACCAAATCCAAGCGGTAGCGACGCATCAGGCCGGCCAGGTCCTCACCCGCTATGAGGTGCCCGTGATGCACAAGAATACACCTTCCCTCGACCACGGCCAGGACATACGGCGCCTGGATGGGCACGTCCAGCACTAGCTGGTCGATGTCCGCATCGCAGTTTCCTCTTGCGATCAAAAGCCGGCCGCCGTATGTGTTTATGGCCTCGGCCAGGCCTTTGGCGTCGTGACCGTCTGGAAGAGGGTTCCTCGGGCCGTGGTAGAGCACATCCCCCGCATGAAGCAGGATATCCACCTTGCCCAGAACAGCGAGGGCCTTGTTCCACGCCGTGAGGGAACCGTGTGTGTCGCTTATCGCACCAATCCGCACGCGTCGGCACCTCCTAGAATGGAGATTTATGCAGCAACAGGCGCCCCCGACGCTCGCGGGCGCCTACGAATCTCTCAGAAGCTCTGAAGCGGCCCGACGGACCAACTCGCCGTCATACTTCAGCAAAGAGACCGCTTCCGGCCACGGCACAAAACACGCGGCGCTGATTCCCTCCTCATGCTGGGGACACGGGTTCACGTCCCAGCCCGCACCATCGCCGCCCGAAGCGCCCGCCTCGCGTCCCACGAACCAGTAGACCGCCTTGTCCACGGGCTCCCCGGAGCGCTCCGAGAGATACGTGTACGCGCTCGTGCCCGCCCTCCCCAGCACAACGGCACGAACGCCCGTCTCCTCCTCCACCTCACGCAGGGCCGCCGCCTCGAGAGTCTCGCCGGCCTCGACCTTGCCTTTGGGTAAAACCCACTCACCGAACCGGTTCTTGATGACGAGGACCCGGTCGCCCCTGAAGACGATTACCCCCGCGCTGACCTCCTTCTTCCGCACAGGCTCGCTCATTCCGCACCCTCGCTCTCTTTGGGCGGCGTCGTCATTGGCCTCGAGGCGCTTCCCCCCGCGGCCGCGCCGGCAGCACGCACGCGCTCCACGCTTATCGCGACCTTGTGGCCGTTGACGTCCCATTCCTGGGTGAGCTCCCCACGGGCCTCCGCGGCCGGAAGCTCTCCCGCGAATTCCAGCTCCTCCGAGAGCGTCTCGTCCATGAGGTAACCGCGGTGCACTTCGCACGCGCGCCTGACCGAGGCATCGGCCCAGAACACCGTGCGGATGCGATCCTCGATGTCGAAATCCGCCTGTTTGCGCATGGTCTGGATTTTGTTCACCATTTCGCGCGCGAGGCCTTCCATGACAAGCTCGGGAGTGAGGCGGGTGTCCAGCGCCACTGAAACTTCGCCTTCGCTCTCTACTGCGTAGCCTTCTCTCTCAATGGTCTCCACGCTAACCTCGTCGCGGCTGACCGCCACTGCCGAACCTCCAGCGAAGACGTCCACCTTCCCGCTGCAGTCCATCGCCTTGACAACCTCTTCGGGGTCCATAGCCGTTAGAGCGGCCACGACCTCCTTGACCAGCTTGCCATGCTTGGGACCGAGAAGGTCGTATCTGGGTTTCACCTTATGCGCCACGAATTCCCCGATGTCGGTCGCGACGCGCACCACCTTCACGTTGAGTTCCTCCCTTATGAGAGGTTCCAGGGCAGTGACCGCTCGCTCGCCCTCGGGACTGCCGGCGACGACCACCATCTCTGAAAGGGGCTGACGATTCTTGACGTTCACCTCGTTTCTCGCGGCCCGGCCGAGGGTGACGACCTTTCGCACGAAAGCCATGTCCCGTTCGAGCTCAGAGTCAACAAGGGCCTCATCGCATTCGGGGTAGTCGCACAGGTGAACGCTCTCCGGAGCGCCTTTCCGCCGCTCTCCCTCGAGGTTCCTGTATATCTCCTCCGCGACGAACGGCGTGAAGGGCGCGAGAAGCTTCGCGACGCCCACCAGCATCTCATGAAGGGTGAGATACGCCGCGACCTTGTCTTCGGTCATCTCCGCCCCCCAATAGCGCCGCCTGGACCTCCGCACGTACCAGTTGCTCAGGTCGTCCACGAACTCCTCGATGGCCCGAGCGGCGCTGGTGATATTGTATTCGTCCAGCTCGCTCCGGACTTTCCTGGAGAGGCCGTTGAACCTCGATATGATCCACCTGTCGATGAGGGCTCGCCTGTGTACGTCAAGCCTGTGCTGCTCAGGGTCGAACCCGTCTACGTTCGCGTAGAGCACGTAGAAGGAGTACACATTCCAAAGGGTGGAAAGGAACTTGCGGCGCGATTCGCCCACCGCTTCCATGTAGAACCGTGTGGGGTTCCAAGGCGGGTTGACCGTATAAAGGTACCACCTAAAGGCATCCGCGCCGTAGGTGTTGAAGACCTCCCAAGTGTCGACGACGTTCCCCTTTCTCTTGCTCATCTTCTGGCCCTCGGCGTCCAGGATGTGCCCGAGCACAAGCACGTTCTGGAAGGACGGCCTGTCGAAAATGAGGGTGGATATCACGAGCAGCGTGTAGAACCATCCTCGAGTCTGGTCAATGGCTTCGCATATGAAGTTCGCCGGGAAGTCCCGCTCGAACTCCTCCTTGTTCTCGAAGGGATAGTGCCACTGCGCGAACGGCATCGACCCCGAGTCGAACCACGCGTCTATGACCTCGCGCGTGCGGCGCATGGTCCCCCCGCATTCGGGACAACGCAGCTCGACCTGGTCGATGTACGGCCTGTGCAGCTCCAGCTTCTCGGGAAGCTTCGTGGCCATACTCTTTAGCTCAGCCACGCTCCCGACGCAATGCTGCTTGCCGCAGCGTCGGCATATCCACACAGGGAGAGGCGTGCCCCAGTATCGTTCGCGGCTTACCGCCCAGTCTATGACGTTCTCAAGGAAATTACCCATCCGGCCGTCCTTGATGTACTCCGGATGCCAGTTGATGGCAGCGTTGTTCCGGAGGAGCGCCTCCTTCACCGCGGTGGTTTTGATGAACCACGAAGTCCGAGCATAGTACAGGAGGGGCGTATCACACCTCCAACAAAACGGGTAGGTATGCTTGTACATCTCGCTCCGGTACAGCTTGCCTTCCTCCTGTAGCCGCTGGATGATCAGGGGATCCGCTTCCTTGACGAACATCCCCTTCCACGGCGTCACCGCGTCCACGAGCCGGCCTTCGGCGTCAACGAGCTGCACCACAGGAAGGCCGTACTCGACGGCGGCGGACATGTCGTCCTCGCCGAAGGCCGGCGCGATGTGGACTATCCCGGTGCCTTCCTCAAGCGTGACGAAATCGCCCGTGACCACGTACCACGCTCGCTTGTCAGGGCGCGCGAACGGAAATAGAGGCGCGTATTCCCTGCCCGCGAGAACGGCCCCCGGGAACTCCTCCACTATCTCGTAATCTTCGCGCACTGCAGCGCCCAAAAGCCCTTTAGCGAGGATGAACCGCTCGCCGGTTCGCTCGAGTCTGATCTTGACATAAGTGAAGTCTTTCGAAACCGCCAACGCCACGTTGGAAGGCAAAGTCCATGGTGTGGTCGTCCACGCCAGGAAGAACGTATCGTCCTCGTCCTTGACCTTGAACTTCACGTACACAGACGGATCTTCCACCTCTGAGTATCCCTGCGCCACCTCGTGGCTGGAGAGGGCTGTGCCACAGCGAGGACAGTATGGAACCACCTTGTGGCCTTGATAGAGCAAGCCCTTATCCCATATCTGGCGCAACGCCCACCAGACTGACTCGATGTAATCATCGGTGTACGTGATGTATGCCTTATCGAGGTCGATCCAGAACCCCACGCGTTCCGTCATGCGCTCCCACTCTCGCTTGTACCGGAACACGCTCTCTTTGCATCTCTCTATGAACCTCTCGACCCCGTAGTCTTCTATCTGCTTCTTTCCGCTTATCCCGAGCTCCTTCTCGATCTCAAGCTCGACCGGCAGGCCGTGAGTGTCCCACCCACCCTTCCTGGGGACGTAATACCCCGTCATCGTCCGGTATCGCGGGACCAGGTCTTTCATCGCCCTAGTCAACACGTGCCCCGGATGAGGGACAGCGTTCGCCGTCGGCGGGCCCTCATAGAACACGAACCTCGGCTTGCCCTTGCTCTTCTCGAGCGTTTTCTCGAAAACGTCATGTTCCGCCCAGAACTTCAGGATCTCCTGCTCCATCCTGGGGAAACTCACATCCGCATCGACCTTCCTGAACACAGCAACAAACCTCCCTGCAAAACCACTTGGAGATTTTGGCCTCATCTTGCTACCAGAAATCAAAAGCCTCCCGTCCCACAACAAGGGACGGGAGGCAAACCTCCCGCGGTACCACCCGGGTTGACCGCGTCTCTCGCGGCCCTCTCGCGGGCACAAGCGACCTGAGGCTCTACTCAGGTACCCGCATGCCCTGCCTCTGTATCGGGAGGATCCGGTGGCGTCTACTCTCGGTCTCCGCTCCCGACAGCTGACCGATTTCGCGCCGCAACTCGAGGGTGATTTTCAGCAGCCGCCGAGCCCCGACTTCCACCAGCCTCGGTTCGCTTCACTCCAGGGGCGACCTACTCTTCCCTCTCATCGTCATTACCAGTTTTTGACCTTGTCCGACCTCGTCCTCATCTGACTAGGTTCAGTCTACCATAGCAGCGTCATCGCGTCAACCACGACGTACCGGTCCCCTGTGCAGCGGAATCCTCTTGATAAACGGCAGCTTTGGGGTGTCATGCGTTACGACCTGCGGCCCCGGTAGAAGGCCTTGGCCACACTTCTCGCACACCTCCGACCCGTCAGGGTTCATGGTCCCGCAGTTAGGGCACTGGATCACCTCGGGCTCACCCCCTCCCTAGCGGCAAACCCCGGTCTTCCCTATATATATGCCTGGGAAGCGCCGGGGTTACGAGCCCAGGGTCGCAGGCAAGTGCGGCCCAATCACCGGAGCGCGCGGCCGCGGTGCGACGCCCGGATCCTTGTGCCTGCTACTTGGCGAGGTTCACTTGGATCATGGTGATGACCTTCGTATCCTGGCCGTTTCCCGCGTACGTGACCATCTCCGATGCTTCGAGTCTCACGAGCCTGCCGGAGGCAAGGTAGAACGTCCCCGTGCCCGTGTATGCGTAATCCTTTGAGTTGGCTCTGCCCTTTCGAGAAGCCTCGTACTTTACCTTGAACGCGTCCTGGGACCCTACCTTCTCGATGCCATGGAATTCATACGTGCGCCTTTCCATAACGAGACCGCCGTTTGCGGTCGAGTAAAGCTCGTCGTTCACCGTCCACGTCTCGCCGATGGCAACGGGCCTCTCGGCCAGGATCACCTGCGCGAGCCACAAAGTCTCCACCTGGCGGCCGTCCCATGGCTTCAGCCCCTCGGCTTCAAGGATCCGGCCCGTCTTCTCGACGGTAAGGTAATAGCGGAACGGCTCCAGGTTGCGCCCCTCCCCGCCCTCCGGTGTGACGGTGCCGGTACACGTCACTGTCTGGCGGATTTTCCCGTCAGCTGTGGTGGCGCTCTCCACCTTCACGTCCTCACGGTAAAGGTTGGTCGTACGTTTTGTCCCAGAGTATATCGTCTCACTGATGAGCACCTGGTACCACAGGGTCTCGCCCTTCTTGACATCGTACTGAAGCAGGTACGATGAGGGACCAGCCTCCGTGACCCCCGACTGAAGGGGCGCAGGCACAAGCACGCCGCCCACCAGGGCAGTGAGGACGCAAGCCCACGTCCCCCATATCACGAGATGAACCCTCCTACGCCGGCCGGCGGTGGAGGGGCACGGAGCATTCCCGCCCATGATAAATCCCCCTTTAGCGGGTGGCAGACTCGTAGCGGCCGGGCGCGCATTAGGCGCTCGGAACCGAAACCCGCTTTGCAGCAGGGCAAAGAAGAACCAGGGCCCTGCCTCCACAGACTCAGATTATATAGTACTTCTTACTGCCTTGCGAAACTCCTCTTCCTCGCCCCAGGTAATTCATATCTTGGGGTAACTACCCCAGCCCGCCCTGACACCGGCAGAGACCCCAACATGGCCGCGCGAGGCCCGGTACCCTGTGCTCCCCCAAGCTCATTTCGAGAGATCATTCAGCGCTTCGCAGCGGAGGCAAGACGCGCGGGCCCGTACAGAAAGAGGCCCGCATCACGTGATGCGGGCTGCCGCGAGGCTTGGGCTTGAAACGCCTGCGGCCCATGTAGGAGGTTGGGAGCTGAAAACATCCTGGTGCCCCGGCTTCCGGGTTGCGCCCCCGAAGCCAGGGCCTGAACACCGAGGTTCCGATCGGGCGGTACGGCTCGCAAGGGCCTTCGGCCCCATCCCCCGCGGTCAGAACCGCGCCCTCGCATGATAATGGGTGTGCAGAAGCTCGTGAGATCTCTCGCTAAGGGGTTTGCCGAGAAATTCCCTGTAGAGCTCCTGGACCGCCGGGTTGAGATGCGACTTGCGCAGGGGCATGTGCTTATCCTCTTCGTAGATAGCCGCCATCCTCTTTTTCCGTATTTCGTCGTCCGTGGGTATAGGCTGACCTCCACCGCCGATGCACCCGCCCGGGCACGCCATTATCTCGATGAAATGATACTTCGCTTCACCGCTCTTCACGCCCTCGAGCAGACGCCTCGCGTTCCCGAGGCCGTGCGCGACTGCCACGCGCACGTGTGTTCCGTCGAGGTCAAGCTCCGCTTCTTTCACCCCGTCGAAACCTCTGACGGGGACGAAGTCGATGTCGTCGAGCTCGCGATCGAGTACCACCTCGGACACGGTCCGGAGCGCCGCCTCCATCACGCCGCCCGTCGCCCCGAATATAGCACCCGCGCCGGTGGATATGCCGAGCGGCGGGTCGTACGGCTCCGGGGCGAGAGATCCGAGGTCTATCCCGGCCTCGCGGATCATCCTCCCGAGTTCCCTCGTGGTGAGCACCGCATCCACGTCAGGATACCCGCTTGCTGTCATTTCCGGCCTCCTGGCCTCGAACTTCTTCGCGGTGCATGGCATCACGGACACCACGAAGATATCCTTCGGGTCGACGCCGGCTTTTTCTGCATAGTAAGTCTTTGCGACTGCACCGAACATCTGTTGAGGCGACTTGCACGTCGAGAGGTGCGGCAGGAGCTCGGGGTAGAAGTGCTCTATGAACTTGATCCAGCCCGGGCTGCACGAGGTGATGAGCGGCAACGCGCCGCCCTCGCGCAACCGCTGGATGAACTCGTGCCCCTCTTCCATGATGGTGAGGTCCGCTGCGAAGTCCGTGTCGAAGACCTTATCGAACCCGAGCCTGCGCAAAGCGGCCACGAGTTGCCCGGTGACCCGGCTGCCCGGTTCCAGCCCGCACTCCTCGCCGATGCTCGCCCGGATGGCAGGAGCGGTCTGAACGAGCACGTGCTTCGACGGGTCGGCGAGAGCCCGCCACACGGCCTCCGTTTCGTCGCGTTCCTTGAGCGCCCCCGTCGGGCACACCAGCACGCATTGCCCGCACAGTGAGCACACTGCGCTCATGAGCTCATCCCCGAACGCGGGTGCGATCATGGTTCCGAAACCCCTGTTGTTCGGGGCAAGCGCGAAGACGGTCTGCACCTTCTGGCACACGCTCATGCAGCGCCTGCACAGAATGCACTTGTTCGGATCGCGCACGATGGACGGGGTCGAAGTGTCGACGGGAAACTCGGCCCGTTCGCCCTGGTACTCAATGTCGCGTATCCCGAACCTCTCCGCGAGTGCCTGCAGTTCGCAGTTTCCGTTCCGCTCGCAAGTGAGGCACTCGAAAGGATGGTTCGATATGATGAGCTCCAACACCGTGCGGCGCGCTTCGCGCACGGCGGGGGTGTTCGTGTGAACGACCATGCCCTGAGCCGCCGGGGTGACGCAGGAAGCCTGCAAAGACTTCGCCCCCTCGATCTCCACGACGCATACCCTGCACACACCGACGACGTTGACGTCCTTCAGATAACACAGCGTAGGAACGTCGATCCCGGCCGCCCTCGCGGCTTCCAAAACGGTCGAGCCTTTCGGGACCTCCACCTTGCGACCGTCAACTGTGAGAGTAATCATGTCCATCCTGGCTCACGCTCCATTCTTCAGTCCTTCACGTCGCACCGCAGGCACCGGGACGCCTCGTAAAGGGCGGCTGCTTCAGTGAGCCTCGATACGACCTCATCGAAGTTGCCCTTTCTCTCAGAGACGGGCAGGTGTTCCGGATGCTGGCGCATCATGCGCTCCTCGTGAATCTCCCCGGCAAGTTCTCTGCCGAGGTCAGGGCTTACCGGGATCCTGCCGGTTCCGCCGAGGAACTTGTCTATCTCCTCAGCGGCCCGCCTGCCGTCAGCAATCGCCTGAATCACAGTGTCCGGCCCGTTCACGCAGTCCCCGCCGGCGAACACGCCAGGCTCGCCGGTCGCGTGGGTCCTCGGGTCCGCGACTATCGTGGACCACTTGGTAACCTCGATGCGCGACCCCGCCGGCACCACCGACGCGTCTGGCCTCTGGCTGATGGCCGATATCACGGTGTCCACGTCGATGACGAAATTCGAACCCTCGATCGGGACAGGACGCCTTCGGCCAGTCCGGTCGAACTCGCCAAGAGACATGCGCACGCACTCCATGTTCGCAACCTTGCCGCCGCTTCCGATCATCCTGGACGGCGCGGTCAGGAAGTGGATCTTGACCCCCTCACACTCGGCCTCGGCTATCTCAGTCTTGTCGGCCGGCATGTCCTCCCGCTGTCGCCTGTAGATTATGTGCACCTCTTTCGCGCCCAGACGCAGGGCGGTCCGGGCCGCGTCTATAGCAGCGTTGCCGCCTCCTATCACAGCGACCTTCTTCCCTACCTTCCGGCGGCCGCTTAAGTTTACCTCTCGCAGAAACTCCACCGCTCCGATGACACCATCGAGGTCCTCGCCAGGCACGCCCAGCTTCTGGCTGACATTCGCGCCAACGGCGATGAAGATCGCCTTATAACCTTGCGCCTTCAATTCCTCCAGGGTGATGTCCTTGCCCACCGCAACCCCGGTGCGTATCTCGACACCCCTGCGACATATGGCCAGGATCTCCGCGTCCAGAACATCCTTCGGCAGCCGGTACTCGGGAATGCCCACCCTGAGCATCCCGCCAGCTTCCGGAAGCGCCTCGAACACCGTGACCTCGTACCCAAACCCCGCAAGGTAATATGCGGCTGTCAGCCCCGCAGGCCCGGACCCAATGATGGCGACCTTCGAGTCCTTCCGAACGGCCGGACGGTCCGGCGGCAGCGGGTTCATGAGCTCCCAGTCGGCGGCGAACCTCTTCAGTTCGCATATGGCCACCGCCTCGTCCAACTGAGCACGCCTACACTTGCCCTCGCACGGGTGGGTGCACACTCGCCCGCACACCGCTGGAAACGGGTTCTTCTCTTTTATGAGCCTCACAGCGTCCTGATATCTCTTTTGCCTTATCAGGCTGATGTACCTGGGGACGTCAACCCCGGCCGGACACGCGTTCTGGCACGGGGCTTCGAACAGCGCGGCGCACACCGACGCCGGACACCGCTTGTCGCGGATGTGAGCCTCGTACTCGTCTCTGAAATACCGTATCGTGGTGAGCACGGGGTTCGGAGCTGTCTGGCCAAGGCCGCACAGAGCGGTCTCCTTAATCCAGGTGCCCAGCTTTACCAAACGCTCGATGTCTCCCTCGCGTCCCTCGCCGCGCGTGATCCTCGTTAGTATCTCGAGCATCCTCTTCGTCCCGACACGGCACGGGGCGCACTTGCCGCACGATTCGTCCTGCGTAAACTCAAGGAAGAACCGGGCAAGGTCGACCATGCACGTGTCCTCGTCCATGACAATGAGGCCGCCCGAACCCATGATCGTGCCAAGTTCCTTCAAAGACTCGTAGTCAACGGGGGTGTTCAGAAACTCCGCCGGCACGCACCCGCCTGACGGCCCACCCGTTTGGGCAGCCTTGAACTTCTTGCCACCCGGAATGCCGCCCCCGATGTCGAAGATGATCTCGCCAAGCGAGGTCCCCATGGGCACCTCGACAAGGCCCGTATTGTTTATCTTCCCGGCCAGCGCGAACACCTTTGTGCCCTTGCTCTTCTCAGTACCGATGCTGGCAAACCACTCCGGACCCCTCAGGATTATGGGCGGGATGTTCGCGTACGTCTCCACATTGTTGATGAGAGTGGGCTTGGCCCATAGACCCTCGTTTGCCGGGAACGGCGGCCTCGGGCGCGGTTCGCCTCGCTTGCCTTCCACCGAAGCCAATAGAGCCGTCTCCTCCCCGCAGACGAACGCGCCCGCGCCGACCCTGATGTCCAGGTCGAAGTCGAATCCTTTCCCGAAGATGTCCTTGCCTAGGACCCCGTACTCCCGGGCTTGCATTATGGCGTGGGTGAGATGCTTGACGGCCAGGGGATACTCAGCCCTGACGTACACGTAGCCCTGGGACGCGCCGACCGCGTAGCCCGCGATGGCCATGGCTTCAATGATGCTGTGGGGGTCGCCTTCCAGCACGCTCCTATCCATGAACGCACCGGGGTCACCCTCGTCGGCGTTGCAAACCACGTACTTCTGGTCGGCTTTGGCCCGGCGCGTGAAATCCCACTTGAGGCCGGTCGGGAACCCGGCCCCGCCGCGCCCGCGCAGCCCCGAACGCTTTACTACATCCACTACCTGTTCTGGCGTCATTTCCGTGAGGACCTTCGCGAGGGCAACATAACCGTCCTCAGCGATGTACTCCTCTATGTTGAGCGGGTCTATCTTGCCTGTGTTGCGCAGGGCGATCCTGAGCTGTCTATTGAAAAACGTAATGTCCCCGTATGTCGGGACCCGCTGCTGGGTATCGGGAGCTTCATACAACAGGCGCTGGACGATCCTCCCCTTCAGCAGGTGCTCGAGGACGATCTCTCTGGCGTCCTCCGGCTTGAGCTTCCGGTACAGAACCCCTTCCGGGTATATGATGGCGACCGGGCCGAGCTCGCAAGGGCCCATGCACCCGGTGCTCACCACTCTGACCTCCCCGGCAAGGCCGCACTTTGCTATCTCGTCCACAAAAGCCTCTTGGACTTCTTTGCACCCAGAGGAAACGCAGCCTGCGCCGCCACACACTAGGACATGCGCACGGTAGGAATCCATGTGACCAGCCTCCTTACTCTCAGGCGGCGACCCAACGCCGCAACGGTCCGGAAGACTTTCCTTCGTGTGACTTCACCTAATCGTACTTGGCAAGGATGTCCTTGAGCTTGTCGGGCTTCATCCGCGCATAGATGTCGTCATCGACCCTCACTACCGGACCGAGGCCGCACGCGCCCATGCAACGGACGACCTCCATGGAGAACTTCCCGTCGCCCGTGGTGTCCTTGGCCCGGATGCCGAGGTCTTGCTGGAGCCTCTTCAAGATGTCCTCGGCGCCCCTCACGTAGCAGGCAGTGCCCTTGCACACGCTGATCTGATGCCGCCCCTTGGGTTTGAGCGAGAAAAGCGCGTAGAACGTGACCACGCTGTATACCTCGCTCAACGGAACACCGAGCCCCTCCGCGACCATGGTCTGGATCTCCCTGGGGAGATACCCGACGACCTGCTGCACCTCGTGAAGAACCTGGATGAGCACGCCGGGCTTTCCCCGATAGTGCTCGATGATCTCCCTCACCTTAGCCTTCTGTTCCTCCGACACCTCGCCGAAACACGTGCACTCTTCACACGCCATCCCGATTCCTCCTTCGTCGCCGCGGCAAGACACGAACCCCCGCCGCGCAACTACTGCTCGCGATTCTAGCAAGAACCGTGCCGCTTGTGAAGGCTATCACAATGCCCCCGTCCCACAACGTCCAATTCATTGTGCTGTCTGTCACAATCCCGCCTTCCCACCCCTGGCTCGCCCGGAGCAGGGCGCCGCAACTAATGCACAAGCGCATTATGGTCCGTCGGTCGAACGGCAGTGCCCTTGCGGAAAGCCGGGTGCGTCGCATGCCGGCGCTCCAGCCACGCGACGCGGCCCCGCGACCACCACCTGCACGAGATCCCGCCTGGCCCTGACTTCCCCCTCCACCGCACCTGGGAGCCCTACCCCGGACACCGGCGCGGGCCAGCGCGCCCCCACCCCAGAGCGTGCGAAGCCCGCGCCCGTGTGGTTCGGACCTGGCAGCACCCCATGCCGCCCCGGCGCGCCCTGCCCAGGAATCATGCGCAAATCGACTAATGCGCCAGTGCATCGCAAAATGCACTGGCGCATTGTACCCCGTCAGCAATGCCACCGTGGGTCGCGCCGTCCCACCGTCCCACTGGAGAGCCGTGGGCCCATCGTCCGCAATCTCGCGCAGCAGTGACTCTCACCGCGCCCCGGCTGAAGGAGTGGACGCGCCGCGCGCCGCGGCGTATTTCCTTATCTTCCGCACCACGGTGGACTGGTTAACTCCAAGAAGCTTCGCTATGCTGTAGGTGCTCTTATTCGCGGCGAGTGCGCGCTGAATGAGCTGCCTCTCGACCTCTTCCACGGCCTGGCGCAGCGGCATGATCCCGCCCACCACGACGTGCGACCGGCTCACGTCGCCTTCCTCGAGGATCGCCCTGGGCAGATCCCTCACGGTGATCTCGTCACCCTCGACGGTGACCACCAAGCGTTCGATGAGGTTCTCGAGCTCCCTGACGTTCCCGGGCCAGGAGTACCGCGTCAAGACCTCCCGCGCGTCCTCGCTGATGACCTTGTGGTAGCCATGGGCGTTGTTGTACCTTTCAAGGAAATGGTAGATAAGTGGGATCACGTCGTCAGGCCGCTCGCGCAACGGCGGGATGGTGATGGGGACGACGTTCAGCCTGTAGAAGAGGTCCGCGCGGAACTCGCCTCTCGCAACCATGGCCGCAAGGTCGCGGTTCGTCGCCGCGATTATCCGGATGTCCACGTTCAGGGGCTTCACCCCACCCACCCGCACGAGCTTTCGTTCCTGGATGACTTGCAGGAGCTTCACCTGGAGATCAGTCGGAAGCTCGGATATCTCGTCGAGAAACAGGGTTCCGCCGGCGGCTACCTCGATCATTCCGGGCTTGCCTTCGCGCCTCGCGCCGGTGAACGCCCCCGCCTCATACCCGAAAAGCTCAGACTCCAGTAGGGACCCAGGAATGGCACCGCAATTGATGTTGACAAACGGGCCGTTCCGGCGCGGCCCGTTCATGTGGATGAATCGCGCCACGACCTCCTTGCCCACGCCCGATTCCCCGAGGATGAGGACGGTGGTATTCACCGGCGCCACCTTCGCGGCCAGCTGCAGGACGCGGCCCATCTCCACGCTGTACGCTATCACCGCGGGATGAGCAGCCCCCGAGCCGCCCCGGCGGCCAGCGCGGCCGGAACACGGAGCGTCGCTCTCGGGAAGGTCTCCTGCGTCTCCCTCGTCCTGACCTCGCGCGCCCGCAGGCAAGGACGCCTGATGCGCCTGATAGCCTCGGCCAAGGATCTCGCGGGCCGCCCGCACGAGCGCACCTCGCTCGAGCCCTGGCAACGCCGAGACGAAAGCATCGTCGGCCGCCAGCGCCGCGTGGCCACCTGCCGCAAGCAGCCACAGCACGCCTTCCGCGCCTCCACTCAGTACTAGAGCGCGTTCAGGGCAGACCCTAAAGCACTCCCCGCACCCGTCACACCTAGACGCGTCCACGGCGGGCGTATGCCCGCTTGCGCAGGACACCGCCTCGGACGGGCATCCCGCCACACATCTGCCGCACCGCGTGCACCGCTCGGGATCAACCAGAACATGCGCCGGCATCTATCTCCCTCCGGGGCAATTATACACCACATCTCTGGGGGTGCATAGCGCGGCGCACACGTCGAACGCCACGCGGCACGCGCCGCGCCGCGGCGTACGCCGTACGGGCCTGCAGTGCGGCCTGGTGCGGTTGAGAGGGGGTCAGGAGCCCCCGCCTTGCTGGCCTCCGAGGGCCGCTGTCCGGCCGAATTCCTCTTTGTACTGAAGAAGATACAGCTGGTAGTATATGCCGCGTTTCGCGAGAAGCTCCTGGTGCGTCCCGACCTCGCGGACCCTGCCCTTATGAATCACGATTATCTTGTCGGCGTTTTGGATGGTTGACAGCCTGTGAGCCACTACCAACGTCGTCCTGCCACGCACAAGCTTAGCGAGGGCATCCTGGATGAGCGCCTCTGTCTCAGTGTCGATATTGGCCGTGGCCTCGTCGAGCACGAGGATGGCCGGGTCAAACGCAAGCGCCCTGGCGAAGGCGAGGAGTTGGCGCTGCCCCGCCGAAAGGGTCACCCCCCGCTCTTTCACCTCGGCGCGATACCCGCCCGGCAGCCGCCTTATGAACACGTCGGCGTTGACGTGCCTCGCGGCCTCCTGCACATCATTCTCGCTGATCTCGGTGTTGTTCAGCCTGATGTTGCTCTCTATGTCCCCCGTGAATAGGAACACGTCCTGCTGCACCACCCCGATGTAGCGGCGAAGCTCGTGCCTGGGAATGTCCCGGATGTCAACGCCGTCTATGAGGATCCTGCCACGCGAGACCTCATACATCCTGCCTATGAGGCTTATGATGGATGTCTTGCCCGCCCCGGTGGCGCCCACGAAGGCGCAAGTCTCGCCTGGTTCGACCTTGAAGCTCACGTCCTTCAAGACCCAGTCCTCGCCGTTGTACGCGAACCATACGTTCTGGAACTCTATGCCCCCACGCGGACGCCCCAGCGACACGGGTTTCGCCGGATCAGGCTCGCGGGCGTCAGTGTCAAGGAGCATGAATATCCTCTCTGATGCGGCCATGGCTGACTGCATGATGTTGTACTTATCGGTGAGGTCATTGATGGGCCGGAAGAATTGCTGGATGTAGTTGATGAACGCGTACAACACCCCAAACTCGAGCTTTCCCGCGAGCACCCGGCCGCCTCCGTACCATACGAGAAGCGCCAGCGCCAGGGAGGACACGAGGTCCATCGCGGGCCTGAAGATGGCGTACACCTGCAGTTCGCGCATGTTGGCAGCGAGGTAATCCCTGTTTATCGAATCGAACTCCTCGTATTTCTTCTTCTCCCGCCCGAATATCTGAATGATCCTCATCCCGGAGATGTTTTCGGCGAGTGTCGCGTTGATCCGGGCGAGCCTCGTGCGTACGAGCCGGTACGCCTCGCGCGCCTTCACACGGAAGAGCACCGTAACCCCGAGAATGATCGGCACGGTCGCAAGGCTTACGAGCGCAAGCTCGAGGTTCATCCTGAGCATCACGACGACGATGCCCACGAGCAAGAAAAGGTCTTTGAACAGGTTCACCAGGACCGACGTGTACATCTCGTTCAGGGCCTCGGTATCATTGGTGACCCTTGTGACGAGCCGTCCCACAGGGTTCTTGTCGAAGAACGCCAGCGAAAGCCCCTGTAGATGGCGGAATATCTCCACCCGCATGTTGAAGATGATCTTCTGGCCGGTGTACTGGAGAATGTAAACTTGCACGTAGTTCAGGACAAATCCGAGGATCATCGCGCCAAGGAGCGCGAGAGCGAGCTTCAACACGCCCGCTGCGTCCCGCTCCCTGAACGCGCGTACCTCCTCAGGCGCAAGTTCCTCCCTGCTCACAACCTCGCTATTCGGATCGCCCATGACGAGCAAATACCGTCCGTCCGCGAACTCGATTCGCGCAGGACGGCCGGACACGGGGCCTCCCTGACCGGCGCCGCGTGGAAAGTCCTTCGGAAGCCATTTCTCGCGCACGAACACCATGCCACGTAAGGCGACCCCGGGGACCGGCTCGCGACCGGGCAGGAAGGCGAGCATGGGCGCGCCCAACGCATTGATGTGGTCGTCGATGGCGATCTTGGTCAAGTACGGTTGCGCCAGGTCCGTTAGGGTGATGACAAAGAGGAACACCACGCACACGAGCAGAAGCCGCCAGTACGGGGCCGCGTACTTGAGCAGGCGCCTCATTAACCTCGCGTCGTATGCCTTCCCAATAGCCTCTTCTTCCTGGATGCCTGGCATGGATCACGTCTCCCCGGCGGAAGTCAGCTCTTCTTCGAGCAGCTGGCGCTCGTAAATGTCGGCGTAAATGCCCCCGGCGGCCACAAGAGATTCGTGGTCGCCCCGCTCTACGATCTCGCCCTCGTCGAGCACGATGATCTCGTCCGCCTCTTTCAGCGTCGATATCCTGTGGGATATGAGAATGGTCGTCCTTTCCCGCATGATGCCCCGCATCGACCTCAGGATCCTCTCCTCGGTCTCCGTATCCACCGCGGAGAAACAATCGTCGAGGATAAGTATCCTCGGATTCTTTACTAGCGCCCTCGCTATCGCGACCCTCTGCTTCTGCCCGCCGGACAGTGTCACCCCGCGCTCGCCTACTATCGTGTCAAACCCGTGGGGGAACCCGCGCACATCGTCTGCCACACCCGCGACCTCGGCGGCCTTTTCGATCTCCTCGGACGAGAAATCGTCGCTCGCAAAACCGATGTTCCCCCAGACAGACGACGAGAACAAGAAGTTGTCCTGCGGGACGTACCCGATGTCGCGGCGCAACACGGCGAGGGGGATCTTGTTGATGTCCACGTCGTCGATGAGAAGCTGGCCTTGGCCGGGGTTGTACAGGCGCAAGAGGAGGCTGACCAGGGTCGTCTTCCCGCTTCCCGTCCTGCCTAGTATCCCCACCGTGCGCCCCGCGGGGATCTTCAGATCGATGTTACGGAGGACCGGATGGTCCTCGCCAGGATAAGCAAACACGAGGCTGCGAAACTCGATCTTTCCCTCAAGCTTGCTCACGGGCGCGAGGTCCGTTGAGTCCTCCACCTCCGGCCTCGTGGAGAATATCACGTTCAGCCTGTCCATGGAGGCCATGCCCCTTTGCAGGGTGTTCACGACCCACCCGATGGCCATCATCGGCCAGGTGGCCATGCTAAGGTAACCGCCGAAGGCCACGAAGTCACCTAGGCTGATATCGCCGGAGATCACGAGCCTGCCGCCGTATCCGAGAACCACCACGAAACTCAAGCCTGCGATGAACTGGACGAGCGGCCAGAACAGGCCCCAAATCTTGACGAGGTGCACGTTGGCGTCAACCACGCGCTGCGCGACCTCGGTAAACTTCTCTACCTCCGCCTCTTCCTGAACGAACGCCTTGATGACGCGTATGCCGCTCAGATTCTCCTGGGTGCGGTCGGTGAGGTCCGCGAACGTCCTCTGGACACTCAGGAATCTCAAGTGTATGAGACGTGAGAAATGGGTCACGATGAGGGCAACGAATGGAAGAGGCGCCAGCCCGAGCGCCACCAACCGCAGGTCGATAGTGCGCACAAGGATGGCGACAGTGGCGATCGAGAGGAACGCCGCATCGACCGACATGACCACGCCCTGGGCCAGCGCGTGCCTCACGGCATGGATGTCGTTGGTTGCGTGCGCCATTAGGTCGCCCGTTTTGTGGTTGTTGAAGAAATTCGCGGAGAGGGTCTCAAGGTGTCCAAAGAACTCGTTCCTGAGCTTATAGTCGATGAGGCGCGCGGTGCCCATTATGTACATCCGCCAGAAGTATCTGCCTACCCCAACCAGCACCGCGATGCCCACAATGAAGCCCACATAGCGAAGAAGACCGCCCGCATCGAGCTCGCCGGCGCGGAACTTATCCGTCACCTTCCCCAGGATCCGCGGAACCAAAAGCTGCAGGGCATCGACGGCCACCAGGAAAAGAACGCCCAGGATGTACCTGGACTTGTACCGTACGAAGAAGTCCTTCAGAAGCCCAAATCTACGCCGCACAGGCTCCGACCTCAAAGCCGCGCTCGAAGCGCGTTGGTGGGAAAAGACATCCTCCGGGCCCCGCGCGATGCGTAGGTGCGTGGGCGACGATCCAATTATACACTCTAAAGCTGGGTTATGGCAATTGGCCGCGGTCACCTGGGCCTGTCCTGCCGCAGGTCCGCCCCGCGGAAGCAAGACGGGCGCCCACTCCGAGGAGCATCTCCCGCACGATCTTCGCCGCGAGGAGCGAGGTGATGTCGGAGAAATCCCAGGGCGGCGCGACCTCCACGAGATCGAACCCGACGATGTTGGCCCCCGCCAGAAGCTCCGCGGCATCGAGGATCTCGGACGAAGAGCACCCCCCCGGTTCTGGCGTGCCCGTTCCCGGCGCGAAAGCGGGATCAACCACGTCGATGTCGAGAGTCACGTAGCATGGCCGGTCCCTCAACTGCTCCAGCACGGCCCGGACGGCCGCGGGCACGGGTCCACCGATTCTATGTGGACCTCCGCGACCTAGCGCAAACTCCTCGGCCGCCCCTGATCTGATGCCGATCTGGTAGAGGTTGTCCACCCCAACGATCTCCGTCACCCTCCGCAGGACAGTGGCGTGGGAAAGCTTCTGCCCGGCGAATTCGTCTCGGAGGTCAGCGTGGGCGTCGAGATGGACGACGACAAGATCCCCGCGCGCCCCGGCGACAGCCCGCACACAGGGGAGGGTGACGAGGTGCTCGCCTCCGAGCGCAAATGGGATCTTGCCGTCTCCAACGATCCTCTCCACCACTTGTCCGATAGCGTCGAGGCTTTTCTCGGTGTTGCCGAGCGGGAGGGAGACATCGCCGATATCAGCGGCCCTTACCGACGCAAGGTTCCGCCCCTGGCTAGGGCTGTATTCCTCGAGAGAGAACGAAACCTCACGTATCTTGGCGGGTCCTCCCCGCGCGCCCGCTCGCCAGCTCGTAGTGAAGTCCATGGGAAGCCCTAGAATGACAATGTCGGCGCGATCGTAATCGGTGCGCGCCCCGAGGAATCCGTCTCTCTTTTCCACCAGGATACTCATACCCAGCATCTCCCACCACACGTCAACTTCCAACAGCCGGCCGCCACCTGTCCTGCCTCGCGATGGACGCACCAGTCAACGCACCCGCGCCCGATACCGGCTCCTCGCCGGTCAGGCCGCCTGGCCCGGCGCGCGCAGGCAGAGACGAAGCACGGGCAGCCTACACCCGCTCGGCATCCAGTCAGTACCAGAGAGCCGCACCTGCAAAGGCGCACCCGATCTTCTGAACCACGTGCTCCGTGCCCTTTATAAGGATCTTGTCGGGCACCATCTTCCGGAAGGCGAGAGCCTCGCGTATCATCCTCTCGATGGTGTCCTCCGCTTCCTCCTTGGAGCACTTCCCTCCGAACTCCATGATCACCCCGAAGCTTCCGGAGACGATGCCGACACCGATTGCAGCCGCTATGCGCTCCCCCGGAACGTCGCTGGTGACCGAGCCGTAAGCTGTCGGAGTCAACGAACCCGGCGGTATGTCAAGTGCATCCATGTACTCCGCACCTGGAGGCAGAATGCTCGACACTTTCAGGAGGTTGAGATTCCCGATTCCGGCGGCGAGAAGCGCCTTGTCGAACGCAGTGAGCGCGGTGTCGCCCTCGGAGCTCCCGGCGACAAGGGTGAATTTGCGAGGCGTCGGCAGCATACGTTGATCCCTCCACTCTTGATAGACCTTGAACCGACTACATACTATGCTAACTCGAGTGTCTGCCGCAACATGTCTTTTTCATCCGACCATGATCCTCTCCTCAGGGTACTTGACGGCATTGGCGGCGTGCTGCCTCTGGGCGATAGCTGCTGCCACGGTGAGAGGGCCGACGCGCCCCGCGAACATCGTGGCTATTATGAGAACCTTGCCGAGCGGCGATAGGTTCGGCGTGAGCCCCATGGAAAGGCCGACTGTCCCGAACGCCGACGTGGCCTCGAAAAGAACCGGCAGCAGGTCGTCGTTGCGGGTTATCGACACGATCATGGTCATAACGACCACAAGGGCGAGCGATATGATCGAAACCGCCAGGGCCCTATATACGATCCTTCGGGGGATCCTCCGTTCGAAGACCTCCACGTCCTCTTTGCCCCTGACCACGCTCCTCACCGCGAGGAACAGCGTGGCAAACGTCGATGTCTTTATCCCACCTCCAGTCGAGCCCGGGGAAGCCCCGATGAACATGAGGATCACCAAAAAGAGCTGCGTGGCCGCCCGCATATTGCCGATGGATACGGTGCTGAACCCGGCCGTACGCGGTGTGACAGCCTGGAAGTAAGCGCCCAACACCCTCCCGAGCGGGCTCAGCGCGCCCAGCGTCGCCGGATTATCCCACTCGAGCAGGAATATGACGACCGTCCCGACGGCAATGAGAATCGCCGTAGTGAGGAGCACCAGCCTCGCGTGCAGGCTCAGCCTGGTTCCCCTGCGATGTGCGATGACCTCGCTCACTACCGAGAATCCCAGGCCGCCTACGATGATGAGAGAGGTGATTACGAGGTTGACCCAGATATCCGTGGCATACCCCGAAAGGCTTCTGAATCCTCCAAAAAGGTCAATGCCTGCGTTGCAGAACGCGGACACGGCGTGGAACACGCCGTAATAAAGGCATTTCGGAAAACTCATGTCGAAAGACCATCGCGCTGTCAGGAGGAGCGCGCCTACGCCTTCGACGACCACCGTAACCAGAAGCACTCTCCTGATCAGGCGCACCATTCCCTCAAGGGTCAGCTGGTTCATGGCTTCCTGGATGAGAAGCCTGTTCCGAAGCGACACCCTTCTGCCGAGCAAGAGGAAGATGAGCGTGGACATGGTCATTATCCCGAGCCCGCCGACCTGGATGAGGAGCAGTATCACGATCTGGCCGAACAAGGAGAACTGGTCATGAGTGTCCACGACTACGAGGCCGGTCACGCAGACCGCTGACGTGGACGTAAACAAGGCATCCAGGAAGGGGAGCGGCGCTCCGTCCCTAGACGAGATGGGGAGCGTCAACAGCAGCGCGCCTATGAGGATTAGGCCCGCAAAACCGCCCACCAAAACCTGCGCCGGGCTCGCCGCGTTCACTCGGGCCAAGAACCAGCGCCGCCCGGCAGAATACGTACCGGAGATTCCGGAAACCACAAGTCTGCCCTCCCGGGGAACCCGCAATTGCTCGTGCTTTTGACGCTCAAGATTATACCACGTCGGCAGGTCCTGTCAACGCAGGGTGGGAACCCCGGCAGCGCAGATGGAGCCGGACGTGACAGGCTTTGTAGAGCACCGAGACGCCCAGGCACCGCGCATCTCGGGCTCTGGGCACCGCACCCAACCCGCCATTGATCCTAGCGTCAGGCCGCTCTGCGGCCGCGCGAATGCGTGGCCACGCCACGCCTCGCCCTTTGAACGTAGGCCTCAGCTCTCAGAACAGCTGTCTCGATCTCGTCCTTTCGCGGAGCCTTACCAGTGGCTTTCTTGAACTCCTTCACGAAAAGCTCCATGAATTTGTCCATTTTCTCATGGCCCTTTATGCCCCACTCTTTGTAGTGTTCCTCGATATAATCCACGATGTCCACCGTGGTGTCAAGGATTATCTGGTATCTGCGATTCCTCTGGTAAACTTGGAGGCCATAGCCAACGAGGATTATGATGAGGGGCTCCATGACCGCGTCGCTGGTGATCACGTTCCACAGCACCCTAAGCCACTTCAACCAGGGTCACCTCACCTTCCTGGGGAAAGGCATCCCAAGCATATACTAGGCAAGCGACGGCCGTTTTGTGCAGAGGAGCGTGGGCAATACCCGGCGTGGAGGCCAGAAGGTCACCCCGAATCGCGGCCTCAGGCGCCTGTCGGGAACCCGAGGGACCCGGCACGCCAAGCGATGAGCCCATCCACGTGCCCGCTGCAGCCCGCAGGAATGTTTGACAGGATGACGCAAAGCTGTTATTATTGTGGTTGAGAGTGCGCCTATAGCTCAGAGGATCAGAGCGCCGGCCTCCGGAGCCGGGTGCGCAGGTTCGAGTCCTGCTAGGCGCACCATTTTGTGCCCTTTTTTTTGCTTACCGACCGCTCCGCATCTGCTCCAACGCGCGGGTTCTCCGCGCACCTCGGTCTCGTTCCATTTCCCCCTCCCCTTGCCTTGCCTTGCCTTGCGTGCTGAGCGCTTTCCGCGCAACGCTCCGAGAGCGACTCGTGTGCTTTCCCGCGGCGCACGTAAGGCCGGAACGCGCCCTTTTCAAAGGCGATAGCGTCCTCCCCGCTCTCTCTCGCTTCGGTTTCCACGATCCCCGTCTTCTCCGGACCCCGAGAGGATAATCGCGAAGGATAGAGAATCATCAATACTATGTTCCGAGCCGGCGAAAGGAGGTAGCGGCACGCCATGGAGCACACGATAAAGGTCATGGCGGCGGAGAACAATCGGGACATGTGTGAGGTCCTCGAGGCCCTTGTCCGTGGAGAGCCGGGCCTCGAATGGGCCGGGTCCGCGGAAGACGGTTTACAGGCGCTCGACATGATCGTCCAGATCAAGCCAGACGTCGTCCTTCTCGATATCATAATGCCTTATCTTGACGGGCTCGAAGTATTGGAGCGCCTCTCCGAGATGGACCTGCCGAAGAAGCCTGGCATCATCGTCATCACGGCATTCGAGGAGGAGAGCATGGTAAAGAGGAGCGCGAGGCTCGGCGCAGACTACTACCTTCTGAAACCCTTCGACGGCGCCTGCCTCCTCAATCGGATACGCCAGGTGGCAGGGGCAGACAGAACCCTGCCCGTGCGGGCCCGGAGCATGCCCGTCGAGGGCGCCTACAGAAATCCCTGCGACCAAGTGGCCAGAGTACTCTTCAGGATGGGTGCACCGACTTATTTCAAAGGCTACCAGTATCTAAGGGAAGCAATCGAGATGGTTCGGTCAGACCCAAGCCTGCTCGCAGTCGTCACCAAAACCCTCTATCCGAGAATAGCTGAGAAGCACGCAACCACCCCCCTCATTGTGGAAGCCGCCATCAGGTATACCATACAAAAGACATGGAAGCACGGAAATACAGATTATCTCAGAAGAGTGTTCGGCCAGTGCGAGGCCTTTCGCGACGGTAGGGCCCCCACGAACTCCTTCTTCATAGCCCGGGTCGCAGAAGAGCTGAGACTCGGGATGTTGGAGGGCGCCTGACCGCGTTCATCGAGAGACGCGCACGTCGCCGGTGGGCAAGAGGCCGAGCCGCGCCACGAAGAATCTCGCGAGGACCCTCGGAGACCTGATAAGGCTCGCCACGAACAGACGCCGGTAGGAGCCTGGCTCGAATAGGATGTCGGCGAGAAGGAACACGAGGTCGGGGTTCGCCTCCACGATACGGAACGGCAGGCCGTCTTTGATCCCAAGCACAGCCGCAAGGAGCATCGAGAGACGGAACTCCCTTGAGAACTCCGTGCGGCATCTCCGAGTGTACACGGCTGCGGCGTCCGAGAAGCGGCCGGACTTCACCGCGTCCGCGATGGTTTCCGCGGCCATCTTGCCGCTCCGGATGGCGCTGTATATTCCCTCGCCCGAGAAGGGGTCCACGAGGCCTGCGGCGTCGCCCGTCAGAAAAACCATCCCCCGGGCGACAGCCCGCCTGATCCCGCCCGTAGGCAGGAGATGTCCTCTCCCCCTCGGGCACGGGACGCTCAGCCGATGAGCGCCCGCCACATGGTTGAAATGGGCCTCGAACGCACGGGGAAGCCTGGGCGCGTCAAGGGCGGTCGCGCCCACTCCCACGTGCAGCCCGTCCTTCCAGTGAAAGGCCCAACCGAACGCCGCCCGCAGGGGCGGAACAAGGTAAAGCTCGATGAGATCTGGCTCGGCCATCTGCCCGATGGAGGAGCCGGGTGAGAGGTCGACTTCCGCGCAAACAGACGCCCCCAGTTCCCACCTGGACCACCGGCCCCTCACCCCTGCTAGCCTGGCAGTTCTTCCACATGCACCATCGGCGCCGATGACCGCTCTCGTCTCGAACCGGCCCCGCCCCGTCGTCACCACGTAGCGTTCGCCTCGGGAGCCCGTTTCCGCCAAGAGTCCGATGAGGGGCGCCTCGTCGAGGAACTCCGCGCCCGCCTCCACGGCCTTCGAGGCAAGAAAGCTGTCGAAAACCGTGCGTCGCACCGTTACCCCGAGCCGCTTGGAATCCCTTGCCGAAACCGACCCGCCCTTGGATGAGACGAGCTTTATACCCATGATATCGTGTTCCACGACGGCATCCGGCAGGTCGAACCCCAGCTCCCGGATGGCTTTCGCGGTCACCCCACCGGCGCACGGCTTGTTCCTGGGGAACTTAGCTTTGTCGATGAGCAGAACGGACAGGCCCCGCTCGGCCGCTACCCGCGCCGCGGTTGAGCCTGCCGGTCCCGCTCCAACCACCACCACATCGTAACTACGCATCATACGGTCTCGATGCCTTGAGGCCCCACTCTCTTTATCTTCTCTTCCTCACCGGTGTCCGCGTTGACGTACACGAGATAGGTCTGGTCGTCCAGTATGCCCCGGAACTCGTACACGAGAGTCTCTTTGTAGAAGTCGTCCATTATCACCGCGAGCCGCGAAGCCGTAACCTCCAACCTCGGATTCAGCGCCGCTCTCGCCTGAGCCTCGGTAACGCCGGGCGGGGCGATGAGTCTCGTCTTGTGGAACACTTGGTAGTTCGTGCCCTCAAACCCGTCTACCCTGCCGGTGTCGAGGGCGACCCTCACAACGACGTGGTCCGGGTACATGAGCACGCCGTCTTGTTCGGAGGCAAAGCCTATCACCGCGACTCCCTCGTGTACCTGCCTGGAGATCTGTCGCATGTTCTCGAAGCCTTTGGAGGCGAGGAAGTCGGCCGCGATTCTCTCGGCCATGGCGGGGGTGACTGTGGCGGGACCGCTCGGCGTCTCATCCATCATCCATAGGACGCGCCCGCCTTTGACGGACACGTCCGCCCACACAGCACCGCGCCCGCCACCGGCCGGAATCTGGATCCTGTATGCCTCTGGATCGGATGGCACCCTCCCCACTACCCTCGCTCGCCTGCCGGCGACGACCGAGGGCCCGACGAAGTCTACGGCTACGCGCACCGCCTCATCCGTGCCGATCGCGGCGCCGGGCACTTGCGGCAGCTTCCTTTCGGGCGGCGGCAGCACCCCCTCAAGGTCCGGGGACGGGAACCGCGTCATTCCATCCTCGAGCATCTTGAAACCCTTGGTAACCTGGTTCGACGGAGTGCTCTCGGGCGCGCGTTCGGGCCGGGTGGCGGCGGCGGCCATCGTGTCCCGTTGGAAGTCCGTCCACCGCAGGGCGCCAGTAGCGAAGTCTCTGCCCATCTTCGCGAGCTCTTCGGCGGCAAACTTCGCTTGCCTGCGGAAATCTCGCAGCACCGTCCACTCTCGATCCGTGATGGTCGCGCCGGAGGCTCCCTTCTGTGACAGGGTGTACGTGAACGCCGCAACCTGACCGATGAAGTCCTCGGTAGCGGAAAGCGGCACCGTAGCAATGGGAAGCTGGCCTATGGCGGACCTCGCCGACTCTGAATGCCTCCAGGCGTCAGCGAACGCCTTGGCCGTCTGGGTCGTCGAACCGGCCGCGAGGGCCTTCGCGAGCTCCTGCTCAAGGCCGTCGAGGTGGTAAACCACTTCCTGAAAGGCCCGCTGATACTGGTTCTCCGTTCTCAGCTCGATCTCGCGCCGAAGCCTGTGCTCGCGAAGGGTCACGAGGCCCAGGAAGACCACGACGACGACCCCCCCGAGCCGCAGCCAGTCGCGTCTCATGACTTCCACCTCATCTCAGATCACCTATAGAAAACGTGGCTCCCGATCTGCACCAGGAAGCGCCTGGTTGTGATCCACCAGTTGGTCGCCTTCGCCGGATTATAGTAGTAAAGCGCGCCGCCCGTGGGATCCCACCCGGCGAGCGCGTCCTGAGCCGCGCGGATCGCGGAGGCCGTCGGCGGCAACCAGATGGTCCCCTGGGACACAGCGGTGAACGCGTCAGGCTCAAAGATGACCCCCGGGATGGTCTTTGGGAAATGGGGGTGTTCCACACGGTTGAGGATAACCGCGCCTACCGCCACCTGCCCCACGTAGGGCTCTCCTTCCGCCTCCGCCGAGATCACGCGGGCCATGAGGTCGAAATTATAGTCGTAGGCCTGGCCAGGCGCGGCGAGCTCCCAGGACGTGGGCGCCACAGCCGTGGCTGAGGTCGTCGGCGAGCTCCCGTCGGCGTCAGCTCCTGCGTGCCGTGTTCGGATGGCGGGCGCGCGGTCCCCAGGACGAACGTACCAGACGACAGCCACGAGAGCCACGAGAACGAGAAGCCCAATGCATATTCTTCCAACCTTGTACATTTGCCACCACTTCCCGCGGCCACCAAAGGTTCGGGATTATTATGCCGCGCGAGGAAGTCGCTATGCGCCGCGGCAGCGTGCGGCCACCTAGCGGTGCCGCGGCCGGCGTCATCCCCTGGCGTATCACGCGTGCTGGGGTCGCGCCATGGGGCCAGCGGTGATGATGACTCGAGAGGCACCCGTATGAACTGCTGCTGTCTCTGGCGGCGCTTCCCGTAGCCCGGCTTAGCAACGTGAATGCGGATACAGATAAATCGCGGATACACTGTCGTTTGGCCCCATTACGCCGGTGTACATCATTTGCGACCTGTCGTAGAATCGTCCATACTGTAATAGACGATAGTGATTCCTATATAGCAATGCTTCTCGTGCGAACGCTGAGGTATTGGCACCGTCCCTAGTATGAGGTCATTAGTTTTCTCCCGTTTTCCGAGGTCTTAGGTTGCCGGTGATTGCACGAGGGGTGTCAAAATCCGGCCGGTCTGGTCAGTGGCCGGATTGTGGCGAAGCGCGCCCCGCTTATGGCGCTGTCCCGGAGTGCAACACCGGCAACCCTGCATGGCGCGTGTGCTCCCTGGAATCAGCGATTACTTATGGCGATCTACTTAGTGCCGAAGCTCTTCTTCCAGGTCCGAGCCGGAACGCGGCGTGACATCGGTCGCGTCCCAGGGGTCGGGAAGCTAACGTATTGAAAGAGAGCAAGACGGACCAACCGGCGATGATGGAGTGAGAAGTGCGGAGATGAAGTGCGGAGATGACGACGACGTGAAAGACGTGGCTAGACAATCCATCGCGGATGAGCTCCGCGGGGTGGGGATAAGACCTACTCCCCAAAGAGTAGCTATATACGAGATGCTAAAAGGCACCACAAGTCACCCCAGCGTAGAGGCGGTGTACGAGACACTGAAACACACTTTTCCGACAATGAGCCTCAATACTGTCTACTGCACGCTCCAGGCCCTCGTCGCCGCGGGGCTCGTCCGGAAACTCGCCATGCGAGAGAACGTGTTTCGCTACGACGCCAACGCCTCGCCGCACGCGCATTTCGTGTGCACGATGTGCGGACGCGTCGAAGACACGCCGCGCGGGGTGGATGAGGACCTCGCCGAAATAGAGCCCCGTCTCGAGGCGAGGATCCCACGGCTCATCATCGACCATGACCACTACTTTTACGGGTACTGCAAGGATTGCGAGGCACACCTCGGCCAGCCGCACGCGGCCGGTCCGCGCCCACGCCTCGGCCGCGAGGAAAGACCTGAAGATCCAACGAAAGGAGAGTCGTAAAATGGCAGAGCTCGTTTGCGAAGTCAAATTGGGGGTAACGAAAGGAACCGAGCTTGAAGAGGCGGTGAGCATGAACCTCAGAGGTGAGACCGGTGAGGTGGGCATGTACCTTGCCATGGCTAGGCAGGCCGAGCGCGAGGGATACCCTGAGGTCGCGGCAGCGTTAGTCAGGATAGCGACGGAGGAGGCATGGCATGCGGCCCATTTCGCGGAGCTCAACGGCGTCATATCCGCCAGCACCAGGGAAAACCTGGAGAAGATGCTCAAGGGCGAGCAGGCAGCGAACAGAGGCAAGAGGGAGTCAGCCGTGAAGGCGAAAGAGCTGGGCATCGACCCCGCCCACGACTTCTTCGATGAATCCTCTCGCGACGAGGCGCGGCACGCCCAAATGCTCGAAGGGCTCATGAAGCGCTACTTCGCGTGAGCCCAAGGCCTAAGACCCGACTGAAGCTCTCTAAGTGAAGCGAAGGCTGGGTGGAGGCGGATTTCCGCCTCCACCCCGTTTTCGGCCCGAAGACCGCGCGCCAGGTTGCCGGCGCAGCCCGGCATGCCTTCCACCGTAGGCCGGGCCGGTCCCGCCCACTCGGCGGAGAATCGAGCAGCTAGGACCGCGACCTGAAGCCCACTCCACTGCGGTCAGTCGAACTCGAAGGCAGATTTCACCACTTTGCTCGCGGATTTGTGCAGGTTCGCCTCGATGGCCTTCCTGTAGTCCTCGAGCCTGAACTTGTGGGTGAGGAGCCGCGAGAGCGACAGTCTACCGCTCTTGATGAGCTCGTACGCAAGTCTGTAGGTGGTGGTCTTTTTGCCCTGGTAAGTCTCGCCACCGCACCAGAACGACCCGCGGACCGTGATCTCGTTGAGCCAGATGGGAGTCCAATCCACCCCTTTCGGGAACGCCGCGAGGCCTACGAGCACCATCTTCCCGCCGGACCGCGTGAACCTCAAGGCGTCGTCGATGCTCGTCGAGCTCCCCACGCACTCGAAGACCACGTCGGCTCCGCCTTGCACGATCCTCTTCCCGACCATGGGCTTGAGCACCTTCCCGTCGAGGGCCTTCGCAAGGTCCCTGAAGTAGTCCTCACTCTCCCGCGAGCACACCACGTCGTCCGCCCCGAAGGCGCGCGCGAGCTCGGCCTGGAACGGGTACTTGGCCACCACCACCACCCGCGCCCGGCTACCGAGGGCCCGAAGGGCGCCCACCACGGATATACCGATGACCCCCGCCCCCATGACAAGGCACGTGTCCCGGTCATCAGGGAAATTGCGGAGGACCGGATGGAGCGCGGAGCAGAACGCGTCCACAACCACCGCATCCTCGAACGTCACGTCGT
>JBLNCC010000036.1:0-2553 GCA_050260395.1 Betaproteobacteria bacterium
TGGGTCCTACGTTGCGCCCTCTTGACGGAGCATGTCCGCTTGTCCGGCCGACGCATGGACTAGATGCCCTGACCGGGCCTCTTGTACAGACCGTATCGCAGGATCTCCATGTACTCTCTGATTTCCCGGTACGCCTCTCATAGGAGGTCGTCGGTAGCCACCACAGAAGCGCCAGTCCCCAGGATGTCGCGCACCACCACGTCGCCGGCTTTCACGGGCGGGCTGACATACTTCGCAGCCAGAAGCTTCACGGCTTCAAGAAGGAAGCGCTTCGGGATCGGCCGGTCCGTCTTCACAGGGAGGAGCGGGTGATCGGGGCACGTTGTGCGTACAGTGAACGTCAAGACCCGCCTCGGGTCATACCGCTCGAGGAGAGCGTATTCGCGTCCCCGGTCGCACTTGTTGCCCCCGACCTCCCCCGCATCTGACACAGTAACTTCGCACCCAACAGGACAGACGACACATGTCACTGTGAACTCGTTCGGGCCCCTGCTCACGTAGAATCACGCCTCTCTTTCCACTATGGACACCATCAGCACACCGTCGTTCCCGGACGGGAGCGCAAGCCTGTCCACGTTCACCTGCAGCATCTCACCAGGCCGGACCTTTCCCTTTCTCTGACGCCGCAACACCTTTCCGGCGGCAGACACCTCGAGCACCACGTCTTCCGCGGGCTGGCTGGGGCGCAGGGATATGGTGAGGGTCCTGCCGTCGCCGCCCGCAAGCGTGCCGCGCCGGACGAAGCGTTGAGGAACCACGTATCGAACGTTTCGGCCAGGGCGGATCTCTCCCAAAGTGGAGCACGCCCGAAGCCTCACGCCCTCACCCGTCCCACCCGGGACCCCAGCCCCATCCGCCCGGGTCGCCGCACGTGCGCCCGCGATCACCGGGCCTGCGCCTGCACCCGCCGCGCCCGTGCCCCCGCAGCCCGCCGCTCTGGTTACGACCCCGGCCGCCGCCCTGGCCGCGGCAGCGACGCCCGCCACCATGCCGTCCTCGGTCACGTGGTCTACAAGGTCGTGCACGTGGACCACGTTGCCGCAGGCGAAGATACCAGGCACGCTCGTCTCCATCTCGTCGGTGACGACAGGCCCTCCGATGGCGGGGTCCAGCTCGATGCCACACGCCGCCGAAAGCTCGTTCTCAGGGATGAGTCCCACCGAGAGCAGCAGCGTATCGCAGGGGATGAACCATTCCTTGCTGGCGATGGGCACCCGTGCGTCATCCACAGGGGCGACGCTCACCCCTTCCAACCTGTCGCGGCCGTGGATGCGGGAGACGGTGTGTCCCAGATACAGCGGGATGCCGAAGTCGCGAAGGCACTGCTGTATGTTCCGGGCAAGGCCACCCGGATACGTCATGATCTCCACGACCGCCTCGACTTTCACCCCTTCAAGGGTGAGCCTCCGGGCCATGATCAGCCCGACGTCGCCCGACCCCAGTATGACCGCACGCCGCCCCGGCAGGACGCCTTCGATGTTCACGAGCCGCTGGGCCGTGCCGGCTGTGAAGATCCCCGCCGGCCGCGTGCCGGGGATAGCCAGTGCCCCGCGGGGACGTTCCCGGCATCCCATGGCGAGGATGATGGCACCGCACTCAAGTACGATCAAGCCGTCTCGGTGCGACACCGCCACCACGCGAAGATCGGGCGTGACCTCGAGAACCATGGTCTCGAGCATGAACTCCACGCCCGCCGAGTCCGCCTCGCCCACGAACCGCGCCGCGTATTCTGGGCCGGTGAGCTCCTCGCCAAACCACTTCACTCCGAATCCCGTGTGTATGCACTGGGGAAGGATCCCACCCAGGCGGACGTCGCGTTCGATGACGACCACCCGGCCCACGCCTCCCCGTTTTGCGGCGACAGCCGCGGCAAGGCCCGCCGGACCTCCACCGATGACGGCCACGTCGGCGCGCAAACGCTTCCCTTCCGGTCCCAACGACGGTCCCAAAGAACCTACCTCCCCGTCGCCGGCGCCACCTGGGCCTCCGCCGGCCCGTCGCCGGCCTTCTCACGGCCCTGGCGTAGCAAGGCTTTGGCCGGGTACGGCGCGATCACCGAGCCCGGTCCTCGCTTTGTGATCTTCTGGAGAGAGACTCCCAGTTCCCGGCTGAGGATCTTCATCACTCTTGGCATGCAGAACCCACCCTGGCATCTTCCCATGCCAGCGCGCGTCCGGAGCTTGACCCCGTCCACCGTCCTCGCGCCCCTGCGGATCGCGTCCAACACCTCGGCCTCGGTCACCGTCTCACATCTACACACGATACGGCCGAACGAAGGGTCGGATTCCACAAGCCGGGCCTGCTCGGCACGGGAGAGGTGCGAGAACCGCACAGGTGCCGGACGAATGGGATTGAATCCGCGCCGCCCGCGCGCCTTGAGCCCTTCATCGCGCAGGATCGCGACAACCATGCGAGCGATGGCGGGCGCCGCAGTGAGACCCGGCGACTCTATCCCAGCCACGTGGACCATACCCCTCGCCACCCCGGACGGCCTTATGATGAAGTCGCCCTCGGAGGACGCCGCGCGCAGGCCGGCGAAAGACGCTATGACGT
>JBLNCC010000037.1:0-15528 GCA_050260395.1 Betaproteobacteria bacterium
GAAGTCGATACGGTACGGGCCGGAGCTAGAAATGAAGAAGTCCGAGGCGCAGAGCCGAGGGCAAGCGACACCAAGCTGGGAGGGATCATGAGTGGTTGTGTCAGGCGAAGACCTGCGCCACGCCGCGCATACCGCGCTCGCGCAATGCATGGGAGTGTCGTCGGGAGAGAGCGTGCTTGTCATAACCGACGACAAACTGAGGGAGATCGGGTACGCCCTGTGGGAGGCGGCGCGCTCACTTGGGGCGGAGGCGATGCTTCTTGAGATCATACCAAGGACGCGAAACGGTGAGGAGCCGCCCGCCGCGGTCGCACGCATCATGAAATCGGTGGACGTGGTGCTCGCGCCCACGAGCAAATCTCTCTCGCACACCGCCGCCAGGCGCGAAGCGTGCGCGGCGGGCGCGCGCATCGCGACGTTGCCGGGCATAACACGAGATGCCATGGTCCGCACCCTGTCGGCGGACTACTCCCGCATTGCTGAGTTGAGCAAGAGGGTCGCGGATATCTTGACGTCAGGCACGACCGCCCGGGTGGTGAGCCCTTCAGGCACCGATATAACCATGTCCCTTGAGGGACGCGACGGACACCCTGACACCGGGATATACCGTCTCCCGGGCGATTTCGGAAACCTGCCGGCCGGCGAGGCATACATAGCACCGGTGGAGGGCTCCGCAACCGGGGTCATTGTTGTGGACGGCGCGATGGCCGGCGCTGGCGTGCTCGAGGACCACATTACGATGAAAGTGGAAGACGGGTATGCGACGGAGATCTCCGGAGGAGACGCTGCGAAGGCGCTTGAGGATGCCATAGCTCACCTGGGGAAGCCCGCCAGGAACATTGCCGAGCTGGGAGTGGGGACCAACGATCGCGCAGTGATCACCGGGAAGGTGCTTGAGGATGAAAAGGTGCTCGGGACCGTCCACATCGCGATCGGCAACAACGTGAGCTTCGGGGGCACGGTTGACATCCCGAGTCATCTAGACGGCATAATCCTCAAGCCCACACTGATCGTGGACGGGGTGACGGTGATCGAAGAGGGCATGTTGCGAGTATGATGGGAGGGGTCACGATGGAACTCGACGAGTATCGGCGGCGCGCGGAAGGCTTTCTTCGCGAGCTGAACGAGGAATTCTACCGGAATGGTGCCGGGCTCAAAGCCTCGTTGGACACGGCGCCGATATACGAGAGGAACGGTGACCTGTTCCGCAGGGCCGAGGTGGCGCGCGCCCTTAGAGATTTCCGAGGCGCGGCAGCACCCTGCGCCGCGGCGCCCCGGGAGACCACGGCGGCAGGCGACGGTCTGTCACCGTTCGAGCCGGAGTCGGACGCCGCAAGAAGCGCCCGATACCTCGCGGAGTTCGCGTGCTTTGGGTACCTTGACATGGCGACGAGAGAGCTGACGGATGCCGTGGTATCCGCAGAAACGCAGGCGGTCGTGGAGTTCGAGGGGAAGAGGATCCCGTTCCGTATGTCTCAGGTGCTACTCGCCAACGAACCCAACGAGCGGGCACGGGCTGCGCTCGAGGCGGCGCGGCAGCAAGTCACCATGGGGATAAACCCTCAGCGTGAGGAGCGCATGGAGATGCTTCATTCGCTCGTGCGCGACCTCGGGTTTTCCGACTATAAATCGTTCTGCGCCGACCTCGGGGGCATGGACCTGGAAGGGCTCGCCGCCATGATGGAAGGCTTTCTCGATGAGACGGACGCTGTCTACACCCGTGCGATGGAGAAGGCGGCCTCTGCGATCCTCGGAATGCGCCTCAAGGATGTGAGGCGCCACGACCTTGCCTTCCTTTTCCGTGGGGCGCGTTTCGACGACATGTTCCGCGGGGACAGGGTCGTGGCCACCCTCGAATCAACCGTCGCGGCCATGGGACTGCCCCGTGACGAGTATCCCAACATACATATAGATGCTGAGGCGCGAGAGAACAAGTCTCCGCGCGCGTTCTCGGTGCCTCTTGACGTGCCCGCGCGAGTCGTGCTGGTCATAATGCCTCATGGCGGCCATGACGACTACCACAGCATCCTTCACGAGGCTGGCCACGCGTGGCACTACGGGAGCGTCCGGCCAGATCTGCAGTTCGAATACAAGTGGCTGGGGGACAACTCGGTCACCGAGGCGTACGCGTTCTTGTTCGAGTACCTTGCTTGCAGCGGACGCTGGCTTGCGGAGCACACGGCGGGCACTCTCATCGACGAGTACCGCGCGCACGCCATGCTCCACAAGGCGTACATGTTGAGGCGATACGCCGCGAAGCTTCTTTACGAGCTTCGGTTGCATGGTGGGGGCTCGTTTTCAGAGATGCCCGGCGAGTACGCGGGCCTTCTGACGGACGCACTGAAAGTGCGATATCCCGAGAGCGACTACCTGGCTGACGTCGACGATGGATTCTACGTGGTCCGATACTTGAAGGCTTGGATGTTCGAGGCTCACTTGAGGGACTTCCTCACGAGACGCTTCGGCGAGCGCTGGTACGCCTACGCGGAAACCGGGGCCGCACTGCGCGAGCTGTTCTCGGAGGGACAGCGTCTCCCGGTCGAAGAGCTCGCGGCGAGGCTTGGCACCGGTCCGGTGGACCCGTCCCCGCTTGTCCAGGAGATCCTTGATAACTTGGAGGCGTGATGCGCAAACTTTGAGATGGGACGGTGATACTCGTGGCATCGAAGTCGCCTTCAAGAGATCCGCGCCTTTCAAGAAGGGGCGCGAGCAAGAGGACTAGGAGGATGTTGGACGTCGACGAGAAAGACTTCCTCGACATGCTCATGACCGAAGTCAACGAGAATGAGGCGTCGGAGGTCCTGGGGAAGGCCCCAGAAGAGAGCCTGTGGACGAACCCGGAGGACGAACCCGAGGAAGACAGGCCCGAGTGAGCCCGGCGGCCGCGTGAGGGGTCGCGCCGGCATATCCCGGAGTCCCGGGGCATATTCATACAGCGGGCGGCTGCGTCGCTACGTGTGGCTGCTTGGGGGCTGGATGCAGTGGAGGTCATTACCCCTGGCCCGCTGGATGAAAAAGTGGCGGATCTGCTTGGCAGGCGAGGCGTGACGGCGGTTGTTGCCACGGTGGACGAGGCGGGCGACCCGTGGACGACCCCGGTCAATACCATCACGTCCGTCTCCGGGACAATCATCAGGATGGCGCTGGAACGTCGCAGCGTCGCCCTGGCGAACATCCAGCGGCGGGGGCTGGTGATGATAGCGGTCCTCGATGAGGGGAACATAGCCGTCGGCATCAGAGGGCGAGCGGCGGTCGTTAAGCCGTCGATGGTATCAAATCCGCTCATGGCCATGGTGGAGGTGCATGTAGACGGGTTCAAAGACGACTCGTGGCCGGACCTCGTGGTGTGCCAGGGGATACGCACACGGCCCAGGCACGAAAGCATTACCCTTTCTTTCAGAAACGTGTTCGCGGAGCTGAAAGCTCCGCCACCACAGGAATGAGACCAGCAAGCCCGCCTTATTCCACCTTTTCCCAAGGCACGACCCTCGGGGGCTCCCGATGGGGAGGAACTTGCTCTGCAAACGAGAACTGATATAATGTGTAGTACCTGATGGCGGGTATATGCCCGCCATCGGTGTCTACTGCCGTATGGGCTCTCCCTCGCTCGTTGCGTGGCGCGGACGCGGCGTGCGGCGCCCGTGGGCGAGGGGCCGAAAGGGGAGGAGCATATGGGCGAGTTTGCCCACCTGCACTTGCACACGCAGTACTCGCTCCTCGACGGGGCGTGCAAGCTGCCCGACCTCATGACAAGGGCCCGTGAGCTAGGGGTGAAAGCCCTTGCCATGACGGACCACGGGGTCCTTTACGGGGCCATAGACTTCTATAAGGCTGCCGAAAAGCACGGCATAAAGCCGATCATCGGCTGCGAGCTATACGTGGCGAAGAGAAGCCGGCACGACCGCACCCCTCATGTGGATGACGACCAGTATCACTTGGTGGTCCTGGCAAAAGACGACGCCGGTTACAGGAACGTCGTAAAGCTGTCGAGCATTGGGTTCGTCGACGGGTTCTACTATAAACCCAGGGTCGACCTGGAGGTGCTCGACCGCCACCGCGACGGGATCATTGCCCTCTCGGCGTGTCTCGCTGGGGAGATCCCGTCCCTCATCCTGCAAGGAAACCGCGAGGGCGCCAAGCGGAAGGCCGCGGAATACAAAGAGGTGTACGGGCCGGACAACTTCTACTTGGAGCTTCAGAGCAACGGCATTCGTGAGCAGGACCAGGTGAACGCCGCGCTTGTGGAGATCTCCCGCGAGCTGCACATCCCTCTTGTGGCGACCAATGACGTCCACTACGTGAGGCGCGAGGACGCCCGCGTGCACGACGTCCTCTTGTGCATCCAAACCGGGAAAACCATCGATGACAAAGACCGCCTGCGCTTCCCGACAGACGAGTTCTTCCTTAAATCTCCGGATGAGATGGAAGCGGCCTTCAAAGGCGTGCCGGAGGCGCTGGAGAATGCTCTTGCCATCGCTGAGCGGTGCAATTTCAAGTTCGAATTCGGCAGGTCCGCGGTGCCCTCATTCGAGGTCCCGGAGGGGTACACGGAGGAGACGTATCTTAGGCACCTCTGCTTGGAGGGTCTGAAGAGAAGGTACGGCGAGGCAGCGGGGGATCTTGTAGCAAGGTTGAACTATGAGCTAGACGTCATAGTCAAGATGGGATATGCCGGGTACTTCCTCATAGTGTGGGATTTCATCAGGTTCGCCCGGGAGAGGGGCATTTACGTAGGTCCCGGCCGCGGGTCCGCGCCTGGGAGCCTGGTCTCATACGCGCTCGGGATCACCGACATCGACCCGATCAAGTACGGCTTGATCTTTGAGAGATTCCTCAACCCGGAGCGCGTGACCATGCCCGATATCGACGTGGACTTCTGTTTCGAGCGGCGCGGTGAGGTCATCGATTACGTTACGGGGAAGTACGGGTCCGACAGGGTCGCGCAGATCATCACGTTCGGCACCATGGCTGCGAGGGCCGCCATACGCGATGTGGGGCGCGCGCTTAATTTCCCATACGGCGAAGTTGACAGGATAGCCAAGATGGTTCCGGCGGAGCCCGGCACGACCATCGAGAAAGCCCTCGCATCGTCTCCCGAACTCAAAGCCGCTTACGACCAGGACGAGAAAGTAAGGAACCTCATAGACATGGCCTGCGCTGTGGAAGGGATGCCGAGGCACGCTTCGGTTCACGCGGCGGGCGTGGTGATCTCCAAAGACCCGCTGGTCGAGCACGTCCCCCTGTACCGGACTAATGACGATGCCATTACTACGCAGTTCGCCATGGAGGACCTCGAGCAGATCGGCGTCCTCAAGATGGACTTCCTCGGGCTGCGCACGCTCACGGTCATCGGTAAGGCTATAGAAATCATCCGCCGCACGCGCGGCGAGGCTATTGACATAGGCAAGATCCCCCTGGATGACCCTGCCGTATACGAGGCGCTCAGACAGGGCGACTCGCTTGGCGTGTTTCAGCTTGAGAGCAGCCTCTTCCAAGGGCTTCTCCGCGAGGTCCGGCCGACGTGTTTCGAGGACATCATCGCCATCCTGGCGCTCGGCCGCCCTGGGCCGATGGGGCGCATCCAGGACTTCGCCCAGCAAAAACACGGTGAGAAACCTGTCGAGTATCCGCACCCGGACCTGGAGCCGGTCTTGAAGGAGACCTACGGCAACATGCTCTATCAAGAGCAGGTCATGATGGTTGCGAGCACCTTGGCTGGTTTCACCCTCGGAGAAGCGGACATCCTGCGGCGGGCCATGGGCAAGAAGAAGCCCGAGGTCCTCGCGGCTCAGCGAGAGAAGTTCATGGAGGGCGCGAGAAAGCGCGGCGTTGACGAGCAGACCGCGGCCCAGGTGTTCGACCTCATGGAGTTCTTCTCCGGGTACGGCTTCAACAAGAGCCACAGCGCGGCTTACGCCATGATATCGTACCGGACCGCGTGGCTCAAGGTTCACTATCCAGTGGAGTTCATGACGGCGCTCCTCACGAGCGTGACCGGCGCGTCCGACAAGGTCGCGTTCTATGTTGACGCGTGCCGCCAGAAAGGCATAGAGGTCCTGCCGCCTGATATCAACGAGAGCCTCGACGACTTCACCGCGGTCGGAGGAAGGATTCGGTTCGGCCTAGCTGCCGTCAAGAACGTTGGAAGAGGCGCGGTACAGGCGATCATCGAGGCGCGGGCCGCAGGGGGCAGGTTCAAGTCTCTTGCGGATTTCTGTGACAGGGTCGACCTCAGGGAGGTCAACAAGAAAGCGATAGAGAGCCTCATACGCTGCGGCGCCTTCGATTCCACCGGCGCGACGAGGGCGGCGCTCCTCATGGTGCTCGACGCCACCTACGACGCGGCGTCCGCCGGCCGCAGGGAGCGGGAGAAGGGGCAGGCCTCGTTCTTCGACCTGTTCGATGAGAAGGGTGAGTTTGCTTCGAGCGAGGTCCCGCTGCCATCCGTGCCGGAGTTCAGCGAGAGGGAAAGGCTCTCCATGGAGAAGGAGCTTCTTGGGCTGTATGTGTCGGGGCACCCGCTCCAAGGCATGGCGCCGAAGCTACGAGAGCACGTGAGCGCCCAGGTGGCGACGCTTGCCGACCATCCGGACGGTGATGAGGTGTCCGTCGGAGGGATCATCACGGCGTTCCGAAAGATCGTCACGAAGAGCACCGGCCAGCCCATGGCCTTCTTCACTCTCGAGGACCTGACGGGTTCAGTGGAGGTGGTGGTGTTCCCCCGCGTGTATGAGGAGTGCTTCAAGTTCATAGCGGAGGACGCCATCGTCCTGGTGCAAGGGAGGCTGGACGTGAAAGAGGAAGGGCCGAAAGTCCTCGCCAACACGGTGCTGCCCTTTTCCCCCGATGCCGTTGTCATTCCCGTGGACGGCGAGGCGACCACCAAGGCCAAACTCGAGCGGCTGAAGAAGAAACTCGCGAGCGCCGGCGGGAACGGCACCATCCCGGTCTTTCTCCGAGTGACGACGCCCGTGGGGACAGCGGTGGTATCGACTTCTCCGCACGCGTGGGTGTCTGCAGAAACGAGAGAGAGCCTGCGCACGCTCATTGCTGGCGGGGAACGCTAAGGCGCGGGCAGCGATGGCAGCGATGGGCGGGGAGGCGGCGGGGCGGACTGGGGAGTCGGGCGAAAGGGTCTCGAGCAGGGGAACGGGGCAGCGCACGGAAGAAGAAGGGCGGGCACGCCCGGTGGGAAGGGGAGAAGCGTTGTGAAGGATTTGGTGGTGGATATGCTTGCATCCCGAGGAGTGCGGCTGGAGCAGATCGCCCGGATCGTGGTTGAGCTTCAAAGACCCTACCGGCCGGATTTGACTGTGGACGAGTGCTTGAGAAGTGTGGAGAAGGTCCTGGAGAAAAGGGAGGTTCAACACGCCGTGCTCACGGGGATCGCCCTTGACATGCTTGCCGAGAGCGACGCTCTGCCGGAGCCGCTCCTGACGCTTGTCAAAACGGATGACCCTCTGTACGGGGTTGACGAGATCCTGGCGCTCAGCATAACGAACATATACGGTACGGTCGGGCTCACGAATTTCGGGTACGTGGACAAAAGGAAAATGGGGGTGCTGCGCGGACTCAACGCGCAAGCCGGCCGATCCGGCGCGAAGGTCAATACCTTTCTCGATGACTTGGTTGCGGGAATAGCTGGCGCAGCGGCCGCGCGTATTGCCCACCGGGGCGAAGCCGCGGGTTGACCAGGCGGTCCCGGCGGCACGGTTGCCACGCGGCCCCGGCATGGTCCGCGGTGCCCCGTGGCGGCCGTCCGCTCGGCCGGGGCTCCGGGCCAAGAAGGATATTCGGGCACGGGCTAGAAAAGAGCATAAACGTGGGTGGACATACTACATCCGGCGTCTTCCTGTCTGCGGAGGAGGAAATAGCGAATGTGGACGGTCGTGTACATCGCCGCAAACAAGGCAATGGCAGAGATGATGAAGGAGATGCTCGAAAAAGAGGGGATGCTCGTGATGTTGCGCCCGGTGGGCGTGCCCCACATGGGCAACTCCGCGAATGTCGAGGTGCTCGTGCCGGAATCTGAGGCTGAGGACGCACAGGAACTTCTCACTGCGGCGTTCGGAAGGTAGGTACGTATGCCTGCTTTTAAGGACCTTTTCAAAGGCAAACAGAAATACGTGACCGTAAAGGCCGTAAGCGTGCAGGAGGAACAGGCCGAAGGGTTGTGGACCAAATGCACGCAGTGCGGCCAGCTCACGTACACGAGGGAGCTGGCCCATAACCTCCTCGTGTGTCACAAGTGCGGTTTTCACTTCAAGCTCACCGCGGCCCAAAGGCTGTCAATCACCATGGATGAGGGGAGTTTCACGGAGTTCGACTCCAACCTCGTCTCCGGCGATCCCATCGAGTTCCCAGGGTACGCCGCCAAGCTCGAGAGGACGAGGCAGGCAACTGGGCTGGAGGAAGCCGTGGTCACGGGCCAGGGGACCATAAACGGCTACCCGGTCATGATAGGCGTCATGGACTTTTCCTTCATCGGTGCGAGCATGGGTTCGGTCGTTGGCGAGAAGGTGGCACGCCTCTTCGAACGGGCCACGCGGCAGCGTGTTCCTGTGGTGATGTTCTGTGCTTCCGGGGGCGCCCGGATGCAAGAAGGCGTGTTGTCCTTGATGCAGATGGCCAAGACGAGCGCGGCGTGCGCACGGCTGTCGGAAGCAGGGGTCTTGTACATCTCGGTCCTCACGAATCCCACCACCGCCGGCGTCCTTGCGAGCTTCGCCTCGCTCGGCGACATCATCATCGCGGAGCCGGGCGCTCTCGTGGGCTTCACCGGTCAGAGAGTGATCGAGGAGACCATCAGACAGAAGCTGCCACCCGGCTTTCAGAGCGCCGAATTCGTGCTGGAACATGGCATGATAGACATGATAGTCGAACGGCGGGACATGAAGAAGACCCTGACGTCTCTGCTCGCGCTCCACGAAAGGAGGCATGAGGCGGGATGATCAACCTCACGTTGGATTTCGAAAGGCCCCTGGTGGAGTTGGAAAAGAGAATCGAGGAGCTTCGGAACTTCAGCCGCGAGAAGGAGATCGACCTTTCCGAGGAGATAGCCACTCTGGAGAAAAAGGCCGAGATGCTGCGCAGGGAGATATTCGACAACCTTACGCCCTGGCAGCGCGTGCAGATAGCGCGGCACCCGAGGCGGCCTACGACGCTCGACTACATAAGCCTCATCTTTGACGAGTTCATCGAGCTTCACGGCGACCGCGCCTTTCGTGACGACGGCGCGGTCGTGGGCGGGATCGCGAGCCTGGCCGGTCGCCCCGTCACGGTGGTTGGGACGCAGAAAGGGCGCGATACCAAGGAGAACCTCGCGCGGAACTTCGGAATGCCGCATCCGGAGGGATATCGGAAGGCGCTGCGCCTCATGAAACAGGCTGAGAAATTCCGCAGGCCCGTTGTGTCCTTCGTGGACGTGGTCGGCGCCTACCCGGGTGTCGAGGCCGAGGAGCGCGGGCAAGGCCAGATCATCGCCCGTAACATAGAGGAGATCTCGCGGCTTGCCACGTGCATCGTGGTGGTCATAACGGGCGAGGGAGGGAGTGGCGGTGCCCTTGCCATAGGGGTCGGCGACAGGCTCCTTATGCTCGAAAACGCGTATTTCTCCGTCATCTCTCCCGAAGGGTGCGCTGCGATTCTATGGAAGGATGGGTCGAAGGCGCAGGAGGCTGCCGGCGTGCTGAAGCTCACCGCTCCGGACATGAAGAGGCTCGGCATAGTCGACGAGGTGCTCCCTGAGCCCTTGGGCGCGGCCCACAAAGATCGGGACGGGATGGCGCGTGTCATCAAAGACGCTCTGATAAGGAGCATAGACGAACTCGCCGGGATCCCGCCTCGCAGGCTGGTTGAGAGACGTTACGCGAGGCTTCGCAGGATAGGCGAGTTCGTGATTCGTGAGGCCGCGCAGGAAGGGTTTACCGAGACCGCCTTGGCAAGCGGCGGCGAGACGGTTCGTGCCTCGGCCGGGCCCGGCGGCCCGAAGGGAGGGGCCAGATCTTGAAACGAATAGGGATCCTCACGAGCGGGGGCGATGCCCCCGGCATGAACGCTGCAATCAGAGCCGCGACTCGGTGCGCGATTTACAATGGCATGTCAGTAGTCGGGGTGAACCGAGGGTATCAGGGGCTTATCGAAGGCGACATGTTCGACATGACCTCCCGGAGCGTCGGTGACATCATTCAACGGGCGGGGACCATACTGAGATCCGCCCGGTCGGACGAGTTCATGACCGAGGCGGGGCGCAGGAAGGCCCTCGACCAAATGTCGAGACACGGGATAGAAGGCCTTGTGGTCATCGGGGGCGACGGCACGTTTCGCGGCGCCCGTGCGCTCGTGGACATGGGCACGCCCGTGGTCGGAATCCCCGCGACCATCGACAACGACATCTCGCTCACCGATTACGCCCTCGGGTTTGACACGGCCGTCAACACAGCCCTGGATGCGATCACGAAGATACGTGACACCGCAAGCTCCCACGGCCGCAGCAACGTGATAGAGGTCATGGGCCGCGACACCGGTCACCTCGCGCTTGCTGCGGGGTTGGCCGGGGGCGCGGAGTACGTCTTGATCCCCGAGGTGCCTTACGACCTGGACGCCATATGCGAGGGCATCAAGGCCGGGTATAGGCGCGGCAAGACCCACAGCATAATCGTGGTGGCCGAGGGCGTGGGTGGCTATCACTCCCCCGACGAGCCCCACCATGAGAGCATAGGGTTCAAGATAGGCGAGGCTGTGCAGGAACGGACCGGCCTCGAGACAAGGGTCACCGTGCTCGGATACATACAACGGGGTGGCGCGCCTACAGCTCGCGACAGGTTGCTTGCGACGATGTTCGGGTGCAAGGCGGTTGAGCTCCTCAAAGAGGGCCAAGCCGCTAAGGTTGTCGGAGTTGTGGGCCAAGAGATCCGGGTTTTCGACATTGACGAGGTGACGGCGACGCGAAGGAAGGTTGACTTGGGCCTTTACGACGTGGCTGTGATGCTTTCGAAGGTGTAAACCCGGGCATCCCAAGCGGCGCGTCCCCCGCCCCCGCCCCCGGTCCCGCAACGGCACGGGCGTGCGGGTACGGGGTTGCGTGGCAGCGGTCAGGGGAAACGCCCTCTCGACGTGATGTGCGGAACATCGGTGTGAAGCCCTTCCTTCAAGGGAGGGTTTCGGTGTATCAGGGAGAAAAAAGAAGGGAGCCGCGCACCGCGCGTTGGTGCGCGGAACCAAAGGAAGGTAGGGAAGGGGGTACGCGCGTGCGCAGGACCAAAATCGTATGCACGCTGGGTCCCGCCACTGACGAGCCCGGCGTCTTGGGGGCGCTTGTGAGAGCGGGCGTGGACGTCGCCAGGATCAACGCGTCCCATGGTACGTATGAGGAACACGCGTCCCGCATAAAACGTGTGAGGGAAGCGGCCAGGGAATGCGGAAAGCACGTGGGGGTCATGTTCGACCTCGCCGGGCCCAAGATCCGCACCGGTCCCATAAAAGGGGGCAAGGTCGAGCTCAAGGAGGGTTCGTTCGTCTCTCTAGTGCCCGGCGACGAGGAGGGGGACGCGACAAGGGTATTCGTGAATTACCCCGAGCTTCTCGAGAGCGTGTCCCCGGGCGGCAGGATCCTCCTCAGCGACGGCCTGATCGAGCTTGAAGTGGATCACGTGGGCGATGGCGAGGTTGTGTGCCTGGTCAAGACCTCAGGCGAGCTCGCGTCGCGCAAGGGCGTAAGCCTGCCGGGTGCGAAGGTGCGGTTCAAAGCTGCAACGCGCAAGGACGTCTCTGACATCCAGTTCGCCTCGGCTCAAGAGGTCGATTTCATCGCGTGCTCGTTCGTGCAAACCGCGGAGGATGTGGTCCGTGTCCGAGCGCTCCTGGACGCGGCGGGTTCAGATAGCCACATAATCGCGAAAATCGAATCCAGCGAGGGCATAGAGAACATTGACTCGATCATACGAGTGGCGGACGGCATCATGGTGGCCAGGGGCGATCTGGGTGTTGAAACGCCCCCGGAGAGGGTGCCTCTCGTCCAGAAAGTGATAATACAGAAGTGCAACGCCGCAGGCAAGCCCGTCATCACCGCCACGGAGATGTTGGAGTCCATGGTGGAGAACCCCAGGCCCACGAGGGCTGAAGTGACCGACGTGGCGTGCGCCATCTTTGACGGCACCGACGCGGTGATGCTCTCCGCGGAGACCGCCGTTGGCAAGTACCCGGTTGAAGCCGTGTCCATGATGTCGCGGATCGCTGAGAGCACGGAGAGCGGGCTTCCGTACGAGGACATCCTGCGCGCGAAGAGCGTCGCGCCGTCGAGGAGCGTCGCGGACGCCATCAGCCACGCCACGTGTCAAACGGCGTATGACCTTGGTGTCAAGGCAATACTCACGTCGACCGAGTCTGGCGCGACAGCGCGCATGGTATCGAAGTACCGCCCGCGAGCCCCGATAATCGCTGCGACGCCCGACCCGAGGGTTGCCGCGAAGCTGAGCCTGGTCTGGGGAGTCCTTCCCACCCTCGTCCGCAAGGCGGCCAATATCGACGACGTGCTCGACGTGGCCATCGATGCGGCGGTGTCGCTGGGCGTGGTGAGCCGGGGAGACCTCGTGATCATCACGGCGGGAGTGAGAGCCGGCGTGCCTGGGACGACGAACATGCTCAAGGCCCACAGGGTCTGACGTGTTGCCCGGTTTCGTCCTGTCGCGCTTGGTGGGTCATTGCCGGGGACCGGGCGCGGATGGCGCTTTCTGAGTGTGGGATCAAGCTGGCTCGGGGGCTTGCCGCGCGTGGTTTCGGCGGCGAGGGCGTGCGAAAGTTGGTCTCCAATGAAGAAGGAATACGAAAACGGCTGGAGAATAGAAAAGGTTGGCGGGCGAATCCTATACCGTGACGACCTTTGACGACGCGTGGCGAGAGGCAGGAGCCAACGCGTTTTTCCTGGCGCGCGGGCGACCCGGCGGGACTGTCACTGTCCCGGCCCCTCAGGGTCGTGACGAGGGTTTCCGTCGGAGTTGCGCCGGGGGAGGCCCGAACGGTGCAAGACAGAAGGAGGAATGTGCATATGCCGCTGGTGACAACGAAGGAAATGCTCAAGAAAGCCCAGGCCGAGCGCTACGCGGTTGGCGCGTTCAACGCCAACAACCTCGAGTACGTTCAGGCCATCATTGAGGCTGCGGAGGAGGAGAAAGCTCCGGTAATCCTCCAGGCGAGCCAGGGGGCGATCAAGTACGCCGGGCTCAAGATGGTCGTGGCCATGGTAAAGGCAGCGGCTGAAGAGGCGAGTGTGCCCGTGGCGCTTCACCTGGACCACGGCACCGACTACAAGCAAAACGTGAAATGCCTCGCTGCCGGGTTCACCTCGCTCATGTTCGACGGATCGTCGCTGCCCTTTGAGGAGAATGTCGCCATAACCAAGAAGATCGTGGAGATGGCGCATGCGGCGGGCATCCCTGTTGAGGCTGAGCTTGGCAAGGTGGCTACCGCAGGACATGTGACCGAGGAGGAAATCAAGGCCCTCATGACCGATCCCGAAGAGGCGAAGAGATTCGTCGAGGAGACGGAGGTCGATTCGCTCGCTGTAGCCGTCGGGAGCGTGCACAAGATGACGACCCAAGCTGCCAAGCTTGACGTGGAAAGGATAGCGCGAATCAGGGAGCTCACGGGTGTCCCGCTCGTGCTGCACGGCGCGTCCGGTGTGACTGACGAGGGTTACAAGATGGGCATCGCAGCAGGGATATGCAAGATCAATATAGCGACCGAGCTCAACAAGGCATTCACGCGTGGGATACGCGAAGCACTCGAGAAGAATCCCAACGAGATCGACCCGAGGCGTATAGCCGGAGTGGGCCGCGACTATATGAAGGAAGCCGTGAAGGCGAAGATGCGTCTTTTCGGGTGCTCGGGAAAGGCCTGAGTCGCGCGGGAAAACACCGGATCTCTCGGAGCTTTGGGGTTGCGGAGGAGGGTGCTTGAAATGCCTGAAATCAAGAGAATCGGGGTTTTGACTGGTGGAGGAGATTCTTCTGGGCTCAACGCGGCGATCAGGGGCGTTGTGATGCGGGCGGCCGATTACGGCTATGAGGTCCTCGGCATCCATGACGGCTGGGCGGGGCTCATAAACGCCGACGCCGCGCCTCTCAGCGTTGATGACGTGAGGGAGATCCTTTCTCACGGCGGAACGGTTTTGGGAACATCGCGTACCAACCCGTTCAAAAAAGAAGATGACGTCGTAAAATGTATCGAGAACGTGAAAAAGTTGGGGCTCGATGCGATAGTCGCCATCGGGGGCGACGATACGCTGGGCGTCGCGAATAAGCTCACCGGACGCGGGGTGCCGTGCGTGGGAGTGCCGAAAACCATGGATAACGACGTGTCAGGCACCGATTACTGCATCGGCTTCGACACCGCTGTTACGGTGGCGGTGGACGCTGTCGAGAGACTGCGCGACACAGCGCGGTCGCACAGGCGGATCATGGTGCTCGAGGTGATGGGCAGGGACGCCGGGTGGGTCGCGTTGGTCACCGCAATGGCAGGCGGCGCTGACTGGGTGCTCATTCCCGAAGTCGAGCCGGACTTGGACGCCATGTGCAACCACCTGCGCAACCTGCGCGCCTCCGGCAAGCCGTACGGGGTGGTCGTCGTCTCCGAAGGCGTGAAGCTCCCTGGCATTGCGGAGGAGCCTACCGGGGAGGTCGACGCTTTCGGCCACGTCAGGCTCGGGCTGCGCGGCGTCGGGCAGGTCGTGGGTAGCGAGATCGAGAAGCGAACCGGCATTCAGACCAGGGTCGCGGTGGTTGGCCACATCCAGCGCGGCGGCTCGCCGACCGTGAACGACAGGTTCTACGCGACCAGGTTGGGCATGGCAGCCGTTGACCTCGTCCGTCGCGGGGAGTTCGGCAAGATGCCAGCGTTTGCCGGCGGCGAGATCAGAGTGGTTGACCTCGCGACCGCCGTGGGCAAGACCAAGTCGGTGCCGGAATCCCTTTACAAGGAAGCGATGGCTCTCTTCAAGTAGAGTGGCGAGACGACGCGGAGGGGCTAGGTGGGGCGCGGCGGGCACGTCGTAAGGATCCGAAGCCTCGGCGGACGTTCGTCGGATTCGCTGCGCACGAGACTCGAGGATGAGGTCCATGGGCCTTGAGGGCATGACCACCGCCTGGGTTCCGTCTGTTGCGTTCCTGGGCGGTGGTTTTTTCTTGATGGCTGTGGGCGTGCCCATCTCTTCGCTGGCGATGTTCAGCTTTGTAGCCGTCGCCATGCAGGCCGAGCGCTGGTCGTGGGTTTACGCCGCCCTGATGGTGGGATTCTTCACCGCAGCCGGACACGTCGGTTCGTACGCTGTGTTCCGCGCTGCGGGCCGTCCCCTCATAGACACGCTTGCCCGCCGACGCCCTCCGCTATCGCGCGTGCTCGCCCGGCTGAAGACCTCCGTGAGCCGCGGGCGGTGGCGTGCCGTGCTTGGGCTCTTCGCTCTCCGTTGGGTGGGGGTGGGATACAGCCAGGTCTTCTGGGTCCTCGGGGTCCTGGGCGACGAGGGCGAGCGCA